>CAZOYV010000131.1:0-22404 GCA_964584075.1 uncultured Rickettsiales bacterium | reverse complement strand
CTACGAGCGGCAGCGCGAGCAGATGGTCGAGCGGCACCTCGCCGCCCGCGACATCACCGACGAGCGGGTCCTCGAGGCGATGCGCACCGTGCCGCGCCATCGCTACGTCCCTCGGCGCGCCCGCTCCCAGGCGTACGTCGACGCGCCGCTGGCGATCGGCCACGAGCAGACGATCAGCCAGCCCTACATCGTGGCGCTGATGACCCAGCTGCTGCGGCTCGAGGGGGACGAGCGGGTCCTCGAGGTCGGCACCGGATCGGGCTACCAGGCCGCGGTCCTCGGCGCGCTGGCCGCCGAGGTCCACACCGTCGAGATCGTCGACGCGCTGTGCGCCCGCGCCGCCGAGACGCTGGCCGCCGAGGGGGCCGACAACGTCCACGTCCACTGCGGCGACGGCTACCAGGGCTGGCCCGACGCCGCGCCGTACGACGCGGTGATCGTCACCGCCGCCCCCGACCACGTGCCCCCGGCGCTGCTCGAGCAGCTGGCGCCCGGCGGGCGGCTGGTGATCCCGCTGGGCCCCCAGTCCCGCGCCCAGGAGCTGACCGTGGTGGTCAAGGACGCCGCCGGCGAGACCACCGCCACCGAGGTCCTGCCGGTGCTGTTCGTGCCGATGACCGGAGAAGCCCGAGGCAACGAGTAGCCGGCGGGGTATCATGCGCGATCGAGAGCCATGACCCGACCCAAGACCCTGATCCGCTGGATCCTGCCGCTGGCGGTGCTGATCCTGTGGCCCGCGGGCTGCAAGGCCGACCCGCCGACGCCGCCGACGCCGCCGACCCTGGCCCCGTGCGGGCTGGACGACCCGGCGCTGCCGGACTTCACCCTCACCGACGTCAACCCGGCCTCGCCGACCTACGAGCAGGAGGTCTCGCTGTCGGACCACGCCGGCAAGGTGCTGCTGATCTTCTGGATGCGCGCCACGTGAGGCCACTGCCGGACGCAGTTCGCGGCCATGAAGACGATCTGGGACGCCAACGAAGACCGCTGGGGCGACGACGTGGCCCTCCTCGCGGTCAACGAGGCCGGCACCGAGGACGGCCTGCACTACATCTTCGACGACCAGCCGGACAACGACCTGGCCGTGCTGCAGGACACGGGCGAGAGCAAGGCGATGTGGAGCTGCGGGGCGTCGGCGTACTACTTCTACGTCGTCGACGGCGACCGCGAGGTCGCGTTCGCCCACTACCGGCTGACCATCGAGGACACCGAGGGCGAGCAGCTGCGGGCGATCGCGGAGATCGACGCGGTGCTGGAGGGGGCCCGATGAGCGCCGGGCGCACCACGGGGCGCGGCCGGGGGTGGTGGGGGCTCGCCGCGCTGCTGGCGCTGGCGCTGCTGGGCTGCCCCGACGAGGACGACGACGTCGCCGGGGACGACGACACCACCGATGACGACGACGCCGGCGACGACGACACCACGCCCACCGTGCCGTGCGTCGACGCCGTGGCCGGGGCGCCGCTGCAGGGCACGCTGTGCGCCAACGACGCGGCGTGCTGGTTCGGCGACATCGGGCAGGCCCAGTACCAGGGCTTCGCGCTGGCGTCGGGGGGCGACTTCGACGGCGACGGGCTCGAGGACCTGCTGGTCGGCGCCCCGGGCTACGACCTGACCCAGGACGACGGCCGCGTGGCGATCTACACCGCGGCGTCGTTCGAGGCGGTGCTGCCCGCGCCGGTGGCCCAGCTGACCGGCGAGCAGCCGCTGGAGAACGCCGGGTACGCGGTGGCGTTCGCCGGCGACGTGGACGGCGACGGGTTCGACGACGTGCTCGCCGGGGCGCGCAACGACTCGGACGGCGGCGAGGGGGCCGGCGCGGTGTACCTGCTGCACGGCCGCGCGCTGAACAACGATCCCGAGGCGCCCGAGACGCTGCCCGCCGACACCGCGATCCGCGGGGCGCACGAGTTCGGCCGCGTCGGCGTGGGGCTGTCGGGCCTCGGCGACGTCACCGGCGACGGCACCGCCGAGCTGGCGGTGGCCTGGGAGCTGTTCAACGAGAGCCAGGGCTTCGAGTTCGCCGACGACGGCCACGTCGCGCTGTTCCACGGCGCCGCCGGCGGGCTCGCCGCCGAGCTCGACCCCTACGACGCGGACGTGACGCTCGAGGCCCCGCTGACCGTCAGCCAGCTGGGCTACGCGATGGACCACGGCGACGTCACCGGCGACGGGGTCGAGGAGCTGCTCGTCGGGGCGCCCCAGGCGGAGACCAGCCGCGGCCGGCTGTACCTCTTCCGCGGCGCCGACCTGGCCACCCCCGGGACCTACGTCGCCGAGGAGCTCGCCGCCTGCTACCACGTCGGCGAGGAGGTCGGCGAGGAGCTCGGCACCGCGGTGGCGTTCCTCGGCGACGTCGACGGCGACGGGCTGGCCGACATCGGGGTCGGCTCGCCGCAGAGCAGCCGCACCTGGCCCGACGGCGGCGCGGTGACCGTGCTGCGCGGGGCCGCCGCGATCGACGACGGCACCCCGCCCGAGGTGCTGGTCGTGATCGGCAGCGAGTGGGACGACTTCGCCTTCGGCGGCGACATCGCGCGCCACGGCGACAGCGACGGCGACGGGCTCGCCGAGCTGTGGGTCGGCGGCCGCTTCGCCTACGTCGGCCCGGTGATGAAGGGCGGCCGCGCGTACCTGTTCCACGGCCGCGCCGCGGGGTGGGACGGCCTGGTCGACGCCACCGACGCCGACGCCGGGGTCTCCGGGATCGGCGTGGCGGACAACCTGGGCACCGGCCTGGCGCTGGCCGACCTCGACGGCGACGGCGCCGACGAGCTGCTGGTCGGCGCGCCGTACCGCGACGCCACGGGCAACGACTCCGGCGAGATCTACCTGTTCTGGGGGCCCTCGCGCTGACCTGCGCGCCGGGCGCTCACTCCTCGGCGGTGGCGTCGCTCCACCACTCCACGGCGACCACCGAGCGGCGGTTGGCCCACGTCTGGAACACCTCGGTGCCCTCGAGCCCGTCGTCGGTGATCATCGCCTGGTAGTTGGTCGCCCGCATCCCCACCGCGTCGACGGTCAGGCTGTTCTCGACCTCGGCCAGCGCCTGGGTCGGCGGGGGCTGGTAGTCGATCACGTCGGCGGGAAGCTGGAACGCGGTCTCGCCGCCGTCGTGGAACACGTCGACGATCAGCCAGTCGACCAGGTCGGCCTGCTCGCCGATCGCGGCGTCGCGGGGCGTCACCTCGCGGTAGAACACCGAGCCGCGCCCGACGTCCACGTCCGGCGGCGTGGTGTACGCGAACGACCCCAGCGGCTCGTCGTACCCGTGCACCTCGGTCAGCGGGTAGAACGGTGGCAGCACCACGTCGGTGCCGGTCATCGGCGGGCTGAACGCCAGCGTCGCGTTGGGGTGGCCGGGGCCCACGCCGGCGTAGACCGACATCGCCCCGTAGATCGTGTAGGGCGTGCCCAGCGGGTGCCCCGCCGCGGCCTCCAGCACCGGCACCGTCTCCCACGGCTTCATCGGCGGCAGCGCCCACACCGTCCCGGTGGCGTCGTCGTCGTCGTCGTCGTCGTCGGTCTCGGGCGGGTCGGTGTCCGGATCCGAGTAGGGCTTCTTGCCGACCCCGACGCCGACCACGGCCCAGCCCAGCTCCTGCTCCAGCTCGCGGTAGGCCAGCACCGTCGGCGGGTCGGTGGTCCAGAACTCGGCGGGCGGCGACAGCAGCGTGACCATCACCTCGCGGTCCAGCGGGATGTCCATCGAGACCTCGAGGTCCTCGACGTAGACGTTGGGCCCGAAGCCCTCGATCGGCACGTCCAGCGGCCCCTCGAGGCCCACCATCAGGCGGTCGGCGTAGACCCCGATGATGTTGAACATCGAGCCGATCCCCTCCTCCTGGAGCTGCTGCGCGACGATCAGCACCTCGGACAGGTCGAAGTACCCCCCGGCGACCATCAGCACCGCCTCGCCGGAGTAGATCGGCGCGTAGAACTCCTCGACGATGTTCTTGATCACCAGGTTGTACGGCAGCGACACGTCCATCCCGAAGTCGCTGATCACGCGGTTGCCGGGCATGAAGTCGTTGACGGTGGTGAACGCCGGCCCCACCGGCGTCGAGGTCAGCGCCACGGCCAGCGCCATCACCCCCGGCTCCGGCTCCTCGGGGAACTCGACGGTGCCCACCGCGCGGGCCAGCGGCCGCTCCCGCTGCTCGGGTCCCACCGCCAGCGCCAGGTTGCGCGGGCGGGCGCCGAGCAGGATCGTCTTGCGGAACGGGTCGGGCGGGAACACGACCACGTCGATCGGTCCGCTGAAGTCCCCCTCGAGGTGGACGCGGCCGGCGCCGTCGGTGGTCCCGGTGGCCAGCGCCGTCGGCGTGCCGATCCGCACCTCGGTGTTCTTCATCGGGACGCCGTCGGGATCCGTGACCCGCAGGTCGACGGTCCCCGGCGCGACGACCTCGACGTCGGCCAGCGACGAGGCCAGCGTCCCGCGGCGGGCGAGCACCTGCG
This sequence comes from uncultured Rickettsiales bacterium, assembly GCA_964584075.1. GTDB lineage: Bacteria > Myxococcota_A > UBA796 > UBA9615 > CAYRNR01 > CAZOYV01. Next base: position 17,946 of record CAZOYV010000131.1, on the reverse strand, counting down.
CCGCGCCGGTCCCCGCCGGGGTCAGCAGCCCGTCGGTCCCGACCTGCACCGCGTCGCCGCCGGCGAGCTCGAAGTCGCAGTCGTGCAGCGTGGCCAGGTAGCCGTCGTCGGTGAGCCCGACGCAGACCATCTCGAACGTCGTGTCGGTGTCGAGCACCAGCCGGTCGGGCCGCACGTGGATCGCCACCACGTGGTCGCCGGGCTGCACGTAGGCGTCGTCGGGGTCGATCGGGTCCGGCTCCTGCTTGCACGCCCCGGCGACCAGCAGCGCGCCGATCAGCGCCGTGATCAGCGACGTGCCGCGGCGGGGATCAGGAACAGCCATGCTCGATCTCGAACAGCCCCAGGATCGCATCCAGCTCCTCGTAGAACTCGGCCAGCTCGCCGGGCACGTCGCCGGCCTCGTGGACCGCCTCGTTCTCGTCCACCTCGAGGCGGAACGTCACGAAGCAGTCGGGCTCGCCGCCCTCGTCGATGTCGGACTCGAAGAACGCCCCGGGCCCCAGCGCGTCCATCAGCCGCTGCAGCTGGCCCTGGGTCAGCGTCGCGACCCACTCCTCGTCCTGGTGCACGCCGTACTCGCCGGTCCAGGCCCGCACCGCGCCGTTCTCGGTGATCACCAGGCCCTCGTACAGCTCCTCCCCGGCGTCCCGCCCGAGATCGAGGTAGAACCCGGTCAGCTCGTACTCGGTGTGCTCGCTGTGGTTGGTGGTGTCGTCGTCCTCGACGTCGTCGTCCTCGGGGGGCGGCTCACCGCCGCCGTAGCACAGGCACCCCGAGGCGGCGAGCCAGCCGCTGATCAGCCCGTACAGCCCCCAGCGGAGCCAGCGCTTGCGGTGTCGGTCCATGCTGCACCTCACGGGATCGCGATGACGTACTGCTCGGACAGGAAGTCGTTGGGCCACGGCCCGGTGTAGGACGCGTCGTGGCACGGGTGATCGTCACAGTCCGACTTGCAGAAGTCCTCGTTGAGCGGCTGGATGTTGTTGTCGTTGAGGTGCAGGAACAGCCCGTCGAGGATCGCCGTGCAGGCGACCTCGTCGGTGGCCACGATCTGCAGCGTGTCCCCCGGCGCCGCGGTCAGCGGGACCGGCGGGTGGAGGTCCTGCTCGTCGTTGTCGTCGACGAAGAACGGGGCGCCGTTGAGCAGGAACGTCACGTCGTCGTCCACGTTCCACCAGTGGTAGATCGTGTCGCCGCCGCTGATCGTGTAGTCGAACGTCTGGCCCTCCTCCCAGACCAGCACGGTGATCGGGGCGCTGCAGACGTTGTTGTCGTTGTCGATCGCCACCAGCGACACCGTGTGGCTGCCCAGATCGAGCGCGATGTCGGGGAGCACCACGTTGCCCTTGGCGTCGGGCATCACCGGGCCGAGGTTGCCCTGCAGGTCGCTCTGGACGTAGGCCACCAGCGTCGAGGCGGGCTGGTCGACGTCGGTGACCAGGCCCTCGAGGTCGAACACGCCGCCGACCTCCAGCGCGTAGCCGCTGTTGGGGCTGGTGACGGTGCACTCGGGGGGCTCGCCGCCGGTTCCCTGGCCGCTGGCCGACAGCTGGACCACCTGGTCCTCGTCGTTGAGGTCGTTGCTCAGGACGTGCATCTGGGCCTGGTACGACTCGCCGATCTCGGGGACGTGGACGATGTCGACCTCGATCGACAGCCCGGGGTCCAGCGAGTGGGGCAGCTGCACCGTCGGCGGCAGGCTGACGTTGAACGCGTCGAACTCGTCGCCCTCGACGAAGATGTCCTGGACGATCACCGGGCCGCTGCCGGTGCTCTCCAGCGTGACGGTGTCGGTCTCGGTGCCGGCGCCGTCGCTGGTGTCGAAGTGGTGCGCGGTGGGGGTCACGTCGAGGATCGGGCGCACCCCGGTGCCGGTCAGCGCGATGTCGACGACGGCCTGCTCCACCGAGTTGGAGGTGATCCGCAGCGTGCCGGAGGCGTCCTCCTCGAGCACCGGGGCGAACGAGACGTTGAGCACCCACTCGTCGCCGCTGCCGATCGCCTGCGGCTCGGTGGACGGCCAGAACGAGCCGCCGGCGCTGTCCACCACCTCGATGCTCTCGAACTCCAGCCAGCCGGTCCCGTTGTTCTCCAGCACCACCTGGTCGGTGGCGATCGTCAGCAGGCTGACCGGACCGAACTCCAGCGTGCCCGGGTCGACCGCGATCTGTGGGCGGGCGTTGGCGATGTTGGTCTCGCTGCAGCTCGTGCCTGCCAGCAGCAGCGGCAGCGCCAGCAGCGACCACCCGATCGTCTTGCACATGGCCATGGGCCTCCTCCAGCGCCGCGTTCATCATAGCGCGCCGCGCGGACCGCGGAGCTCCACCCCGCTACCCCCGCCACCGACGGATGCACGCGGGGGACCATTCGGCGGGGCAAAATCGAACCCCGCCGCGTGTCGCTTGGAAGCGCCCCGGGAGCGGGGCATAATCAGGTGGCCTGCACGATGCAGCCCCTCCCCTGGGCACCGGGGGGGAACCGATGGCACTCACAGACCGCTTTCCCGTCTTCGAGAATCGCCGCCACAACAAGAAGTTCGAGGAGATCCTGCGCAAGGTCGCGGCCTGCAACGAGGACCCCGACCTGGACCTGATCCGCGACGCCTATGCCTTCTCCCGCCACGTCCACGAGGGCCAGAAGCGCAAGAAGGGCGGGGCCTACATCGTCCACCCGCTCGACGTCGCCTGGGAGTGCGCCGACCACTGGATGGACGACGTCAGCGTCGCCGCCGCGCTGCTGCACGACTGCATCGAGGACGCCGACGAGGAGGAACCGATCAGCCGCGGGGCGATCGACGACCAGTTCGGCCCCGAGGTCGGCCGGATCGTCGAGGGCCTGACCAAGCTGCGCGGCGGGGACTTCCTCGAGGCCGTCGACCCCAAGCTCGAGACGCTCAAGAAGCTGCTCAGCGCCACGGTCGCCGAGGACATCCGGACCCTGGTGATCAAGGTCTTCGACCGCACCGACAACATCCGCAGCGTCGAGGTCCACTCCCCCGACAGCCAGCGCCGGATCGCCCGCGAGACGCTGCGGTTCTACGTCCCGATCGCCGCCCGGCTCGGCCTGTTCAAGGAGGCCCGGGTGATGGAGGACCACGTGATGCGCGTGCTGCAGCCGGAGCTGTACCGCGCGATCACCCGCTGGCTGTCGGCCAACCAGAAGAAGATCGGCCGGCGGGTCGACAAGCTGACCCGCGAGATCCAGGAGACGTTGCGCGGCCTGGGGATCCGCTGCCAGTACCGCTTCTACCACAAGGGGATCTACACGATCTTCGAGGCGCTGCGGGTCGAGAAGCTGCCGCTGCGGCGCATCGACGAGGGCTGCAACTTCAACCTGTGCCTGATCGTCGACGACGTCGACGCCTGCTTCCGCACGCTGAACCTGGTGCACCGCAGGTTCGTACACCTGCCCGCGCGAGTGCGCGACTTCATCAACAACCCCAAGGTCAACGGCTACCAGTCGCTGCACACGATCTGCACCGCCCCGGAGATCCCCAAGATCCAGGTCCTGATCCGCACCGAGCCGATGAACGTCGAGAACCACATCGGCGTGATCCACCAGCTGCGCCAGGGCAAGGAGGGCGACACCAGCTGGCTCGACGAGCTCGTCGACTCGTTCCACAACATCGGCTCGGACCACCTGCTGGAGCTGACCTCGCGGGTGTTCTTCCCCGAGATCGACGTGCTGACCCCGCAGGGCGCGACCAAGAAGCTGCCCCAGGGGGCGACCGCGCTGGACTTCGCCTACCTGATCCACACCGAGGTCGGCGATACCGCGCGCGGGGCGATCGTCGACGGCCACTCGCGGCCGCTGCGGACCGTGCTGCGCAGCGGGCAGAAGGTCGAGATCGTCACCAGCAAGGAGGTCCAGCCCAGCTACCAGCGCCTGGGCTGGGTCTCCACCACGCGGGCCTCGATCGCGCTGCGCAAGGCGCTGCAGCGGGCCGAGCGCCGGGCGATCGACCAGGCGATCGATCAGTTCACGCAGTTCTCGCGCGAGAAGCTGGGGATCCCGCTGCGGCGGGACAAGCCGGTGTTCCTCGACCTGCTGGGCAGCCTCGACCTCGCCGACGAGCGGGAGTTCGGCCGCGAGCTGTACGCCGGGCGGCTGGACTACGACCACGTGATCCCGCACCTGGTCTCGGTGGCGCCGAAGCCCAACTTCAAGCGGCTGGCACAGGTGCTGCGCGAGGACGACCTGCTCGACGACCGGGAGCTGCGCGACCTCCAGCAGATCCGCGACCCCGAGCTGCAGCGGATGTGGATCGGGGACCTGGTCTGCGATCACCTGCGCAGCGCCGAGCTGCCCTCGGTGCCGATCGAGGTCGAGGGCCTGCGCTACCCGATCCCCGTTCGGCTCGCCGGCTGCTGCCGGCCCGAGTACGGGGACGAGATCGTGGCCCACACCACGCGCGAGCGGGGCGCCACGATCCACCGCCGGACCTGCCGCGAGATCCGGGACATGGTGACGCTGTGGCCGGCGCAGATGGGCGCGGCGCGGTGGCTGTCCCGCCCGCGCAAGCGGATCGTGCGCGACGAGCTGCGGGGCCGCGACCGCCGGGGGCTGCTGCTGGCGCTGACCAACCTGCTGTCCGAGCTGAAGGTCGACGTGCAGTCGGTGCAGATGGTGGCGGGGGAGCGGGGCGAGGCCCATGGCTGGGCCCAGCTCGAGCTCGACGACCTGACCGACCGCGAGGAGCTGGCCCAGCGGATGGAGGGGATCCCGGGGATCCGCAGCGCGCGGCTCGAGGAGTAGGGGGCACCGATGGCGACCCGCAAGCGTGGCGGCAAGAGCAGCTCGGGGAGCGCGACCCGCAAGGGCCGGGCGGCCCCCCGGCGCAAGGGGTCCTCCGCGGCGCGGGGCGGGTCCGCGGCCAGCTGGATCGTGCTGATCGCGATCGCCGCCGCGGTGGTGGCGGGCACGCTGTGGTGGCGCAGCCGGCAGGGGGGCGACGAGGTCGCGCCGGAGCTGCTGGAGCCGGCCACCCCGGCCGCCGAGGCCGGGACCCCCGCCGAGGCGAACCCGCTGCCCCCGCCGGGCAGCAGCCGCCTGGCGCTGCGCACCGACGCGCCCGGGGCCGACGGGGCCGACGCGCCGCTGGCGCCGGGGGACCGCAGCGGCGTGCTGCGCCAGGTCCTCGACGCCGGGACGCTGCCGAGCCTGACCCAGGGCCCCTACACGCCCGACACCGTCGAGCAGGTCGCCGAGGTGGCCGGGACCGTGCGCTACCGCGGGATGCTGGTCGACGAGGTGGTGGTCCCCACCGTGGACGGCACCGCGTGCCCCGAGCACCCGGCCGGGGAGCTGGTGGTCGAGGACGGGCGGCTGGCGAACGCCCTGGTGTGGCTCGAGGGGGTCGAGTCCGGGAACCGGATCGCCTCGGCCGGGAGCCTGCAGGTCACCGGCTGCGACCTGCAGCCCAAGGTGGCGTACTACGGCGTCGACAGCGTCGTGAAGCTGACCAACGCCGACGACGTGATCCACGACCTGGTGGCCCGGGACGCGGACGGCGCCGAGCTGTTCCGCGCCACGCTGGCTCCCGGCGAGCAGCGCCGGCCGGTGCCGCTGCCGCGGGCGGGCCTGTACCGGGTCACCTGCGAGCGCCACCCGTGGGAGCGGGCCGCGCTGCTGGTCGTGCCCCACCCCTACGTCGCGACCACCACCACGCTGGGGACGTTCCACCTCGGGGCGGTGCCGGTGCCGGCCTCGGGGGCGGTCGTGCTGCGGGTCTACCACCCCGCGCTGGGGACCTACGAGCAGACCCTCGAGCTGGTCCACGGCCACACCATGACGCTGGACGTCGACCTGACCGAGATGCCCTAAAAGACCCTGTCCGCGACCGCGGCTCCCCTGATACAACTCCGCCATGCGCTGGCATCACCTGCTCGAGTTCGTGGCCCTGCTCGGATGCGGGGCCCTGCTGTGGATCGGCTGTCCGTCCGAGGACGACGACGACGCCGGGGACGACGACGCCGGGGACGACGACGCCGGGGACGACGACGCCGGGGACGACGACACCGGGGACGACGACACCGGGGACGACGACACCGGGGACGACGACACCTCGAGCGACGCCGACGGCGACGGCCACCACGTCGACTTCGACTGCGACGACCAGGACGCGTCGATCACCACGGTGTGGGTCAACCTCACCGCCGCGCCGGGGGGCGACGGCAGCATGGAGCAGCCGTTCACCACCGTGGCCGAGGGCGTCGCCGCGGGGACCGGCTGCGTGCTGGTCGTCGGGGGCCAGTACGACGAGATGCTGACGATCTCGGCCCCCGTGGAGATCCGCGGGCTGACCGATCCGGCCGCGACCGTGATCGACGGCGGGGCCGGCGATCCGGTGTTCGTCGTCGAGGCCGGTGCGTCGCTGACCCTGCGCCGGCTGGAGCTGAACAACGGGGCGGCCGTGGAGGGGGGCTGCGTCCGGGTCGACAGCGGCGGCACGCTGATCCTCGACCAGGTGGTGCTCGACGACTGCGAGGCCTCCGAGAACGGGGGGGCGCTGTGGGCCTACCAGGCCAACGTCACGATCACCGACAGCCAGGTGGTCGACTGCCTGTCGAACAACGGCGACGGGGGCGGCTTCTACCTCGACGAGAGCACGCTGACCGTCGACAACTGCTACTTCGAGAACATGGACGCCGACAAGGGCTACGGCGGCTCGATGGAGCTCGTCGAGACCCACGCGGTGATCACGCGCACCCACTTCGTCGACAGCGACGCCAACGCCGGCGGCGCGATCGACCTGTTCGGCGACGGCAGCCTCAGCGCCACCGGCGTGCTGTTCGAGTACGGCCGCGCGTTCACCACCCAGGCCAACGGCGAGGGCGGCGCGATCGCGTCGAGCGGGGCGAGCCTGCAGGTGGTCAACTGCACCTTCGCGGACAACCTCGGCGCCAGCGGCGCCGCGATCTACTTCCAGACCGCCGATCCCCAGGACACGCTCGAGATCCGCAACAGCATCTTCTACAAGCAGGACGGCGGCGCGCTGCGGCTCGACGGCCTGATCGACGTGCCCGCCGACGCCGACATCGAGTACAACGACTTCTTCGGCAACAAGTCGCTGGTGGACGGCCAGACCGACCCGTCGGTGTTCGCCGCGTCCAACCTGTTCGTCGATCCGGCGTTCCTGGCCTACGCCGGACCGTCCGACGAGGGCAACGACTTCCACCTGACCACGGGCAGTCCGCTGGTCGACGCCGGGGACCCCGACGCCGCGTACGACGACCTGGACGCCAGCCCCGCCGACATGGGTTGCTACGGCGGACCGCTGCCCTTGCCCTGAACCCCCCCGGGGCCCCGGCACGCGGGCGCCTCCCCGTCTTGCCAGCGCCCCGCTCGTGGGCAAGAATGTCAGGCGTCGACCGTGGAAGGAAACCCCGTGGCGGAGCCACCCTCCGACGAAAAGCCCGTCGAGGATCACCACCTCGGTCCCGGCCTGCTGGTGGCCTCGCCCCAGCTCAAGGACCCGTTCTTCGCCAAGACCGTCGTGCTGCTGTGCCGCCACGAGCAGGACGGGGCGATGGGGATCGTGATCAACCGCTCCACCAACATGGAGATGAAGGCGGTGCTCAAGGACCTGTCGGTGGACACCGACGCGTTCGCCACCAAGTCGGTGATGTGGGGCGGACCGGTGGAGCCCGGGCGCGGGACGCTGGTGTTCCGCCACGGCGCCGTCGAGACCAGCGACGCCCTCGAGCTGAGCGACGAGGTGTCCGTCTCGGGCTCGCTGGAGGTCCTCGAGCAGCTGATCGGGGAGAGCGACGATCCCGGCGCGTGGTTCCTGTCGCTGGGTTACGCCGGCTGGGGCCCCGGCCAGCTCGACCGCGAGATCCAGGAGGGTTCCTGGATCGTGCTGCCGCTGGACGGGCAGACCGTCTTCGAGCAGCCCGTCGAGGAGCGCTACGATCGCTGCATCGCGACGCTGGGCGTCGACGCGGCGATGATCTTCATGACCCCGATCGACGAGTAGATCCCGCCTTTTGTCGTTGACTTCCCCGGACGACTCTGCATAATTGCCCGCTGCTTGATGCCGGAACACCCGGCCGCCGGTACCACCGGCCGGAGGGAGGTGAAGATCCCGTGATTACCGTCACCGTCAAGAAGGACGAGCCGTTCGAGCGCGCGCTGCGACGCTTCAAGCGCAAGGTCGAGCAGGCGGGGATCAAGAAGGAGATCAAGCGCAAGATGTACTACATCAAGCCCGGCGAGGCGAAGCGCAAGAAGCAGCGCGAGGCCATGCGCCGGCGGCGCAAGCAGGAGCGGATGAAGTAGCCAGCGCGCAGCAGCAGTCGCATCCCACGGAAGCAGACACGCAGGCGGACCGAGCAGACGCAGCAGCGACCGTAGAAGCGGACCCGGACGCAGAGCAGCATCCACAGCGACGACATCCGAGTGAGAGAGAGCCCCGACCCCCGCCGGTCGGGGCTCTTTCCGTTCTGGGGTGGTCAGGGCTAGGATGGCGGCACCCGACCCCGGGAGGACGCCGTGACACGACTGGCCATCGCCGTGACCCTGCTCGCCAGCGCCTGGTGGGCGCTGCCCGGCTGCAACCCCGACCCCGCCGCCGAGGACGACCCCGCGGCGGAGGCGACGCCCGAGGTCCAGGCAGCCCTGGTCGCCGAGGACGGCGCGGCGGGCGCAGCGGCGGACGGCGCGACGGACGGCAAGACCGCCAACCCGGGCCGCGAGACGCTGGACACCGCCGGATCCGACGTCACCTGGGAGGAGGCCCCGCTGGAGCTGGGGTTCAACACCAAGAAGGGCTGGCAGGTCTTCACCGGCCAGGGAGCGTGCAAGCCGCCGATCGCGTGCCAGCAGCTCAAGGCGGTCCGCGAGGGCGAGGAGAAGCCGCTGGCCACGCGCACCGACGTCAGCGACCTGGTCAGCCTGGTGTCACGCAAGGAGCAGGCCGAGGCGCTGGTGCGGTTCTTCACCGACCACCGCCACGCGCTGTCCGACGAGGACTGCAGCGAGCTGGGGCTGACCGACGAGGGCGAGCTGGACCTGGCGCTGCCCGACGACGTGGAGCTCGAGGCGCCGCTGCCGGCCCACCCGGTCAAGGTCGTCGACTTCGAGGGCGGGTTCCGCGTCGAGCGCACCCTGCTGTGCACCGGCGAGGAGAAGGACCGCGTGGTGTGGGTCGCCGAGACCGTCTTCACCCCGGGCAACTGGACGCGCGAGGAGGTCGAGGTGCTGCTCGAGCACGAGGGCCTGGTGAAGCGCCTCAAGTGAGATCCGCCCCCCTGCTGCTGCTCGCCGCGGCGCTGGTGGGCTGCCCCGGTCCGCCGTCGTTTCCCGAGGCCCCGACGCCGGCGGAGGTGCCGGCGTTCCAGCCGCTGGAGACCCCCTACGAGCCCCAGACCCCCGAGGGGGTCCTGATGTTCCGCGGCAGCCCGCAGCGCGACCGCCAGGGGATCGGCCGGCTGCCGCGCGAGGACGTCGCGATGGCGTGGCGGGTGCCGGTGGGCTGCGGCAAGGAGTGGTGCGGGGTGGGCTGGACCGGCCAGCCGCTGCTGGTGCGCTGGGGCGAGGACGCCCGCGCGGTGCAGGACTTCGCCACGCCCGGCGGGCCCGACGTCGAGGTCGTCGCCGGGGCGCTGGACGGCAAGGTCTACTTCGTCGACCTGGCCAGCGGCGAGCCCAGCCGCCCGGCGCTGCGGGCCCAGACGGCGCCGATCAAGGGCACCGCCAGCATCGACCCGCGCGGTCCGCCGCTGCTGTACGTCGGCCAGGGCCTGCCGGGCCACGACGGCACGATGCACTACAAGGTGATCTCGCTGATCAACCGCAAGACGCTGCTGGACATCCCCGGCAACCGCCGCGACTGGGGCGACGGGCCGCTGGGCCCGATGCGCGGCTGGGGCGCGTTCGACAGCAACGGCGCGGTGCTGCCCGAGGACGACCGCCTGCTCGTCGGCGGCGAGAACGGCCTGCTGTTCCGCGTCGACCTCGACACCCGCTGGGACGGCCAGGTGGTGGGGCTGTCGCCCGCGGTGGCGCCGGCGACGTACCACACGATCCGCCCCAAGTACGGCGATCCCGCGGCGCGGGACGGCAGCGGCCGCTGGGCCGCCGGGATCGAGTCCTCGGTGGCGGTCCACGACGGCGCGGTGTACTGGACCGACAGCATCGGCAGCCTGATGGGGATGGACCTCGCCAGCGGCGAGACCGTGCTGGCCCTCGACCTCCAGGACGACACCGACGGCACCCCGGTGATCAGCGTCGAGGACGGCCACCCGTACCTCTACGTCGGCAGCGAGGTCGACCTGCAGATCGCCCGCCGCCCGGCCACCACCACCGGCACCCTGCGCTTCGCCAAGGTCGACCTGGAGGCGAAGGACTTCGCCTGGGCGCTCGAGCTGCCCGCCTGGACCTGCAAGCGCGCCGACAAGCGCCACGACTTCAACGGCGGGATCCTCGCCACCGCGGCGCTGGGCTCCGGCCCCAGCGAGCACCTCGTGTTCATCCCCACCTCCCACGAGCCCCAGCTCAACGAGGGCCGGCTGCTCGCCCTGCGCGAGGAGCCCGACGAGGACGGCAACCCCGTGATCGAGTGGTCGCAGCCGCTGCACGGCCCCGGCTGGTCGTCGCCGGCCACCGACGGCCACACCATCGTCGCGTGCGACTCCGAGGGCTGGATCCAGGCCTTCGACGCCGTCGACGGCCACAAGCTGTGGGAGCTGCAGCTCGAGGGCGCCGCCGAGAGCTCGCCGGTGTTCTGGGACGGCCGGATCGTCGTCGGCGTGCGCGGCGGGGCGATCGTGTGCATCGAGGGGACCGTGCCGGCCCCATGAGGCTGGTCTCCTTCAGCGAGTACGAGCTGGGGGTGATCGCCGTCGGGGGCACGCCGACGGGGATCATCGCGCTGGGGCTGATGCCGGTGGGGGTGATCGCCATCGGCACGCTGCCGTTCGGCGTGATCTCGCTGGCCTGCGGTGGGGGGCTGGGGCTGGTCAACCTCACCTGCGGGATCGGGGTCGGCGCGTACGTTCGCGGCACGGGGCTGACCCTCGGCGGGGACGCCGAGGCGGTGGGGCTGGCGCTGCCGCTGGCCGGCAAGCGCGGCGAGGGCGCGGCGTGGTGGTACTGGCTGCGGGTGGGGCTCGTCGCCGCCGCGGTGATCGTCGTGCTGGGGTTGCTCGTCGACCGCCGCCTGGTGCTGGCCGGCATGGACCGGGTGGTGGACGCCGAGTGGAGCGCCCGCCCCGAGACCACCGAGGGGATCTACCTCGACCCCGGGACCGCGTGCACGGTCTCGGCCCGCATGCGCAGCGACGGCGAGCGCCACCTCCACGCGCTGGTGTGGGTCCAGTGCAGCTCGCTGGAGCTGGCGGCGCGGGACATCCGCGGCGACTGCGACGTGCGCCAGCAGCGGCGCGACGAGCAGCACGTCTACGACCTGGCCTGCTTCGCGGAGCACGTGCCCGAGCAGTCCGACGAGGACGGCACCACCCCGGAGCAGCCGGGCATGGAGCTGTACACCTTCGGCGAGGGGGGCGGGCGGGTGCGGGTGTGGGCCGACGGGCCGCCGCCGATGAACGTGGTCCTCACGGTGGACTCCCCCAGCGTGCCGGTGGCGGGCGAGCCGCTGCTGCTGGACCGGCGCACCGAGCTGGACGGACGGGAGCCATGATGTGCCGACGAGCTCCGCTCCGTGTCGTTCCGTCCCCCGCGCTGCTGTGGGTGGCTACCACACCAGCGCGGCGAACTTCAGCTCCAGGGTGAAGCCGAACAGCCCGGGCACGGGCAGCAGCGCCAGGCTGGGCTCCAGCGACAGCCGCCCGCCGGGGCGGCGTGGGCAGACGACGGCGCATCGAGCGGACCTCCCGCAAGAGCAGCCTAGCAAGCGCCGGGCCACCCGGGCGGGTCCACGGCGGGGCCCGCCTACTCGGGATCGCAGGGTCCGTCGCAGGCGTTGGTCACGGTGCCCCCGGGCCGCAGGAACGCATCCAGCGCGGCGGCGAACGAGTCGGTGCGGCGCACGCACTGGTGGGCGCTGTTGTCCTCGGGGGGCTCGTTGGTCAGCGGCACGTCGGGGTCGCCGCAGTCCCAGTACTGGATCGCGGAGCCGTCGTACGTCGGCGTGGTGATCGTCTCGACGCCCCACACCTCGTGCATCGTCGGCCCCAGCTGGGCGAACCCGGCGGTGCGCGCGGCCACGTCGGAGGCCACGTTGGCGACCTCCGCGTCCTGGAGCGCCACGGGGTAGAAGATCTGCTTGGCGGGGGTGCCCGGGAGCGGGTCCTGGGCGATGTGCGGCAGGTACGTGATCGGCTCGGCGCGATCCCACTGGTGGCCGATCACGGACCAGTAGAACTCGCGGTCGATGCGCCGCTCGTACCAGGCCGAGTAGACGATGTCGAACTGCTCGAAGTTGATCGAGCGGCTCTCCATCAGCGGGAAGATCGCGCCGCCCACGTGCAGCACCGCGCGCTCGATGTCGGTGGACATCGTGATCGTCGTGGTACCCAGGATCGAGCCGAGGCTGATGCCCAGGAAGTACCTCTCCGCCGGATCGTAGGGCAGCACCCCGTCCACCTGCATCGCCGGGTCCAGCGTGCACACCCCGCCCATCGTGCGGGTCAGCGCCAGCACGTTGATCACGCCCTGGTGGAGGCGGTCCGGGATGGTGGGGAAGTCGCTCATGTCCGACAGCACCTGGGCCGCGGCGAGGATGTCGTCCTCGCTCATCCCGGCCCAGTTGGTGCCGACCATCACGAACCCGAGCTCGTCGGCGAACTCGGTCTGCCACGGGTCGGTGACCTGGAAGCCGCCGAGGAAGAACCCGTGGCCGTAGGTCAGGAACCGGCCCGGGTCGGCGCCGGGCTCGGCCAGCGAGGCCGGGATCGTGGCGTGGAACTCGACCTCCATCTCGCCCTGGTACGCGGGCCTGCCGTCGGCGCCGTAGACCAGCCGCGCCGGCGGGTACTCGCTGTCGACGTAGCGCGGCACGGTGTAGGTGCCCTTGACGTGGCGGTGGGCGTGCTCGTCGTCGGGGTCGTCGTCGACCTCGGTGATCGTGCAGCCGATCCCGTCCTCGCCGAGGCGCTGCAGGGCGTCGTCGCGCATCGCCAGCAGGTCGCCCCACAGCGTCTCGCCGGACGCGGTGTGGAAGTCCCACGCCTGGATCAGCGAGGCGCGCTCGACGCCGGCGTCCTGCAGCGCGGTGAAGACCTCCTCGAACGAGGCCCGCCGCGCCTCCACCTGGTCGCTGTCGGTGGGCGTGCCGTCGCGCAGCGCGGCGAACACCGGGCTGGCCTCCACCGCGCCGCCGTCCTCGTGGCGCAGGTCGCGCAGGGCCACGGCGTAGCGGTGGTCCTCGGCCAGCCGCTGGGCGGGCCGGATGTACAGCAGCTTCTCCGCGGGGTCGTCGAACTGCTCGTCCTGCTCCGCGAAGTGGGCGACCCGCTCGCCGGTGGTCATGTCCAGCAGTACCGTCGGCGAGTCCGCCGCCAGCGAGGCGTCGTAGTCCCAGTGGGGCGGCAGGGTCGAGGTGTCCAGCGGCGCCTCGAACAGCGTCAGGATCTGGGCCGACGGGGGGAACCCGTCCTGGCGGTTGTAGGGCGCCACGTCGAACGGGTCGCCGTCGATGTTGAGCGGGAACGCGTCGGGCTCGTGGGCCACTCGCCAGCCGGTGTTGGTGGACGGATCGGCCTCCAGGTAGCGGCTGCTGGGCCACGGCAGCATGCAGTACAGCGGGTCTGTGTTGTCGCACTCGGCGACCACGTCGACGTGGACCGGCTCCTCCTCGGGGCAGCCGGCGAGCAGCAGGGCCAGCGCGACCAGCGCGCAGCAGGGGATTCGTCGCGTCATCAGTCTGGGTCGCATTCTCCGTCGCAGGCGTTGATCACCACCCCGTCGGGCTGCAGGAAGGCCTCGATCTGGGCGTGCATCGTGTCGGTGCGGCGCACGCACTCGTGGGCGCTGTTGTCCTCGGGGGGCTCGTTGCCCAGCGGCGCGTCGGGGTCGCCGCAGTCCCAGTACTGGTAGGCCGAGCCGTCGTACGGCGTGGCCGGCGCCTCCTCGACACCCCACACGTCCCGCGGCGACGGGGTCAGCAGCGGCAGCCCGAGCGTGCGCGCCGAGACGTCGGACGCCAGGTTGCAGACCTGCGCGTCGTTCAGCCCCACCTGGTACAGGATCTTCTTGGGCGGCGTGTCGGGGAACGGGTCGTCGATCACGTGCGGCAGGTAGGTGATCGGCTCGCTGGCGTCCCACAGGTGGCCCATCACCGACCAGTAGAAGTCGCGGTCGATGCGGCGGTGGTACCAGGCGGCGTAGATCAGCTCGAACTCGTCGAAGTTGATCGAGCGGCCCTGCATCATCGGGTAGATCGAGGCGCCGACGTTGAGCACGCCGCGCTCGATGTCCTGGGACAGCGCCATCACCACGCCGCCCATGATCCCGCCCTGGCTCATCCCCATGTAGTAGCGCTCGTCGGGGTCGAACGTCGCGTGGCCCTCGACGACGAACGCCTCCTCGTCGGCGCACACCCCGGCCATCGTGCGGGTCAGCACCAGGGCGTTGGTCACCCCCTGCATCAGCCGCTCGGTGATCGCCGGGAAGTTGGACACGTCGGCCAGCGCCGCGGCGGCCGAGGCCACGTCCCACTCGCTCATCCCCTGCCACTCGGTGGCGACCAGCACGTAGCCCTGGTCGTCGGCGATGTCGCCGAGCCAGCCGGCGTCGATCTCGCCGGGGCTGCCGAAGAACCCGTGGCCGTAGGTCATCAGCGCACCGGGCTCGGCGTCGGGCTCGGCCAGGCTGCGCGGGATCATCACGCGGAACCTGACCTCCATGTCGCCCTGGTACTCGGGCTCGCCGTCGGCGCCGCGGACCAGCCGCGCCGGGGCGTAGGGGCTGTCCATGTACAGCGGGACGGTGAAGGTGCCGTCCACGCGGCGGTAGATCTGATCGTCGTAGTCGTCCTGGATCTGCTCGATGGTGCAGGACAGGCCCTCGGCACCGACCCGCTCCATCGCGTCGTCGCGCATCGCCAGCAGATCCCCCCACAGCATCTCGCCCGAGGCGGTGTGGAAGTCCCACGCCTGGATCAACGAGTCCCGCTCGACGCCAGCGTCGGCCAGCGCGGCGAACACCTCCTCGAACCCCGGCCGCCGGGCCTCGACCTGGTCGCTGTCGGTGGTCACCCCGTCGCGCAGCGCGGCGAACACCTCGCTGGGCGGGACCATCGTGCCGTCGTCGTACTCCAGGTCGCGGATCGCCACGGCGTAGCGGCGGTCCTCCTCGAGCCGCGCCGCCGGGCGGAGGTACATCAGCACCTGCTCGGGGTCGTCGAAGCGCACGTCGAACTCGGCGAAGTGGGCCACCCGCTCGCCGGTCTCCATGTCGAGGATCACCGTGGGCGAGTCCGCCGCCAGCGACGCGTCGTAGTCCCACCACGGCGGCAGGTTGGCGTCGTCCACCTGGCGGTCCACCGTGGTCTCCCACATCGTCAGGATCTGCGCCGAGGGGGGGAACCCGTCGAGCCGGTTGTACGGCTCGACGTCCATCGGGTCCTCCTGGAAGTTCAGCGCGAACGCCTCGGGCTCGTAGGCGATCCGCCAGCCGGTGGCGGTGCCGTCGTCGGCCACCAGGTAGCGGCTGCTGGGCCACGGCAGCATGCAGTACAGCGGGTTGAGGTTGTCGCACTCGGGCTGCACCTGCACGTGCAGCAGGTCGGGCTCGGGGTCGTCGCCGGGGCAGCCCACGGCGAGCAGCAGGGCCGCGCCGAGCAGCGCAGCGGTGGCGAACGGTAGCGGTCGCACGGCGGTCCTCCCACGAAACGGCACTGGGTGCCGCATCGCTTCTCTATCACAGAATGGCGTTCAGACCGCGGGGGATCCGGGGGCGGGATCCGGCGTCCGCGGCTCAATCGGGATCGCACGCCCCGTCGCAGTGGTCGACGACCTGGCCGTCGGGGTGCCAGAAGTCGTCCATCTGGGCCTTGGCCGAGGCGGTGCGGCGGACGCCCTCGTGGGCGTCGTTGTCCTCGAGCGGGCACTGGTTGCCCTCGGGGACCGCCGGCGCGCCCAGGTCCCAGTACTGGATCGCCGAGCCGTCGAACGGGGACGCCGGGGCCTCCTCGACCCCCCAGACCTCGTGGATCTCCGACGGGATCACCGGCAGCCCCATCGTGCGCGCCGCCATGTCCGAGGCGATGTTGGGCACCTGCGAGTCGTTCAGCCCGATCTGGTACAGGATCTTCTTCTCGGGCGTACCGGGGAGCGGGTCGGCGAGCAGGTGGGGCACGAAGTTGCCCCCCTCGCACATGTCCCACAGCTGCTGGATCAGGTTCATGTAGAACTCGCGGTCGATGCGGTCCTCGTACCACGCGGTGTAGATCAGATCGTAGTCGGTGAAGTCCATCGAGCGGCCGATCATCACCGGGTAGATGATCCCGCCGACGTTGAGCACGCCGCGCTCCACGTCGGGGGTCAGCGCCATGTAGGTCGCCCCGTAGATCGAGCCCTGGCTGATGCCCAGGTAGTAGCGCTCGTCGGGGTCGTAGGCCAGGTGGCCGTCGACCTGCAGCTCGGGCTGCTCGGTGCACACGCCCTGCATCGTGCGGGTCAGCACCACCATGTTGATGATGCCCTGCATCACCCGCTCGGAGACGTTGGCGAAGGTGGTGACGTTGCTCAGCGCGGTGGCGACGGTGACCAGGTCGTCCTCGCTCATCCCCGCCCAGTTGGTGGACACCAGCACCACGCCGAGCTCGTCGGCGATGGGCCGCGCGCCGCTCCACGTCACCTCGTCGCGGTGGCCCATCAGGCCGTGGCCGTAGGTCACCAGGCGGCCCGGGTCGGCGCCCGGCTCGGCCAAGGAGGTGGGGATGTTGACCACGAACTCGACCTCGACGTCCTCCTGGTACTCGGGCAGGCCGTCGGCGCCGCGCACCACCCGCGCCGGCGGGTGGGGGCTGTCCATGTACGACGGCACGGTGATCGTGCCGCGCACGATCTTGTGGATCTGCTCGCTGTCGTCGAGCTCCTCGCTGGTGATCGTGCAGCCGAGGCCGTCCTCGCCGACCCGCTGCAGCGCGTCGTCGCGCATGTGCAGCAGGTCGCCCCACAGCATCGGCCCCGAGGCGGTGTGGAAGTCCCACGCCTGGATCAGCTCCAGCCGGTCGACCCCGGCGGCCTCCAGCGCATCGAAGACCTCCTCGAACCCCGGCCGCCGCGCCTCCACCTGGGCGCTGTCGGTGAGCACCCCGTCGCGCAGCGCGGCGAACACCGCGCTGGGCTCCACGTCGGCGCCGGCGTCGTACTTCAGGTCGCGGATCGCCACGGCGTAGCGGCGGTCCTCCTCGAGGCGCCGGGCCGGGCGGAGGTACATCATGATCTCGGCGGGGTCGTCGAAGCGCACGTCGAACTCGGCGAAGTGGGCCACCCGCTCGCCGGTCTCCATGTCGAGGATCACGGTCGGGCAGTCCGGCTCCAGCGACGCGTCGATGTCGGTGTAGTGCGGCAGGTTCGCGTCGCTCACCGGCTGGTCGAACAGCGTCAGGATCTGGGACGCCGGGCTGAACCCGTCCAGCCGGTTGTACGGCGCGGCGTCGAACGGCTCGTCGTGCAGGTTGGGCACGAACGCCTCGTCGGGGTAGTCGACCCGCCAGCCGGTCTCGGTGCTGGAGTCCTCCGCCAGGTACCGCGAAGAGGGCCAGGGCAGCATGCAGTACAGCGGATTGACGTTGTCGCAGGCGGCCTCGACCTCGACGTGGACCGGGTCGGGCTGCTCCTCGGGCGGGCAGCCGGCCAGCGACAGCAGCAGCGCGGCACAGAGGGGGGCGACGAGGGAACGAAGCAACGACATGGCGGTCCTCCCCGCGGGCGCCCGGGTCGGGCGCTGGACTGTCTACCTACCACAGAACGAGGGTGGGGCTGGCGGAGAGCGTCGATGTCCTGCGTGGTGAACGAGGGTAGGCCAGAAGGG
>CAZOYV010000130.1:0-22433 GCA_964584075.1 uncultured Rickettsiales bacterium | reverse complement strand
CGGCGACCGACGAGCTCGCCGACACCGACGGCGACGGCTACGACATCTGCCAGGGTGACTGCGACGACTACAGCGCGGCGAGCAACCCCGCCGCCGACGAGGTCTGCGACGGCGCCGACAACGACTGCAACGGGCTGATCGACGACGGCATCGACTACGACCTCGACGGGTACTCCGGGTGCACCGGCGAGGACTGCGACGACTTCAACGCCAACGTCCACCCCGGCGCCCCCGAGGTGCCGTACAACGGCGTCGACGAGGACTGCGACGGAGAGGACCTCCGCGACGTCGACGGCGACGGCTACGACGGCGGCCCGGCGGGGGACGACTGCGACGACCAGGACCCCGCGGTCCACCCCGGCGCCGAGGAGAACTGCACCAACGGGATCGACGACGACTGCGACGGGGTGGGGGACAGCTACGACGACGACTGCAGCGACGCCGCGGGCGACGACGACGACGGCGGCGGGACGCCCGGTTGCAGCTGCGGGCAGGCCCCGGGCGGCGTCGCCGGGACGCACGGCCTCCGGGGCGGGGCGGGGGCCGCGCTGGCGCTGGCGCTGGCCGCCGGGCTCGCCTTCCGGCGACGGCGACCCTAGGTCCTCTGGATCGACGCACCAAGGTTCGGGAACACGGGAGGAACGATGCGACACGCGACGATCGGGTTCGTCCTCGCGGCGGCGCTGCTGGTGTGCGCCGGCGGGGCGCGGGCCCAGCAGATCGAGCTGGCCCCGGGGCTGCTCGAGATCCGGGAGCACCGGCTGGACAACGGCCTGCGGGTCCTGATGCTCGAGGACCACAGCGCGCCGGTGATCTCGTACCAGGTGTGGTTCGACGTCGGCAGCCGCAACGAGCGCCCCGGGATCACCGGGATCAGCCACATGCTCGAGCACATGATGTTCCGCGGCTCGGCCAAGTACGGGCCCGAGGAGCACAGCGACATCGTCAAGGCCCACGGCGGCTCGCTCAACGCGTTCACCTCCGAGGACATGACGGTCTACTTCGAGAACATCTCGTCGGACCAGCTCGAGCTGGTGATCCACCTCGAGGCCGAGCGGCTGGCCAACCTGCGGCTGACCGACGAGACGTTCCAGCCGGAGCGCAGCGTGGTCGCCGAGGAGCGGCGGGTGGGCAACGACAACAACGTCTTCGGCGCGGCCTGGGAGCGCGCCCAGGCGGCGTCGTACATCGCCCACCCGTACCAGTGGTCGGTGGTCGGCTGGATGAGCGATATCCAGGGGTACACGGTCGAGGACGTGCAGGCCTACTACGAGACCTACTACGCGCCGGACAACGCCACCGCGGTGCTGGTCGGCGACTTCGACCCCGAGCGGGCGGTGGCCCTCTTCGAGCGGTACTACGGGGCGATCCCGGCGGGCGCCCCGCGGCCCGAGGTGCGCACCGTCGAGCCGCCCCAGCAGGGGGAGCGGCGGACGACGTTCCGGCGCCCCGCGCAGCTGCCGTTCCTGTTCGCGACCTACCACATCCCCGAGGCGTCCCACGCCGACTTCGCGGCGCTGGAGGTGGCCCAGAAGATCCTCAGCGACGGGGAGACCTCGCGGATCTACAGGCGCTGCGTGTACGACGAGCAGCTGGCCAACTTCGCCGGCGGGTTCATCGCCGAGCAGCGGGACCCCGGGCTGTTCTGGGCCTACGTGTTCGTCAACGAGGGCGTCGCGATCGAGGATGCCGAGCGGGCGCTGTTCGAGGAGATCGAGGGGCTGGCGACCACGCCCCCCAGCGAGAACGAGCTGCGCAAGGCCAAGAACCAGCTGGAGTCCGACTTCGTGTTCGGGCTGCAGACCGCGATGGGCAAGGGGATGGCGATCGGCCAGTCGGTGATCCTCCACGACGGCGACCACCTGGCCTTCACCCGGCGCCTGGACGAGACCCGGGGCGTCACCGCCGCGGACGTGGCGCGCGTCGTGGAGACGTACCTGGTGCCGGACAACCGGTCCGTCCTGACCCTGCAGCCGGTCGCACCGCCGGCCGGGGAAGGGGGTGCCCGATGAGGGGCCGCGCGCCGTCCTGCCTGGCGATCCTCGCGGCGCTGTCGCTGGCCGGTCCCGCCGCCGCCGGCGACCCCGACCCGACCGCCGATCCGGTCCCGGCCTACGAGCCGATCCTGAAGGCCGAGACCGACCCGGTCCAGCTGACCGGGGTGCACGAGCACCGGCTGCCCAACGGCCTGACGATCTACACCGTCGAGCAGCACGAGCTGCCCGTGGTCACGGTGCGCCTGGTGGTGCCGCGCGCCGGGTTGTTCAATCCGCTGGACCAGCCGGGGCTGACCCAGGCGATGGGGACCCTGCTGGCCAAGGGCACCGCGACGCGCAGCGCGATGGAAGTCGCCGGCGCGATGGACTACGTCGGCGGCGTGATCGACAGCGGGGCCGGCTGGAACGGGACCTTCGTCGAGGCCAGCGTGCTGACCCGCGATCTGGAGCTGGCGCTGGAGCTGGTCGCCGACGTCGCGCTGCGCCCGTCGTTCCCCGCCGAGGAGCTGGAGCGCTACCAGCGCCAGACGGTCTCCGACATCCTGTACAACCAGGACGACCCCGGCGTGATCGCCGACCAGGCCTTCGCCCGCTTCGTCTACGGCGACCACCCGTACGCCTTTCCGCTGGAGGGCACCGCGGAGAGCGTCCAGGCCCTGACCCGGGACGATCTGGTGGCCCACTACGAGCGGCTGTTCGTGCCCCAGGGCGCGGTGCTCGTGGTGGCCGGCGACGTGCAGCCGCGGCGGCTCAAGAAGTTCGTCAAGCACCACTTCGGCGGGTGGTCGGCTCCGCGCGCGACCCGAACCCAGGCCAAGGACCCCACGGTCGCCGAGGGAGGCCAGATCCTGGTCGTCGACAGGCCCGACGCGGTGCAGTCCGAGATCCGGATCGGCTATGTGCTGGCGCCGTACAACATGGGGGACGAGACCCACGCGTTCCAGATCATGGACTACTGCTTCGGGCGCGGGGGGTTCTCGTCGCGGCTGATGCGCCAGATCCGGGCGGAGATGGGGCTGACCTACGGGATCTACTCCTCGCTCGACGCCCGCCAGCAGGCGGGGGCCTACACGATCTCGAGCTTCACCAAGACCGAGACGACGGCCGTGCTGATCGAGGAGGTCCAGCGCCAGATGGAGCGCGCCATCGCCGACGGCTTCGACCCCGAGGAGCTGCGCGATGCCCAGGCCTACCTGATCGGCTCGTATCCGGGGCGCTTCGAGACGCCGGGCCAGATCGCGGGCCAGATCCAGTCGACCCTGCTGTTCGGCTTCGGCGACCCGGTCGAGTGGATCGGGGGCTACCGCGAGGCCGTCGGCGCGGTCACGCTGGAGCAGGTCGACGCGATGGCACGCCAGCACCTGCGCCCGGACGACGTGCGCATCGTGGTGGTCGGCAACGCCGCGGAGGTCGTGCCGCTGCTCGAGCCGCTGGGGACGGTCCAGGTGGTGGAGCCGTAGGCCGCTAGACGATCTCTCCGAGCTTCACGGACGCGATCTTCCACGCGTCGGCCTCGCTGGCGGCGTCGACCCACGGGAAGTCGTCGGCCAGCTTCCACGAGGCGTCCTCGAGGCGCCAGCAGCGGGCGTCGAAGCGCCCCGAGACCGCATTCTGGCGGATCTCGATCTTGTACTCGACCCCGTCGACGGCGTTGACCTGGACGATGCGGGCGATGGTCCACTGCTCCACGATCACGCTGTTCATCGTTCACCTCCCACCGCCCTACTGTACACGACTCGGGTCGACATCGACGTGTTCTTACCACCCCGCGATCACAGGAAGTTGCACTGGGTCACCTGCTCCCGCTGTAACACGAAACGCTGGATCTCGCCCCGCAGGGCCTCGTCCCGGATCGGCTCGACGCGGGACACCGGGCGCCCGCGCTCGTCGGTCCGCTCGCGGTAGGCCAGCACGAACCCGGGCACCAGCGCGTAGCCACAGCCGCCGACGCCGCAGCAGCTGGTGTCGACCACCGCGTGGCCCACGAGGTACAGCAGCTCGCGTCCCCGGAACTCGACGCGGTGCTCCGCGGTCAGCACGTAGTGCCCGGAGATCGCGTCGACCTCCTGGTCCAGCGGATCGTGGGGGAAGTCCTGCTCCATCCGTCACCTCCCGCGTTGCGTTTCTCGGCGCGGTCCCCATTATGGACCATCGATGGATGAACGATTTCCCCACAGAGACACCCCCCGGCTGGTCGCCCGCGAGGGGGAGCTGTGGGTCCTGGACAAGCCCGCGGGCACCGCGGTGCACGCCGCCGGCGAGGTGGCGGGGGAGGACCTGATCGCGTGGGCCCGCGCCGCCCTCGGGGCCCCCGACGGGCTGGCCCCGATCCACCGCCTCGATCGCGAGACCTCGGGGCTGGTGCTGTGCTCGGCGGACCCGGCGCTGCGCGGCGCGCTGGGGCGCTGGTTCGCCGACGGCGAGGTGGACAAGCGCTACCTCGGGCTCGCCATCGGGCGGACGCGCCGCAAGGGCGCGATCCGGAGGCCGCTGAAGGACCCCCGCCGCCGCGGCGCGCTGCGGGCCGTCACGCGCTACCGCTGCCTGGAGTGGCTGGGGGGCTTCAGCCTGCTGGCGCTGCACCCCGAGACCGGCCGCCGCCACCAGCTGCGCCGCCACCTGCACGGGCTGGGGCACCCGCTGGTCGGGGACCGGCGCTACCGGCCGCGGCGGTTCCAGGTGGTGCCCGGGTTCCCGGGTCGGCTGTGGCTCCACGCCGCCGAGCTGGCGCTGCCCGACGGGCGGCGCTTCGTGGCGCCGCTGGCGCCGGAGCTCGAGGCACACCTGCGGGTGCTGCGGGACGGGCTCGCGGATCAGAGCTCGTAGCGGTCGAGGGGCTCGCCGCGCCCGCCGTCGTCCCCGGGCCGCTCCTCGAGACCGTGGTCGACGCACAGGTCGTGGTACGGGATCACGATCATGATGAACGTCACCGGGACCACCAGCAGGAACCCCACGAACGGGATGTAGGCGATCACGCTGATCACGAGGCCGAACAGCAGCTGGTAGACCAGCAGGCCCCAGAACACCGGCTTGACCAGCTCCACCGACCTCTTCAGCGCCTCGATCGGGCCGTGGCCGTCGGCCACCAGCGGCAGCCCGAACCACAGGAACACGGCGACGATCAGCCCGGGGATGTAGAAGAACAGCGCACCGAGGAACACGCCGAACATCGTGATCGTCATCGCCAGCAGCGCCGCGGGGGTCTCGCGCAGCCCGCTGAACAGGTGGCCGACGGTGAACTCCCCGCCCCGCAGCAGCGACAGCGTGCCCTTGATGTAGCCGATGGTCAGCGGGATGTAGGCGATCATGAACACGACGGTGAACAGGAAGCTCAGCCCCAGCACCAGGGCGATCATCAGCTCCTCGCTGTCCGCCGCCGCGCCGATGAAGACGCCCGCCATCACGATCACGGTCCCGACCATGACCATCGCGAACACGATGCCGCCCAGCACCAGCGCCGGCACCAGGTGATCGCGCCAGTGGTCCTGGGCGTGCTGCCACGCCTGACCGAGCCACACGCCGAGCTTGTCCATCGGTCCTCCCGTCCCACCGCGTGGGAGCGGCAGTATACCGATCGCGGCGGGTTCCGGGGTCGGTGACAGAACGGTGACGGCGCGCTCCCGGGCGGCTACGATGGGGCGGTCCCGGGGGAGGCGCACCGACGTGGAGGGTGGCTCGATGACCCGCCTCGTGCCGATCGTGGTGGGGCTGGCGCTGGGGTGGCCGGGAGCGGCCCTGGGGATCGACCCGACCGCGGCGCGCTACCTCGACCATCCCGGCGAGATGCTGTGGTGGGTCCAGATCACGGACACCCACGTCGGCGAGGACTGGGGCTACGGGACGATGGACACCGACCACCTGGCGTGGGCGGTGGGGGAGATGGTCTCCGTGGTGCTGCCCGAGTTCGTGGTGCTCACCGGCGACCTCGTCGACGCGACCAACGGCTACCTCGTCCCGACCCAGCAGTACCAGGCGGAGTGGGACGAGTACCGCGGGGTGATCGATCCGGCCGGGATGGACCTGACGTTCTTCCACGACGCGTGCGGCAACCACGACACCTACAGCGACGCCGGGGCCAGCTACTACCTGGCCAACTCGCTGACCGGGAGCGGCACCGGGACGTGGCACGAGGCCTGGGTCCACTCGACCCCGTTCGGCGAGTACCTGTTCGTCTCGCTCAACAGCGCCGACACCAGCGGCGCGTTCCCCGGGCTGGACTCGCCGGGGCTGCCCGCGGACGAGCTGGTGTTCCTCGAGGACGCGCTGATCGCCTACGACCAGGCCGAGCTGGCGTTCGTGTTCACCCACCACCCGCACCACTCGCTGGACGAGGGCGGTGACGAGCTCCTGGACCTGATCGACGTCCACCGGGTGTCCGCGTGGGGCAACGGCCACGACCACGACTACCGCCGCGAGCGGGTCGACGACGCGCTGCACGTCAACCTCGACGCGCTGGGCAAGGGCGACCACGACAACGTCGGCCTGTGGGCCGTCGACGGCAACGGGCTGTCGGTGCGCGCGACGGACGTGGGCAGCTGGCCGGCGGTGCTGGTCACCGCCCCCACCGATCAGGAGCTGGGGGGCAGCAACCCCCACGCCTACCCGGTCTCGATCCACCAGGTCGCCAACCCGGTGCGGGCGCTGGTGTTCGACGCCGAGCCCCCGCTGATGGTCTCGTTCACCGTCGACGCCGCCGACGAGCAGCCGATGGTCGAGGTGGCGCCGTCGGTGTGGCAGGGCGAGTGGGACTGCACCGGGCTCGCCGCCGGGGTCCACGAGCTGGAGGTCTGGGCGCTGTCGATGTCGGGCTCCGACTCCCACCGCGTGCAGGTCGAGGTCACGGTCACCGCCTGCGACGACGGCCTCGACAACGACGGCGACGGCTGGATCGACCACCCCGACGACCCCGGCTGCTGGGGGCCGTCGGACGACGCCGAGGAGGGCGACGCGGGGGACGACGACAGCGGGGACGACGACAGCGGGGACGACGACGCCGGGGACGACGACGGCGGGGACGACGACGCCGGGGACGACGACACCGCGGATGACGACGACACCGCGGATGACGACGACACCGCGGATGACGACGGCGCGGAGGACGACGACGGCGCGGACGACGACGGCAGGGACCCCGAGCTCCGCGGGGGCTGTGCCTGCGGCGCCGGGCCGGCTGGCGGAGGGGGCCTCGCCGCGCTGCTGCTGATCGCGGGGCTCAGCCGCCGCCGAGCAGCCGACGGGGCAGCGCGTCGACCCACTCGGTGGGCAGGACCCCGATCTTGTTGAGCAGCACCAGCAGCACCAGCAGCGGCACCGCGAAGCGCAGCACGAGCAGCCACACCGCGTAGAGCCCGGACCACAGCCCGCGCTGGGCCTCGGGCGTGCCGGCGAGCAGCTCCTCGCGGCGGCGCTGCCCGTTCATGAACCAGCCGACGAAGATCGCGATCATCAGCCCGCCCAGCGGCAGCATCCAGTTGGACGCCAGGTAGTCCATCGTGTCGAAGAAGTTCTTGCCGAACAGCTCGCCCCACGCGCCGAACAGCTCGCCGCTGCCGGCCAGCGCCGAGGGCACCCCGAACAGGAAGATCGCCCCGGCGGCGGCGCCGGCGGCCTTGCGCCGGCTCCACCCCAGGTTGTCGATGATCGTCGACGTGACCACCTCGAGCAGCGAGATGGCGGAGGTCAGCGCGGCGAACAGCAGCAGCGCGAAGAACAGGATCGCGAGCAGCAACCCGGCGGTCATCTGCGAGAACAGGATCGGCATCGACTGGAACACCAGGCCGGGGCCGGCCTTGGGGTCCATCCCGAAGGTGAACAGGATCGGGTAGATCGCGATGCACGCGGCGATCGCCACGGCGGTGTCCAGCAGCGTGATCCACGCCGAGGAGGTGACGATGTTGGACTCCCGCCGCAGGTACGAGCCGTAGGTCAGCATCGCGCCCATGCCCACCGACAGCGTGAAGAACGCGTGGCCCAGGGCCTCGAGCACCGACGAGGGCTTGAGGCTGTCGGCGTGGGGCAGGAACAGGAACGCCAGCGCGTCCCAGATCCCGGGCATCGTCGCGGCGCGGATCGCCAGCAGCACCAGCAGCACGAACATGATCGGCATCAGCACCCGCGACCAGCGCTCGATGCCGCCCTTGATGCCGGCGACGACGATCCCGAACGTCGCCGCCATGAAGGCGAAGTGCCAGAACAGGTTGATGTCGCCCGCGGTGTAGAGCGTGCCGAACAGCCCCTCGATCTCCTCGGGCGACTTGTCGGCGAAGAAGTGGCAGACGCTCATCAGCAGGTAGTTGGCGGACCAGCCGGCCACGACGCTGTAGTACGACAGGATCACGAAGCCGGCGGCGACCCCCATCCAGCCGACCAGCTTCCAGGCGCCGGCCTTGCCCGCCAGCTCGCCGAAGGCGCGCACCGGGGTGGTCTGGGTCGCCCGCCCCATCAGCACCTCGGCGATCATGATCGGCAGGCCCACCACCGCGATGCACACCAGGTAGATCAGGACGAAGTACCCGCCGCCGTTCTCGCCGGTGATGTACGGGAACTTCCAGATGTTGCCGAGGCCGACGGCGCTGCCGGCCGCCGCGAGGATGAACCCCAGGCGGGTTCCCCACATTCCCCTCGACTGCGTTGCGTTCTCGGCCATGGTCCCGCTCCCTCGTCAGGCGCGGATGGTACCGGGCCGACCGGGCCCGGGCAAGGTCGCGCCGGGCGGGGCGGGATCAGCGGCCGCCGCGGCCCCTGGTCCCCCCGGTGGCGCGGTCGGGCTCGCCGCCGTCGGTGCCCTCGCCGCCCTTGCCGCCCTTGCCGCCCCTGCCGCCCTTGCCGCCCCTGCCGCCCTCGCCCCCCGCGGGCGCCTCGAGCTCGTAGCGCATCGTCAGCGTCAGCGCCTCGAAGCCGGTGTCGACGCGATCCAGCGTCAGCCGCAGCGGACGGCCGCCCACGTCGAGGCGCATCACCCCCGGGACCGACTGCACCACCTGGAGCGGTCCGCCGACCACGCGCTCGCGGTGCTCCAGGGCCAGGCGGGCGACCTTGCCCACCCCGCGGGCCCGCTGCACCTCCACCTCGCCGGCGGTGAGCCGCAGCTGATCCCCCGCGACCTCGGGCATCACCTGTGCGCTCAGCTCGGCCCAGCCGCACGGCTCCTCGCAGCGGTAGACCCGCAGGCCGAGGGACGCGGCGTCCCCCAGCTCGAGGCCCAGCGGCTCGATGCGGTACGGCCCCTCGCCGGCGGGCGCGCCGCTGGCGTCGAGGGTCCGGGGCACGACCCCGTCGACGTAGGCCCGCTGGAGTACCTTGTCCAGCAGCGGCGCGCTGACCTGCAGCCGGACGCGGTCGCCCAGGCCGCGGGGCGGCGCGCGCAGCGGCAGGGTGCCGTAGCCGGTGGCCAGGTCGGCGCGGACCCCCAGCGCCGCCCAGCCGTCGCCGGTGGCGAGGTCCAGGGTCCGGGGCTGCAGGACGACCCCGCCGAGGTCGAGCGGCGCGACCTCGAACACGGTCACGTCGCCGATCTCGCGCTCGAGCAGCTCGCCGACCAGCGCCGCGGCGTGCTGGCGCGCCGCCTCCTCGACGGCCTGCTCCACCTGCGGCGGCAGCTCGCCCCCGCCGATCGCGCCGATCACCGCGCCGAGGCCGCCCCCCGGGAGCAGCCCCTCCAGCGCCGTGGCGAACGCGGTGCCGAGCAGCTCGCCCTCGAGCTGCAGCTCGGAGCGCCGCAGGTCGCCGATCCGGATCGCCACGGTGGGGCGCCCCCGGTCGGTGCGCGCGGTGATCAGCTCGACGGGGCCGTCCAGGGTGGCGCGCACGTCGAACAGCTCGCGCCGGGCCTCCCCGCGCAGCCGCAGCTCGAGGTGGGCCTGGACCCGCGCCGGGGCGCCGGGGACGAGCTGCAGCGCGATGTCCTCCAGATCGGCGCGGAAGGTGGCCGACAGCGCGCGCGGGGCCCCCGGCACCGGCAGCTCGACGGTCCGGCGGCGGGTGCGCTCGACGGCCCCGGAGGCCAGCAGCTGGTCGACGCCGGCCTCGAACAGCCCGGCGGGCAGCTGGAGGGTCAGGTCGTAGCGGTCCCCGCCGAGATCGCGCACGCGGCGCATCCCGTGGGCCATCTCCTGGTAGCGCTGATCGGACTCGTCGCGCACGGCGCCGCACGGCATCAGGCAGCCGATCTCGGGCAACGACAGCAGGACCAGCGCGGCGAGGGCGGCGACGCGGTGCATGGGCTCCTCCGGATGGAACCGGAAGGATAGGGTATTCTTCGCCGCGAGGTACCCTCTTGTTCCGATCCCCCCGAACGATGTCGTGGTCCCGGGTGGCGCTGGCGCTGGTCGCCGCCGGCGTGCTGCTGGCGGGCTGCCCCCGCGATCGCGGCGAGGACGCGACCCCCGAAGAGGCGACCGCCGGCAGGGAGCCCGCCACCCCCGAGGCCGGGGCCGTCGAGCCGGCGACCCCTGACGACCGGCCGGCCCCCGCGACCCTCGAGGACGCCGCCTCGCGCGTGCTGGGGCCCGACGACGGCTTCGTGGCGCTGGACCCCGCCACCGGCGAGGTGGTGGCGCTGGTCAACCCCGACGTGGCGGTCCGCGGACGGTACCCCCCGGGCTCGACGTTCAAGGTGCTGGTGGCCTACGCCCTGCTCGACCGGGGCCTGATCGGCCCCCACGACGAGGTGGACTGCCGCGGGTCCCACCGCCACGAGGGGACGGTCTACCCCTGCTCGGTGCGAGGCGGCCACGGCAAGATCGACCTGGTCCGGGCGCTGTCGTGGTCGTGCAACGTGTTCTTCTACGACAAGGGCGCGGCGCTGGGCCTCGATGGGCTGCGCGACGTGGTCGACGAGTTCCAGCTGCTGGAGCCCACCGGGTTCGATCCCGAGGAGCCCCGCGGGCGGTTCCCGGACGACCTCGCCGAGGACCGGGCGTTCCTGCTCGCGGCCGGCGACGTCGGAGGCCTGCAGGTCACGCCGCTGAGCATGCTGGTCGCGTTCGGCGGGCTCGTGGGCGACGGCCAGTGCCGCCGGCCGTGGCGCGGGGACCGGCCGCGCGGGGGGGTGCGGGCCTCGCTGCCGGCGCTGTTCGAGTACCAGGCGCTGCTCGTCGACGGTCTCGAGGGGGCGGTGGGCCAGGGGACCGCCACGGCGGCGAACCTGCCCGGCGAGACGGTGCTGGGCAAGACCGGCACGCTGCCCCGCCCGGACGAGCCGACGGCGGTGGTCAACTGGTTCCTCGGGTACGTCGTGGAGCGCCGCCTCGCGGTGTGCGTGGTGATGACCCGGGCGCAGGGCGTGGAGCCCGCCGCCGAGGCGTTCGGGCGCATCCTGCGCTCGTTCCCGCACGCGGGCGGGCCCGCGTCCGCGGACGGCCCCGCCGCCGATCCCGGTTTCTAACGGGGCTCTCCGGCCGGTATACTCCCCGGGCGAGTAGGGGTGGGGAGCGGTCGAGGGGTTCGTGGCGGTCTCGAGCTCGGAATTCGGGGAGTACCAGCTCTCCGACCTGATCGGCGAGGGCGGCGCTGCGCGCGTGTATCGCGCCGTGCGCCTGGAGCCGGGGACCCGCCAGCAGGAGGTCGCGCTCAAGCGCTACCACTCCCACATCACCGCCGACCCCAACATCCTGGCCCAGCTCCAGGAGGGCGCCCGCCTGTGGGCGGACCTCCACCACGACAACATCGTCGAGGTCTACGACCACGGCATGGTCCAGGAGTTCTTCTGCATCGCCATCGAGCTCGTCGAGGGCTTCACCCTGAGGCAGGTGCTGCAGAAGGTGGCGCTCCACGGGCCGATCCCGCCGTTCCTGGCGATGGAGCTGTGCCGCGAGATCAGCGTGGGGCTGGCCTACGTCCACCGTCGCGTCGACGACACCGAGGGCATCACGCTGGTCCACCGCGGGCTGCACCCCGGCAACGTGCTGATCGGTCGCGAGGCAGGGGCGATCAAGATATCCGACTTCGGCGTCGCCCGCGCCGAGGCCGCGCTGACCCGCGCGCTGGCCGCCCAGGTCAACACCGGGATCCCGTTCTACCTGAGCCCCGAGCAGGTCAGCCGGCGTCGCCTCGACGGACGCTCGGACCTGTTCAGCCTGGCCACCGTGATGGCCGAGGTGCTGGTCGGCCGCTACCCGTTCCGCGGTACCTCGGCCGACGAGGTCCTGCGCGGGATCTCGAAGGGCGACGTGGGCCCGGTGC
Source organism: uncultured Rickettsiales bacterium (assembly GCA_964584075.1). Taxonomy (GTDB): domain Bacteria; phylum Myxococcota_A; class UBA796; order UBA9615; family CAYRNR01; genus CAZOYV01. The sequence continues at coordinate 10,254 of CAZOYV010000130.1, read as the reverse complement.
TCGAGGAGATCGGCAAGATCGTCCCGCGGATGGTGCCGGTGCTCAAGCGCGCGTTCCAGCCGCGCCCCGAGGACCGCTACCCCTCGGCGGTGGAGCTCGCCGCCGACGTGGCGGCGATCGACGAGGAGCTGGAGCACCCGCTCTGCGTCGCGGACTGGGTCGGCGAGTGGATGTCGCGCAAGCGGGCGCGGACGATCACCGCGGACATGCCCGTCGCACCCGCCGGCCGCAAGCCGGTGCGGCGCCGCCCCAAGGGGCTGCAGGGCAAGACCATCGCCGACAAGTACCTGGTGGGCAAGCGCATCGGGCGCGGCGGGATGGGCGAGGTCTACAAGGCCCGCCACGAGGCGCTCAACCGCGACGTGGTGATCAAGATCCTCAAGCCGCTGCCCGACACCGGGATGGACCGCCGCTGGTTCGAGAAGATGTTCCTCCGCGAGGCCGCCGCCGCGGCCAGCCTCAAGAACCCCAACACGATCACGATCTACGACTTCGGCCGCACCGAGCGCGGCATCCTCTACATCGTGATGGAGTACCTGCACGGCAAGACGATCCAGCAGGAGGTGCTCAAGAACGGGCCGTTCAAGTCGGTGCGCGGCGTGCACATCGGGGTCCAGGTCTGCCGCTCGCTGCACGAGGCCCACGAGCGCGGGATCGTGCACCGCGACCTGAAGCCCTCCAACGTGATGCTGGTCGAGCGCAACAACGACCCCGACTTCGCCAAGGTCCTCGACTTCGGGCTGGTCAAGCAGGCCCGCCAGGGCGGCGAGGCCAGCGAGCTGACCCTGTCGGGCAAGGCGGTCGGGTCGCCCAAGTACGCCGCCCCCGAGCAGCTGCTCAGCCGGGCCGACGTCGACCGCCGGGCCGACGTCTACGCGTTCGGCCTGATGATGTACTACATGTTCGCCGGCCAGGCGCCGTTCACCGGCGACATCCGGCAGATCATCACGGCCCAGCTGATGGACCCCCCGCCCCCGATCGAGGAGATCAACCCGGACGCCGACCTGACCCCCTCGCTGGTGCAGGTGATCTACGGGTGCCTGGAGAAGGAGCCGGAGTGGCGGTTCCCCTCGATGCGCGACGTGGCCCAGGCGCTCAAGGGGGTCGACCTGGGGATGGGCACGGTGTCGTTCGCGGGGTTCGACTCGGGCGACGGCAGCTGGGATCTGCCCCGGCCGAGGGGCACCGGCAGCGTCAAGCCGATGCCGGAGCCGGACGACGACGAGGACGAGGCGACCATCGAGGACGAGGTCAACATCGCGGGGATGGGGGCCTCGTCGTCCGGCGACAGCGTCTCCTCGCAGGACGAGTCGATGTCCGCCGACGGGGAGCCGTCGTCCTCGTCCCTGGACGACCGCTCCTCGCTGGGGGAGGACTCGTGGCCGGCGCGCGGCCGGCGTCCCCTCGGGCTGTGGATCGGGATCGGCGCGGCGGTGGTGCTCGGGCTCGGCGCCGCCGGGGCCTACCTCGGTGGCCTGCTCGGGCCGCGCGGCGGTGCGTCCGCCGGCGGGGACGAGGTCCTCCCCGCCGAGGGCCCGACCGAGGCCACCGACGGGACGGCCGTGGGCGACGGCGTGGCCGAGGTGGTGGTCGAGGACGTGACCCCGATGACCGTGCTGCTGGCGGTCAGCTCCAGCCCGTCGGGGGCGTCGGTCTCGTACGTGCTCGACGGCAGGGAGGAGCGGCTGGGGAGCACGCCGCTGGACGTGGAGCTCGAGGTCGCGAGCGAGCGCACCGAGGAGGATCTGGTGCTGGTGATCCGGAAGCGGGGCTACCGCGACCGCACCGTGCACCGGCCGGTGGGCGACGGGGTCGTGACCGCCTCGGTCAAGCTGGCGGCGCTGCCGGCGGAGGAGCCGACGCCGGCGGTGGGGGACTGGAAGGACGACCCGTACTGAAGCCCGCCACCATGCGCCAGAATCCACCTCGCACCAAGTGCCCGATCCGCCCCGTGGTTTCGGGAGGCAAGGGCTGAACTTCCGAGCCGCCCCCGTCGCTCCGGATCTCGGGCGCTGATCCATATCGCCCCATCAGCCGTGAAGGCCACCGAGGCCGCTTTCCACCGCGAACCAGATCGCCGATAGACATCGGATCCCGAGTCCGAGCCCGAACCCGATCCCGAGTCCGATCCCGATGTCCGAACCCGAGCCCGAACCCGAGTCCGAGTCCGATCCCGATCCCGATCCCGAGTCCGATCCCGATGTACGATCCCGATCCCGATCCCGAGTCCGAGTCCGATCCCGATGTCCGATCCCGATGTCCGATCCCGATGTCCGATCCCGATGTCCGATCCCGAGTCCGATCCCGAGTCCGAGCCCGAACCCGATCCCGAGTCCGATCCCGAGCCCGATCCCGAGCCCGATCCCGAGTCCGATCCCGAGTCCGAACCCGATCCCGATGTCCGATCCCGAGTCCGACCCCGACCCCGAGCCCGATCCCGAGTCCGCGTCCGAGAACGAGGGCAACTGGCTTGGGGCCGCACCTCCTGGTTCGGGTTTGGCTTCCCGGCTGGGACCGGTCAAGGGCGAGTTCGGCTCCGCCTCATCGATGCTGCGCGGCGACCCTCGACCGGTCCCAGCCGTGAAGCCGGAGGAGGCGCATGAAAACCCGAACCAGGAGGAGATCGATGGATCCAAGACCGTACATCACCCCCACCCCGGGGCGGCTGCTCGCCCACGATCTGGCCGTGGAGGCGGCGCGAATGGTCTATCGACGGGTCGAGAGGGTCCCCCCGAGCGGGCGGAGCCTCGCGGACCAAGCGCGGCGGGCGGCGGCGAGTGTGCCGCTGAACCTGGCCGAGGCGTCGGGGCGAGCGGGGTGGGACCGGCTACGGCACCATCGCATCGCACACGGCTCGTCGGAGGAGGCGACTTCCTGCATCCCGCTCCTGCAGAGCATCGGGATGGTCGACCCCTCCCAGGCCACCAAGACCCTCGCCATCCTCGACCGCGTCAACGCCCTGACCTGGCGCCTCTCCGAGCCTCGCACCTGATTCGCGGCTCAAGTCCGGACTCCGATGACCGGCTCTCGGCCGCGGCCTCGGTCTCGGCCTCGGTCTCGGCCACGCTCTCGGACTCGGCTCAGACCCCGAGCACGGCCCGGGTCGCCTCGATGACCTCGTCGTGGAGCTTGCCGTTGGTCACGATCACGCCCTCGTTGTGCGCCAGGGTGCGGCCCTGGCCGAAGTCGAGGGGCTCGCCGCGGACGTCGCTGACCTGGCCGCCGGCCTCGCGGACCACGATCCAGCCGGCGGCGTGGTCCCAGATCTTCTCCTGGTAGTCCTTGCGCGTGGGCAGGCGCAGGTAGATCGAGGCGTCGCCGCGGGCCACCGCGGCGTACTTGCACTGGCTGTCGATCCGGAACGGGGGGACCGCGACGCCCAGCCGCGCCGCGATCTGCGCGGCGTCGCCGTGGGACGAGTGGGCCGACTCGACCGACTCGCAGAACGCGGCCCGCGACGGGTCGGTCAGGCCGGTCACCGAGACGGCCCGGGTCGCGCCGCCGTCGAGGGCCTGCATCGTGGTCCCGCCGCCGCGCTCGGCGACGAACAGGCAGCCGCGCGGGCCCTCGGGGTCGGCGGCGTCGAGGGGCAGCTCGGGGCAGCCGAGCACGCCGAGCACCGGCTCGCCGTCCTCGATCAGCGCCAGCGCCACCGCGTACTGGTCGCCGCGCAGGAAGCCCTTGGTCCCGTCGATCGGGTCCAGCGTCCAGAATCGGCCCCCGGGGCCGCCGGCGTGGTCGCCGCGGTCGATCGCGTCGAGGATCGTGCGCGGGTCCCACACCCCCGACACCGCGCCGACGTGCTCGACGACGTTCTCGCGCAGCGCCGCGCCCCCTTCGCTGCGCAGCGCCGCGGCGTCCTCCTCGCCCACCAGCGGCAGCGCGGGGAACGCCTCGAACAGCGCCATCGCGACCACCGCCTGGGCGCCGAAGTCGGCCACCGTCACCGGGGAGCGGTCCTTCTTCGACAGCGTCTCCTCGGTGACCAGCGAGGCCTGCACCGCCTGGCACAGGCGCGACGCGCGGATCACGGCCTCGATCGCGACGGAACGTTCCGGCTCGGACACGGGGGCACCTCCTGGGGCTTGGAACCGCCAGCGGCGGGTTCGGGGTACCGGGATCAGGCCCCGGCGCGGCTCTCGCGGCCGTAGGGGCTGATCTCGCGCAGGCGGTGGATCACCGGCGGGATCTTGTCCAGCACGAGGTCCACCTCCTCCTCGGTGTTGTAGCGGCTGAGGCTGAACCGCACCGAGCCGTGGGCCGCGGTGTACGGCACGCCCATCGCGCGGAGCACGTGGGACGGCTCCAGCGAGCCGCTGGTGCACGCCGAGCCCGAGGAGGCGCAGATGTGGAACTGGTTGAGCAGCAGCAGGATCGCCTCGCCCTCGACGTACTCGAAGCTGATGTTCGCAGTGTTGGGCAGGCGGTGCAGCGGGTGGCCGTTGAGCCGCGCGTCGGGGGCCGAGCTGAGCAGCCCCTGCTCCAGCTTGTCGCGCAGCCTGCGCACCTGGGTGTTCTCGACGTGGATGTGCTCGCGGGCCAGCTCGGCGGCCTTGCCCAGCCCGACCAGGTTGGGCACCGCCTCGGTGCCGCCGCGGCGGTTCTTCTCCTGGTGGCCGCCGACGAGGAACGCGCGGAACGGGATCCCGCGTCGCACGAACAGCGCGCCGACACCCTTGGGGGCGTGCAGCTTGTGGCCCGACAGCGCCAGCAGGTCGATGTGGCTCTTCTTGAGGTCGATCGGGATCTTGCCCACCGCCTGGACCGCGTCGACGTGGTACAGGATGCCCCGCTCCTTGACGATCGCGCCGGCCTCCTCGACCGGGAAGATCGTGCCGGTCTCGTTGTTGGCGTACATCATCGAGACCAGCGCGGTGTCCTCGCGGATCGCGTGGCGCAGCTCGTCGAGATCGATCCAGCCGCGGCTGTCCACCGAGAGGTACGTCACGACGTACCCCTCCTTCTCGAGCACCTTGCCCAGGTTGAGCACCGCCGGGTGCTCGACGCGGGTGGTGATCACGTGGCGCTTGCCGGGGTTGACCCGCAGCGCGCTGCGGATCGCGGTGTTGTCGCTCTCGGTGCCGCAGCTGGTGAACAGCAGCTCGTCGGGCTCGGCGCCGATCAGCGCCGCGACGCTCTCCCGCGCGGTGCGCACCGCGGCGCCCACCTGGCCGCCGAACGAGTACATGCTCGACGGGTTGCCGTAGTAGTCCCGCAGGTAGGGCAGCATCGCCTCGACCACCTCGGGCGCGACCCGCGTGGTGGCGTTGTTGTCCATGTAGATCACGTCGGACGGGGACAGGCTCACGCCTCCACCTCCAGCACCTCGACCTCTTCGCCGATGAAGTCGTTGATCTTGGTCTCGACCAGGGTCTTGAGCGTGAACCCGGCGGCGCGGCAGCCGTGGCACGCGCCGCGCAGCGCGACGTAGACCTTGTGGCCGTCGATGTCGACCAGATCGATGTCGCCGCCGTCCTTCTGCAGCGCCGGCCGGACCTCGCGCTCGATCGCCTGGCTGATCATCTGCATCCGCTGGATGTTGGTCATCGGCCGCCTGCGCTTGGGCTCGGGCTCGGCGTCGGTGCGCAGCACGGCCTTGCGCGCCATCTCCTTGCGCACGTCGTCGATCACCGCGCGGATCTCCTCGTGGCACCCCTCGCAGCCCCCCCCGGCCTTGGTGAAGTGGGTCACCTGCTCGACGGTCGACAGGTTGTTCTCCTTGACCACCGCCTCGATCTTGCCGCGGGTGACGCCGAAGCAGGTGCACACGATCTCGGTGTCGTCGTGGGCGTGGTCGTCGCCCTGCCACTCCTCGCCGCGGTAGTTGGCGATGGCGGCCTCGAGGGCCTCCTTGCCCATCACCGAGCAGTGCATCTTCTCCTCGGGCAGGTCGCCGAGGAAGTCGGCGATGTGCTGGTTGCTCAGCTGCAGGGCCTGCTCGATGGTCTTGCCCTTGACCAGCTCGGTCAGCGCCGACGAGGAGGCGATCGCGCTGGCACAGCCGAAGGTCTGGAACCTCGCGTCGGTGATCGTCTCGCTGTCCTTGTCGATCTTGAGGAACAGCTTCATCGCGTCGCCGCAGGTGATGTTGCCGACCTCGCCGACGGCGTCCGCGTCGGCGAGCTCGCCGACGTTGCGCGGGTTGAGGAAGTGCTCCATGACCTTGGGGGTGTAGTCCCACATAGACGTGTCTCTCCCGGGAGATGCCTGGAGCAACATTGGGCACGCGCGGGCGCCTGTCAAGCGCGGCGCGGGGGCGGTCGCCCGGCGCGCGGTGGGACGGTGTGCCGCGATCTTCCCGTTGTCTTCGGCCCGCGGTGACGGTACATACGTCCGAGCCTCGGGAGGGCTCCGCATGCACTCGCTCCGATCGATCCCCGTGTTCGCCGTGGTGGCCGCGCTGACCCTGGCCGTGGGCTGCCCCCAGGACGACGACGACAGCGCCACCGAGGAGCCCAGGTGGGTCCTGGGCGGGATCGTCGACACCGAGGGGCCGGCGGTGCTGGCCGAGATCGACGGCCCGTGGGGCGGGCCGCTGTGGATGGTCCGCGTCGAGGGCAGCGAGTACGAGATGGGGTATCAGTACGGCCGGCTGATGGGCGACAAGATGCTCGGGCTGTACTGGACCTACATCGGCGACGTGGGGGAGGAGATGGGCGTCACCGACCCCGAGGACGCCGACGAGCTGATCGGAGGCCTGCTGGACCAGGCCTGGGACCACTTCGAGCCTCACGTCCGCGCGCCCCAGCGCGACCTGGTGGACGGCCTCGCCGACGGCATGCGCGCCGCCGACCTGGAGTACGGCGACGGGCCCGAGGACCTGACCCTGTTCGTGCACCGCATGCTGTGCTTCGTCGAGTTCGTGATCTCGACCCACCTGGACGGCGACCAGATCATCGGCCTGACGCACATGCTGGAGTCGGGCTACAGCGACGAGCTGCTCGAGCTCTACGGGCGGCGGGGGGAGGCCGAGACCGGCGGGCAGGCCGCAGCACTGGGGGAGGCGATCGAGCTGCTGGCGCTGCCCACCGCCGAGGACGACGGCAAGGACACGCTGATGAACTGCAGCACCTACGCCGCGTGGGGCGACCGGACGGTGGACGGGGCGCTGCTCGGCACCCGGAACATGGACTTCAGCAGCGGCACCGGGATCTACGAGTTCGCCTCGGTGGCGACCTTCGTCCCCGACGACGGCATCCCGTGGGTCTCCGCGTCGTGGGTCGGGATCAACCTCGGAGGCATGGCCGCGGTCAACCAGCACGGCGTGACCGTCGGCCACGCCGAGGCGGCGTCGCCGATCGAGCGGCTGGCCACCGAGCTCGGCGTGCTCAAGGCGTCGTACCTGATGCAGCACGCCACCAACCTGGACGAGGCCCTGATCATGGGCGAGACCGCGCCGACGATGGGGGCCACCGGGATGATCTCGTGGGGCGATCCGCTGGGGAGCGGGGCCTCCGCCGAGGCGATGGCCTTCGAGCAGAACGGGTACTCGTTCGCGATGCACCGCAACCACCCCGACTGCTCCGTCGACACGACGCTGCTGCGCTACGACCACGACGGCGAGATCGAGGTCGAGCTGACCAGCCTGACCGATCCCCAGCTGGCCAACCTCGAGGCCGACGCGGTGGAGGTCGACGGCCAGGCCCAGACCCGCTACTTCGAGTGCACCGCCCCCTGCGAGACCGGCGCCGACCTGGTGCTCGACGGCGACGGGCACCCGATCGAGACCTTCGACCCGGAGAACGGGATGCCGATCCACACCGGCCACCCGCTGCCCTGCGCGGTGTACCGCGGCGACTCGGCGTTCGCCCACGGCGTGCGGATGCACCAGATGGCGTCCCACGGGCCGCTGGACGGCGACGGCACCGGGCTAATGATCGAGGGCGGGGCCTACCGCGATCGCTACACCCCGCAGTACGAGATGACCGCCGCGTACGAGCAGGGCGCCGCGTACTACCACGACGAGATCGAGTACATCCCCGACAACGGCGGGCAGCCGATGCCCATCGGGCTGGACGAGGTGGAGGCGATCTCCCGCGTCGCCGGGATGGACAGCAGCAACGTGTGGAACGTGGTGTGGGACGCCACCAACCTGGTGATCCGGGTGTCGTTCGAGAGCGGCACCGGCGACGACTGGATCGCCGCCAAGGACCAGCCCTCGTACCTCGAGATCGACCTGGACGACCTGTTCCTCACCGACTGATCCCGCGGTCCGTCCGGGCGCCCGCGCGACGAAACCCTACCGATCCGCTCCCCGTTGCGGCTAGACTGCGCGACACGGGGGAAGGGCACTCTGGAAGGACCCATGCGCGCGATCCTGATCTCCTCGCTCCTGCTACTCCCGGTCCTGCTGCTCGCCCCGGGCTGCACGTCCGGCGACGACGACAGCGCCGACGACGACACCCCCCAGCTCCCGGACTGGACGCTGGGCACGATCCTCGACACCGAGGCCCCCGGCCTGCTGGCCGAGCTCGACGGCTCGTGGGGCGGCCCGCTGTACGTGATCCGCGTCGAGGGCAGCGACTACGAGATGGGGTACCAGTACGGCCGGCTGCAGGGCCAGATGATGCTGGAGATGTGGTGGACCTACGTGTCCGACATCGGCAACGAGCTCGGCGCCACCGACCCCGAGGATGCCGACGAGCTGGTGGGCATGATCCTCGACAAGGTGTGGGCCAACTTCGAGCCGCACACCACCGCGGGCTGGCTCGAGCGCATCGACGGGGTCGCCGACGGGATGGAGGCCGCGGGCTGCGAGTACGACGCCGGGCTGCGGACGTTCACCCACCGGATGCTGGCGATGGGCGAGCTGGCGGTCTCGTCGCACATGGGCGTCGACAGCATGCTGGGCCTGATCCACATGCTGGACAACGGGATCAGCGACGAGCTCGCCGAGTACTACGGCGTGGACGACGGCGCCGCCGCGCGGGGTGCCGCCGACGACGACGGGCTGGCGCTGGCCGCGGAGCTGCTGGCCGACCCGGCGTGGCAGGACGACGGCCAGCCGGGCCTGTTCAACTGCAGCTCGTACGCCGCGTGGGGCGATCGCACCGAGGGCGGCGCGCTGTTCACGATGCGCAACATGGACTTCAGCGCCGACACCGGGATCTACCGGTGGGCCAACATCGCCGCGTTCGTGCCCGACGAGGGGGTGCCGTACGTCTCGACGAGCTGGATGGGGATGACCCTCGGCGCCGGGCTGGCCGGGCTCAACGAGGAGGGCGTGTTCATCGGCAACGCGATGTCGAGCACGCCGATGGAGCGGCTCGACGTGGAGTCGGCGATGCTGCGCGGGGCGCGGCTGCTGCAGGGGGCCACCGATCTCGAGACGGCGCTGCCGTTCTTCGCCGACCAGGCCGCGACGGTGGGCGTCGCCGGCGTGATCGCGTACGGCGACGCGGCCGGCGGCGGGGCGGCGGCCGAGGCGGCGGCGTTCGAGCTCAACGGGATCCGCACCGCGGCGTTCTACAACCACCACGACTGCTCGGTGGACACCACGGTCTACGAGTACGACGTCGACGGCGACCTGGCGCAGACCTACACCGACGCCACCCACCCCGGGTGGGCCAACCTGGAGGCCGACGCCAAGGAGATCGACGGCGAGGGGAACGTGCGCTACTTCCAGTGCAACGCCCCGTGCGAGAGCTACGCCGATCTGGTGATCGGGCAGGACGGCGACCCCATCGAGGTCGAGGACCCGGGGGACGGGATGCCGATCCAGACCGGCTACCCGATGCCCTGCGCGGTGTACCGCGGCGACTCCCAGTTCGCCTACGCGCTGCGGGTCCACCAGGAGGCGTCCCACGGCCCGATGAACGAGGGCAGCGACGGGCTGATGCACCAGGCCGGCGCCTACCGCGAGCGCTACCTGCCGTTCCAGCAGATGACCGCGGCCTACGAGCAGGGCACCTCGTTCTCGGCCTGGGACCAGGAGTGGATCCAGGAGACCGGCAGCCAGCAGCCGATCGGCCTCGACGCGGTGGAGACGATGGCGCGGGTGGCCGGCGATCGCGACGGCAACGTGTGGGCCTTCGCCTTCGACGCCACGAACCTGATCGTCCGCGCCTCGTTCGAGTCCGGCACCGGCGAGACGTGGACCGGCGCCTACGACCAGCCGCCGTTCCTCGAGATCGACCTACACGACGTGTTCCTGACGGACTGAGAGGTCCGCCGGAAATATCTCTCTGATATCACACGCAAAGGTACCCGTATGGCATGATGGCCCATGCCTGACTCTCCGGATGACCTGAGGCT
>CAZOYV010000129.1:0-22524 GCA_964584075.1 uncultured Rickettsiales bacterium | reverse complement strand
CGCGGGCGACGACGACACCGCGGGCGACGACGACACCGCCGGCGACGACGACACCAGCGGCGACGACGACACCGCAGGCGACGACGACACCGCGGGCGACGACGACACGAATTGACGAACCCGATCCTCGTCCCCATCCCCTGGTAGGATCGGGCGCCGCGGACGCCGCGCGCGTCCCGCGCCGGGGAGGCCCCGTGAGCGACGAGTCCAGCAAGCCATCGCAGGAACGCGTGACCGAGATCACGGCCGACGAGGCCCGGGAGCAGGCGCAGGCGCGCGAGCGGGAGCGGGTCACCGAGATCGGCCCCGACGGACCCCGCGGGTGGGGGGACAAGCCCACCTCCTCGAGCCGCCGCAGCGGGTGCATCACCGCCATCGTGCTGATCGTCGTGGCCGTGGCCGCGATCGTCGTGGCCCGCGACCTGCTCCACCGCCAGAAGCAGCAGGAGCAGGCGGCCCGCGCCGAGACCGAGTTCGCCCCGGTGTTCGAGAAGATGGACGAGGCGATCGAGGACCCCGGCCCGGGCTACGATCTCGACCGCACCGTGCAGGTGCTGCACGGCCTCGATCACAGCGTCAAGGCCTCGCTGGAGAAGGACGAGGACCTCCAGGACTACCTGGTGCGGCTGTCCCAGGAGGACTACCGCGGGGTCGCCCCCGAGGTGGTCGAGGCCCGCCGCGAGATGCTCGACGTGCTGTTCCAGATGTACGCCCTGCAGGTCGAGGAGGAGGCCCAGGAGGAGCTGTGGGACTTCAGCGGCGAGATGCTGCTGATGATGCTCTCCGTCGTCGACGTCGACGCCGCGGCCAGCCCCACCGGCGCGATGGGCGGGCTGTCGGTGGACCGCGCCCAGGCCCAGGCCGAGCTGGAGCTGCTGCGCGAGCGCCACGACAAGCAGCTGCGGCAGGTCGAGGAGCGCACGAGGCTCGAGACCGAGCTGTTCGAGGCGATGCTCGACTACGCCGACGCGTACTACAAGTACGTCGAGGAGTGGGACCGCCTGTGCGTGGCCCGCGACCGCGCCTACCTCGCCGCCCACGAGGGCAACTGGGGCGCCGCGATCGAGGCCGCCGACGCCGCCATCGAGCAGGCCCCCCACGAGAAGGAGGCGCACCTGATCAAGGCGATGGCGATGATCGAGGCCGGGACCGAGGACGCCGGCGCCGTCGAGGGGCTGCTCCACGGCTACATCCAGGAGCACCCCGACGCCACCGCCCCGGCCCAGCTGCTGCTCGGCGTGCACCACGCCAACCAGGGCAACCGCGAGGAGGCCACGCTGCAGCTGCAGCAGGCCGCCGCCTACTACCCCAAGCAGTCCGACCAGCTCACCGACCTGCTCGACCCGTACCGGCAGCGCGCGTTCCTGCGCAAGACCCGCGAGGGCAACTTCATCGTCGACCAGTACCAGGCCACGATGCTCGGCGCCGGCTACTTCAGCCCCGATCTACAGCAGGCCCGGATCCACTTCGCCTCCGACGAGTTCAGCGCCGGCCGCGACAAGGTGATGGACCACTTCTCGCGGCGCCGCGCCCAGGAGCAGTGGGACCTGGTGCTCGCCGACATCCAGCTCTGCGAGGAGCTGTTCGGCGAGGACTTCCGCGCGATCTACCCCGAGGAGGCCTACCTCGACCTGGTGGTCAAGCCGACGATGTTCGGCAACAAGATCAAGGTCGCGGTGGAGAACCGCAGCCCCAACACGCTGCACAACGCCACGCTGGTCCACGCGATCCAGTTCACCGACATGCACCCCGACGACTACGTCACGTTCACCTCGCCGACCCAGCCGGCGGTGATCGCCCACGACCGCACCGACTTCGGCGAGCTCGAGGTCGAGGCCGAGTGGTTCGGGGAGACCAAGAACGTCGACCACATCGTGACCCACCGCGCGATCCTGATCAGCAACGAGGCCGTGGCGTGGGTCGACACCGACGAGTACAAGATCGCCGAGGCCGCCGAGTTCCGCGAGATGCGGCGCAAGCGCGAGGCCGGGATGATCCCCGGCGTCTCGGCCACCACCGTCGAGGAGCCCAACCCGCTCGTCGAGCAGGTGATGAGCGAGGTCCGCGAGCAGACGATGCTGTCGTTCGAGTCCAAGATGCTCGGCGACAAGGTGCGCCTCGAGCTGCCCCGCGAGTTCAGCGTGCTCAGCCCGGTGTTCCGCCTCGAGGTCGAGGACGAGGTGATCTCCCCGCAGACCAACCTGATCGACGGTGACAAGATCGTGCTCGAGTTCGACGGCCTGCCCAAGGCCGACTCGGGCCAGCCCGGCGAGATCAGGCTCCAGGTCAACAGCGTGATCACCGACATCGACATGACCTGGGGCAGCAACGGGGACGGGACCTACACGCTGCTCGACATCAGTCGGTAGCCGGGACGCCTCCGGCGCGGCGCAGGATCAGCTGCTCGTCCGTCACCACCGGGGGTGCCGGGACCTCGCCGTCGCGCAGCCGCTCGAGGAACGGGCGGTTCACCGCGGCGTCGCGGAGCAGCAGCGAGGCGTGGTCATCGAGGTAGACCAGCCCCCACTCCGGCGAGCGCGCGATCGGGGCCTCGGCGCCGCGGCGGGTGCGCAGCAGCACCGCGGTGGCCCCGCTGCCCTGCAGCACGTCCTCCCAGCCGGGCTCGCGCAGCGCGAAGCGGCTCCACTCGCGCTCCACCTCGGGGGGGTAGACGGTGTCCGAGCGGCTGTCGATGAACACCCGCGCGTCGGGCAGCCGCCACACCACGTACGCCCCCCAGTCGTACTCGGCGAGCACGTCGCCGCGGATCCCCTCCCGCGCCATGAAGTCCACCGCCGCCACGGGGGACCACTCGGGCTGCATCCGGACCTGCAGGTCGCGGGGACCGGTCGCGGCGGTGTACAGCGTGAACGCGGCGGCGAGCGCCGCGAGGACCGCGGTCGCGGCGCGCCCGGCCTGCGCGGGCCGCAGGGAGGCGAGCAGCTGGGCCAGCGGCACCATCAGCACCACCCCCAGCAGCGCACCGAACCGGACGTGCAGCACGGTCTGCACCGCGACGGCGAGCAGCACCCCGGGCCACAGCACGCTGCGCCGCCGCCAGGCGATCCGCGCGGCGACGGGGAGCGCGAGGACGACGAGCAGGCCGTAGGTCCAGGTGCTCCGCAGGGGATGGTCCCAGACCGGCAGCCACTCCGAGATCGTGTCGATCGAGGGGCCCCCGACGGTCCCGAGCACCACGTGGTACACGCCGATCCCGCAGGGATGCGCGAGGGCCAGGGCCGCCGCCAGCAGGGTGGCGAGCCCCAGCGCCCAGCGGCGCCGGCCCGGCGGCCGCCCCGCGCGCCACGGCAACACGTCGTCCACCGCGGCCAGCACCAGGACCCCGAGTCCGAGCACGAACGCGCCGTGGAGGTTGGCCCACAGCGCCACCAGCGGCGGCACGACCCAGGCCACCCAGCGCGCACCCCGGCGGTGCTCGATCAGCAGCACGATCAGCAGGGCCAGCAACAGGAACGAGACCGTCCGGACGCGGAACAGGAAGAAGTGCGCCACGGCCGGCCAGCAGACCAGCAGCGCCACCAGCGCCGCCCACAGCGGGGCCCGCGCGCGGTGGGCGGCCACCAGCAACAGCGCCGCGGCGGCGCCGGCGAGGGCCAGGCGGGCCAGCACCAGCCCCGGCCCCCCCGCGACCTCGAACACGCCGTACAGCGTCAGCTGGCCCAGCCACTCGTTCATGTTCCAGGCCAGCGCCGGCCGCGCGAACGAGTACACGTCCACCGCGGGTACCGCGCCGGTCTCCGCCACGTGGCGGGCGCACATCAGGTTCATGAACAGGTCGGGGTCGGCGAAGCGGGTCCCGTCCGCGGCCGTCGCGGCGGCCACCACGGCGGTCCCTGCCGCGGCCCACGAGAGCCACCAGGGGCTCTCGCCGGAGGCGCTCACCAACGGTCCGGCTCCCGGTACTCCGTGGTGAACCGATCGCGCTCGACGACGAATGCCGTGCCGCTGTGCGGGCCGTCGGGGCAGAAGCCGGCGTGGGGCGCCTCGACCAGCACCGGCCGGCCCGGCTCCAGCGGCAGCTCGCGGACGCCCCCGCCGGTGTGGACCAGCAGCGTCAGCCGCCCCGACAGCAGCAGGAACAGCTCGGGGCAGTCGTGGCGCTCGAGCTCGGGCAGCTCGTCCGCGCTCGCCGCCGCGGGGGAGTACACCCCGGCGCGCCAGTGCTCTTCGTCGCCGCACAGCACCTGCCACACCACACCGGGCTGGATCGCCAGCGCCGTGTCGGGCGCCACGGCGGGGAACGACGGGGGCCTCACGCGCACGGTCCGCATCGCGCCCCTAGTCCTTCCAGAACCAGTCGGGGTTCTGGCCGGCGAAGATGCCGTCGTAGGTCCCCTCGCCTTCCGCGCGCTGGAACACGAACTGGCACACGGCGGTGCCCGGCACGATCTCCAGGTCGAGGTGCCCGAAGTTGCTCATCTCGAGCACCTGGTGGTTGCTGATCCCGGGCTGCATGAAGCTCGCCGAGATGTGGACCAGCAGCCCGATCCGGGCGAACCGGCTGCGCCCCTCGAGCCAGCCGCAGATGTCGCCGGGCAGCGTGATCTTCTCGCGGGTGATCCCCAGCAGCGTCTCGCCGGGCCGCATCTTGAGCGTCCCGCCGTCGGGGATCCAGATGCCCTTGGTGTACTGCTTGTAGTCCAGCTCGCCGCGGACCTGCACGTCGGTCGGCATCCGCACGAACACGCGGAACGCGTTGGCCAGGTGCAGGTCGATCGACGCCGGCCCGACCATCGCCGGGTCGTACGGGTCGACCTGGATCCGTCCCTGCTCGATCTCCGCCAGGATCTCGCTGCGCGCCAGGATCGTCATCGGCACCTCCGGGGGGTCCGCGGAGTCTATCACCGGGCCCGCCGCCCGCGCGCGACCGGGCGATTGCGCCGCGGCCGCGCGCGCGCTTAGGCTTGTCCGACGATGGAGGAGCCGCGATGACCGGAGTCGCCTTCGACAGCGATCAGTACCTGGCGGAGCAGTCCGCGGCGATCCGCGAGCGGATCGCGGAGGTGGGGGGCAAGCTGTACCTCGAGTTCGGGGGCAAGCTGCTGTTCGACTACCACGCCTCGCGGGTGCTGCCGGGGTTCGATCCCAACGTCAAGATGCGGCTGCTCCAGCAGTTCGCCGATCAGTGCGAGATCATCCTGTGCATCTACGCCGGCGACATCGAGCGCCGCAAGGTGCGCGCCGACTTCGGGATCACCTACGACGCCGACGCGTTCAAGCTGATCGACGACCTCCGCGAGTGGGGCCTGCTCGTGCGCGCCGTGGTGATCACGCGGTTCCAGCGGCAGCCCGCCGCCGAGGCGTTCCGCACCAAGCTGGAGCGGCGCGAGGTGGCGGTCTACACCCACGCCCCGATCGAGGGCTATCCGTTCGACGTCGAGCGGGTCGTCAGCGAGGCGGGCTACGGCGCGAACCCGTACATCGAGACCGATCGGCCGCTGGTGGTGGTCAACGCCCCCGGACCGAACAGCGGCAAGATGGCGACCTGCCTGTCGCAGGTGTACCACGAGCACCGGCGCGGGGTCCGGGCCGGCTACGCCAAGTTCGAGACCTTCCCGATCTGGAACCTGCCGCTGCGCCACCCGGTCAACGCCGCGTACGAGGCGGCCACGGCCGAGCTGCGGGACGTCAACCTGATCGATCCCCACCACCTCGAGGCCCACGGCGTGACCACGGTCAACTACAACCGGGACGTGGAGGCGTTCCCGCTGCTCCGGCGGATCCTCGAGAGGATCACCGGCGAGTCGATGTACCGCTCGCCGACGGACATGGGCGTCAACCGGGCCGGGTTCGCGATCGTCGACGACGGCGCGGCGCGACAGGCCGGCCGGCAGGAGATCCTGCGGCGCTACTTCCGCTACGCCTGCGACGCCGCCACCGGGCTGGAGGACCGCGAGTCGGTGCGGCGCATCGAGATGCTGATGAAGGAGTTCGATCTGGCCGACGTGGACCGCCCGGTGGTGGGCCCGGCGCGGGAGGCGGCGGAGCGCGCCGCGGCCCAGCGGGACAAGGGCCACCGCGGCGTGGTGGTCGGCGCCGCGCTGCAGCTGCCCGACGGCCGGATCGTCACCGCCAAGAACTCGCCGCAGCTCCACGCCTCGGCGGCGCTGGTGCTCAACGGCATCAAGGGGCTGGCCGAGATCCCCGACGAGCTCGACCTGATCAGCCCGGCCACGATCGCGCCGATCCGCGAGCTGCGGCGGGACATCCTCGGTCGCGACTCGATCAGCCTCAACGTCGAGGAGACGCTGATCGCGCTGAGCATCAGCTCGACGACCAACCCCACCGCCCAGCGCGCGCTGCAGGAGCTGGGCGCCCTGCGCGGCCTCGAGATGCACATGACCCACCTGCCGCCGCCGGGGGACGAGCGCGGCCTGCGCCGGCTCGGCGTGCGGCTGACCTGCGACCCGCGCTTCGCGACCGACAAGCTGTTCGCCTCGTGACCCCGTCGCGCCGGCGGTTCTCACGCACTCGCCCTGTCATGTGAGAAACGATCCGGCGGACCCTGGTACCCGGAACACGAACGACCCTCGCACCGAGACCTTCACGGGAAGGAGGCACCCCGGATGAGTGCCATCTCGCGCATCGGCTGGCGCAACCTGTGGCGGCACCGCCGGCGCACGCTGATCACCGCCAGCGCCATGGCCTTCGGGCTGGCGTTCTGCATGGGCATGGTCGCGATGGTCGACGCGATCTACACGGACCTGTTCGACCTCGTCGTCGGCGACAACCTGGGCCACGCCCAGCTGCACCACCCCGAGTACCCCAAGCAGCGGGCGATGTGGGAGACCATCGAGGACGCCGGCGGGGTGGTGGCCGAGCTCGAGGCGCTGCCGGAGGTCGAGCGCGCCACCCCGCGGCTGTTCGGGTACGGCCTGGCGGGCCTCGCCGACGACTCCCGGGGGGCGCAGCTGATCGGGGTCGACCCGGCCCGCGAGGCGGCGATGACCAAGCTCGACACCAAGCTCGTGCAGGGCCGCCACCTCGGCGACGCCGCGGCCCACGAGGCGGTGATCGGGATCAAGCTCGCGGAGAAGCTCGACGCCGGGCTGGGCGACGAGGTCGTGGTCGTGACCCAGGCCGCCGACGGCTCCACCGGCAACGACCTGTACACCGTGGTGGGGATCGTCGAGACCGGGCAGGTGGCCATCGACCGCGCCGGGATCTACCTGCACCTCGCCGACGTCCAGGAGCTGCTGGTGCTGCCCGGGCAGGCCCACGAGATCTCGCTGGTGGCGCCGGACGCCGAGGGCATCGACGCGATGCTCGCCGCGGTGGCCGGCCTCGCCGAGGCGCGCGGGCTGCTGGCCCGCAGCTGGGGCGAGATCAACCCCCAGATGGCGCAGATGATGGAGCTCTCCGACGCCAGCTCGGGGATCATGATGTTCTTCATCTTCGGCGTGGCCGCGCTGGGGATCCTCAACACGATGCTGATGAGCGTCTTCGAGCGCACCAAGGAGCTGGGCGTGATCCGCGCGCTGGGGCTGCGCCCCTTCGGGCTGTTCCGGCTGGTGATGTGGGAGACCGGCGCGCTGACCGCGGTGGCGTGCGGGATCGGCCTCCCGCTGGGCGCGGCGCTGATCGCCTACCTGATGCTCCACGGGCTCGACCTCTCCGCGGTCGCCACGGAGAGCACCGTGATGGGCGTGAAGTGGAACCCCGTGATGGGCGCGGAGCTCCACCTCGACAAGCAGCTGCAGCTCGTCGTCGGCCTGTTCGTGATCTCGTTCGTGGCGGCGCTGTGGCCCGCCATCCGCGCCGCCCGGCTCCGGCCGGTCGAGGCGATGCGGCAGGAGTAGCGCCATGTTGTTCAAGATCGCACTGCGCAACCTGTGGCGGAACAAGCGCCGCTCGGTCATCACCGGGGCGGCCATCGCGCTGGGCCTCGGGATGCTGATGTTCAGCAGCGGCGGGACGGACGGGATGACCAACATGATGATCGAGAACGCCACCTCGATGGCCGCCGGCCACGTGGTGGTCCAGGGCAAGGGGTACCAGGAGGACCCGGAGCCCGCGATCGTCGTGCCCGACTCGCCGGCGGTGGCGGCGCGGCTGGCCGAGGAGCTGCCCGACGCGATCGTGCTGCAGCGGGTGTTCCTCGACGGGCTGCTGACCTCGCCCAGCGGCGCGATGGGGGTCTCGGTGAGCGCCATCGACCCGGCCACCGAGCCGCGGGTCAACGACGTGCCGGACAAGATCGTCGAGGGCGAGTTCCTCGGCGACGACCCCCAGTCGATCCTGCTGGGCAAGACCCTCGCCGAGTCCCTCGACGTGACCCTCGGCGACAAGGTCGTGCTGATGTGCCAGGGCGCCGAGGAGATCGAGTCGCGGCTGTTCCGCGTCCACGGCATCCTCTCGTACGGCATCGACGAGATCGACGGGTTCTACGCGATGATCCCGCTGGTCGCGGCCCAGGAGATGCTGGGGGTCGGGCAGGACGTGACCCAGATCTCGGTGCACCTCGACAGCGCCCGCGACACCGCCGACGCCACCGCGCTGGCCGCCGCCGCGGTGGGCGGCGACGCGGTGGAGGTGCTGTCGTGGCAGGAGGCCCTGCCGGCGGTGGCGGAGTACGTCGCCAGCGAGCAGGGCGAGATCTACGTGATGTACTTCATCATCTTCTTCATGGTCGGGCTCGGCATCGTCAACACGGTGCTGATGAGCGTGCTGGAGCGGATGCGCGAGTTCGGCGTGATGCTGTCGCTGGGGGCCACCCCGCGGAGGCTGGCCGCGCTCGTGATGCTGGAGTCGTCGCTGCTGGGCCTGTTCGCCGCGGCGGCCGGCGTGCTGCTGGGGCTGGCGTTCAACTACCCGATGATGACCAACGGCATCGACATGTCGGCGCTGTACGGCGGCAGCATCGAGGTCTCCGGGTTCGCGCTGGATCTCGTGATCTTCTCCGACCTCGACCCGGTCAAGGTCGTGGGCTACGTCATCGGGGTGTGGCTGATCACCGTCGCCGCCGCCGTCTACCCCGCGTTCAAGGCCGCCACGCTCGAGCCGGTGGTGTGCCTGCAGCACCAGTAGCGGCGGCGCTTGCCGCCGGGGGCTTGCCATCGGGCGCATCGATGGGCATGACAGTGGACCAGGAGTCATCGATGCAGGGAATGCAGGGTCCCAGGCTGCTCCCCGCCCTCTCCGCGGCGCTGCTGGCGCTGCTGGCGGGGAGCGGCTGCCAGGAGCTCGACCCCGCCCCCGACGACCTCGACGGGCTGTTCCACTACCTGTGGACCCACTTCGACGCGGGGCTCGACGAGGAGCTCGCCGAGGCCGGGGTCCACCTCCACGCCGCCATCGACGGCGACGCGCTCGACGAGCCCGTCGAGGGCACGATCAGCGACCTGACCCGCGAGGACCTCGACGCCGTGGCGATGCCCGCCGACACCGACGCCGGCCGCCCCGTGGGCCTGTACCTGCTGAGCCCGCTGGCCTGCGCGCTCGCCGACGTCGAGGCGATCGTCACCGACGCCGACCAGGCCGGGCTGTACCCCGACGACTACGACGCCTTCGCCCGCAGCTTCGAGGGCGACCCCGGCGCCTTCCTCGCCAGGGACGAGGACCGCCTCGCGTGGGTCGACGAGATCCACGACGGCCTGATGGCCGAGCACTACGTGATGGCGTCGCACGGCGGGGTGCGGCGGGTCCCCGAGCTGGACGCCGGGCGCTCGCCCCACGGCCCGCTGCTGGTGCAGCGCGCCTGGCTCCCCGAGCCCGCCGCGTGGGAGGGCGACAGCGACTACTACTGGGACCAGGACTACCAGCTGGACGTGTACTGGGAGCCCGCCGCCGGCACCACCCTCCACGTGGTCGGGCTGTGGCGCTCGGTGGGGATGGGCGCCACCACCTCGGACCACGAGCTGATGCAGACGATGATCCTGGCCGCCCAGCGCAGCTTCGACGAGCGCACCGCCGAGCTGTGCGCCGCCCGCTGAGTCAGCCCAGCCGCAGCAGGTCCGCGACGAGCCCGGTGTAGTCGGTGAGCCCGAACAGCGCCCCCAGCGCCGCCCCGCCGAGCACGTCCGTGGGGTAGTGGACCCCCAGGTAGATCCGCGTCAGCGGCACCGCCAGGCACCACGGCGCCAGCGCCCACGCCAGCGGGTGGTGGACCAGCGCCAGCCCCACCAGCAGCGCGATGCAGGTGGACGTGTGGGTCGAGGGGAACGAGGCGTCGAACGGCACCCGGATCGCCGGCCGCAGCCCCTCGATCGCCTGGGACGGCCGCTTCCGCTCCGACGCCACCTTGATCACCGACCCGGTGATCAGCGACAGCCCCGACGCCAGCATGCACGCCAGGAACGTCTCCTGCCGCGGCAGCACCTCGATCCCCAGCTTGCACAGCACCGCCAGCGCCGTGGCGGACACGCCCCACACGACCCCCGAGCCCGAGTACGTGACGACCACGGCCAGCACCGTCAGCGGCCGCCAGCGGTGCCCGTCGATCCAGCGCGCGGCGCGGTGATCCCAGCGGTCGACTGCCTGGAGAACCGGGGACGGCACGCAGCAATGGTACTAGACTGGCCCGGACGGGAGTGTCTGGCCGATGAGCGACTCCGCCGAGGCCCACCCGGCTGCCGACGCCGCGTCCGGGAGGAACGCCGACCCGCCCACGGAGCGCATCCAGCGGATCCGCGAGGCGGTGCTGCGCGAGCCGCGCTCGATCTGCCTGGAGCGGCCGCGGCTGCTGGCCCGCTTCCGGCGCTCGCGGGAGGGGCGCGCGGCCCGGCGGGAGCACCCGCTGGTGCGGCGGGCGATGGCGCTGCGCTACCTGATGGCGCATCGGCAGCCGCGGCTCTACGACGGCGAGCTGATCGCCGGCAACATGACCAGCAAGCGGGTGGCGGGCAACTACTACCCCGAGGGCGGGTCGGTGAACCTGCTGGAGGACCTGCCGCGGCTACAGAGCCGCACGGTGCCGCTGCACCTGACCGCCCGCGAGAAGGCCGAGCTGGCCTGGCTCGGCGTGGGCGGGACGACCCAGGCGGTGGGGGCCCGCGCGCTGCTGCGGCCGGGGCGCGCGCGGCACTTCCTCGACTTCTTCCGCGCCCGCCGCTACTTCATCACCGAGGAGGCCGGAATCAGCCACCAGGTGGTGGACTACGACACGGTGATCCACCGCGGCCTGCGGGCCCCCGACGAGGTGGCGGCGCGGGCCCTCGAGGACGACCGGCGGCCGGACGGCTCGCCCCTGGACGGCGACGCGCGCGCCTTCTACCGCTCGGTGCGGATCACCGTCGCGGGCGTCCGCGCGATGGCCCAGAACCTGGCCGCCGCGCTGGACCGCGCCGCCGCGGAGCCCGGGCTGGCTCCCGCGCGCCGCGCCGAGCTCGAGGCGATGGCCGGCCACTGCCGCCGCGTGCCCCACGAGCCGGCGCGGACCCTGTGGGAGGGGCTGCAGGCCTGCTGGCTGGTGCACGTCGCGCTCAACCTCGAGGACTTCGAGCAGGGGCTGTCGTTCGGGCGGCTGGACCGCTTCCTGATCGACCTGTACCGCGCCGACCTCGACGCCGAGCGCACCACGCCCGCGCGGGCCACCGAGGTGCTGGCCAGCTTCTGCCTCAAGACCTGCGAGACGATGCCGCTGTACTCGGAGCGCATCGACGAGTACTTCAGCGGCCTCGGCGTGGCCCAGGGCATCACGCTGGGCGGCACCGACGGGGCCGGCGAGGACACCACCAACGAGCTCTCCGGCCTGATCCTCGACGCCTACGCCCAGCTGCGGACCCGCGAGCCGGCGCTGCACGCCCGGGTCCACGCCGGCACCCCCGGGTGGTTCCTCGAGCGCTGCGCCGGGGTGGTCCAGCTGGGGGCGTCCAAGCCGTCGTTCTTCGGCGACGCGGCGATCGTGCCGGCGCTCCAGGAGGCGGGCATCTCCCTGCAGCACGCCCGCGACTACGCCGTGATCGGCTGCGTCGAGATGGCCAGCCAGGGGCGGACCTACAACAGCTCCGACGCCGCGCTGTTCAACCTGGCGCTGCCGCTGGAGCTGGCGCTGCACGGCGGGCGGCCGCTGGCCGGCGGCCGGCGCGTGGGCGCGGAGACGCCCGGGCCCGACGCGCTGGCGAGCTTCGACGACGTGCTCGCCGCCTACCGCGCCCAGGTGGAGGACGCGGTCGACGAGATGGTCCGGGTGCTGTCGTGGCTGGAGCAGACCTACCGCACCCACCGCACCACCCCGGTCAACTCGATGCTCACCGGCGGCTGCCTCGACGCGGGACGCGACGTCACCTGGGGCGGCGCGACCTACGACCTGACCTCGATCCAGGGCGTCGGCCTCGCCGAGGTCGGGGACTCGCTGTACGCCCTCGACCGCCTGGTGTTCCGCGAGCAGCGGATGACCCTGACGGAGCTCGTCGAGGTGCTGCGCGCCGACTGGCGCGGCCACGAGGCGCTGCAGGCCGAGGTGGCCAGCCGCTTCCCGCGCTACGGCAACGGCGATCCCGAGGCGGACCGCTACACCCAGCTCGCCGCCGACGTGTTCAGCGACGCGATCACGGCCCGCCGCAACACCCGCGGCGGCCGCTACGTGCCCGGCTTCTACACGATGACCTGCCACATCGGGTTCGGCCGCCGGATGGGCGCGCTGCCCGACGGCCGCCCTGCCGGCGCGCGGCTGTCCAACGGCCTGGCCCCGGTGGACGGGGTGGAGCGCTGCGGCCCCACCGCGGTGCTGCGCTCCGCCGCCGGGCTGGACAGCCGCCGGTGGAGCAATGGCTACGCGCTGAACCTCGCGTTCGACGCCCGCGCCGTGGGCGGCACCGCCGGCCGCAGGGCGCTGGCCGCGCTGCTGCGGCGCCACTTCGCCGACGGCGGGCTGCAGGTCCAGGTCAACGTGCTCGACGCCGAGCAGCTGCGCGCCGCCCAGCGCGACCCCGACGCCCACCGCGGGATCGTCGTGCGCGTGGCCGGCTACTGCGCCTACTTCACCGACCTGCAGCGGGACGTGCAGGACGAGATCATCGAGCGCACCGCCCACGGGATCGGCTGAGCGTGTCCCCCCCTCCCCTGGTCCTGGACATCCAGCACTTCTGCATCCACGACGGCCCCGGGGTGCGCTCGGTGGTGTTCCTCAAAGGCTGCCCGCTGCGCTGCTCGTGGTGCCAGAACCCCGAGTCCTACGCCGCCGAGGCCGAGCTGGCCTGGAAGCCCGAGCCGTGCGTCGGCTGCGGGGCCTGCGTCGGGGCCTGCCCCCACGGCGCGCGGCAGGCCCCCGGGCTCCCCGACCGGGACCACTGCCAGCGATGCTTCGCCTGCGTCGCGGCGTGCCCCTCGGGGGCGCTGCTTCGATACGGAGAGGAGGCCACGGTCGAGACCGTGCTGGACCGCCTCCGCCCCGAGCTCCCGCTGCTGCGCGACGCCGGCGGCGGCGTGACCCTGTCCGGCGGCGAGCCCACGCTCCACGCCCCGTTCGCCGCCGCGCTGGCCGCGGCGCTCCATGCCGAGGGCGTCCACGTCGCGGTGGAGACCTGCGGGCAGTTCGCCCTCGACCGCGCCGAGCCGCTGCTGGCCCACACCGATCTCGTGCTGTTCGACTGCAAGCTCGCCGCCGCCGACGCCCTGCGCGAGCACGGCCGCGGCGACGCGGCGCGGGTCCGCGCCAACCTCGAGGCCCTGGCCCGTCGCCCCGGCGGCCCCCGCCTGTGGCCCCGCCTGCCCCTGGTCCCCGGCGTCACCGACCCCCCCGCCAACCTGCAGGCCTGGGCCGCGCACCTCGTGGCCCTGGACCTCCGGGACCTCACCATCGTGCCCCACCACGCGATGGGCGCGGCCAAGCGCCGCTGGCTGGGCCTCCCCCCCGCCCCGCCGCGCCCCGCCGCGACCCCCGCGGACCTCGCCGCCGCGCGGGCGGTCCTCGCCACCCACGGGATCACCGCCCACGAGCCGGGCGAGGAGCCGTGGTGAGGGCACGTGCATCCCGGATCAGGTGGCGGTCGCCCGCGCGTCACGAACTCGCGTGATGGACTCGACGCAGATGGCGGAGACGTGTCGGTCTCCGCCAATCGACGCGCCCCCTCCGCCGTCCTCCCTGGAAAAACCGTTCCCCCCTCTCGGGGCACGGTCGTCACGTCCCTCCAGGACGCTCCTCCCTAGTCTCTCCCTCCCTCTCGCGCGTCCAGCGCTCCGGTCGTCCGAGGCTACCCCGAGAGGGGGAAACGGTTTTTCCTGATCGGTCGGACGGCTGCTTCTTGACGATTCGAAGGCTTCGCATACGGAGAATCACAAGGATGCAGCCGTCCGACCGATCAGGAAATTTTGGTTCCTACTTTCAGACCCGTAAGGAGGGTGAAAATCGCCGGATGCGATTTTCGCCCGACGCGAGCGAGAAGCGAGTCCGTGAAGGACGAGCCGAGCGGGGGTCGGAAAGTAGGAGCCGAGATGACGGGGGCGCCTAGCCCAGGGAGGACGGCGGCGCAGGCAGGTCTTCGTGGCGGAGACCGACACGTCTCCGCCAAGGGGGAGCCCGAGTCTGGTTCGTTGGTCTACGGGCAGACCCAGTCGTCGCCCTGCTGCTCGGGCGGGGTCCCGTCGCCGCAGGAGACGGTGCACTCCAGCGGGAAGTCGCAGTGGTGCACCACGCAGTGGGAGTCGGGGCAGTTCACCGAGCAGGTGGCGGCGCGGCAGTCCACCTCGCACGACGCCGCCGAGGCGCAGCTCACCGAGCAGTCGCCGGCCACGCCGCAGTCCACGGCGCAGTCGGTGTCCTCGGCGCACGAGGTGGCGCAGGACAGGCCCTCGTCGGGCTCGCACTCGATCTCGCAGCACTCGTCGGTGCACTGGCAGGCGTGGTCGCCCTCGTGGAGGATGCAGTCGCCGTCGGTGCAGCCGTCCGAGGCGTCGTCGTCGGCGACCCAGTCGTCGTCGTCCAGCTCGACATCGGGCAGCACGACGATGCAGGCCAGCGCGACCATCGTCAGCTCGGCCAGCAGCGTGGCGACCAGGAAGCCGCGCAGGACGCGGTCCAGGCGGTGGGGCATGTGCATCGCGGGTCCTCCCTCAGCGGCGCGCCTGCGCCGGGTTGAGCTCGACCCCGACGACGAACCCGGGCCACAGCCGCAGGTTGGCCTCGTCGCCGAGGCGGGTCTCGTAGACGTAGTACGGGTAGCCGGGGCGGGTCGGGCCGCTGACCGGCTGGAACTCGATCATCTCGTTGAAGGTCACGCCGCCCCACACCCGCAGCGGCCCCGCGACCCGCGCGCTGAGCATCAGCCGCTGGGTGTTGACCAGCGCCGGGATCGGGTCGACGAACGCGATCGAGTGCACGCCGTGGACGGTGTCGTCGAACTCGATCGCCGCGACCTTGCCCAGCGGGGCGTGGAGCCCGAGCCCGGCGCCGTACATCACGTGGGCGCCGACCCCCGTCGGGTGCACGCCGGCGTACAGGTTGGTGTAGGTGTAGCGCGCGTGGAACCGGGCGCCGACGTTGACCATCGCCAGGTCGCTGGTGAACACCGTCAGCCCCACGCCGTGCTTCGTCGTGCCGCCCAGCAGCCCGAACTGCGCGTCGGCGTCGTCGGCCCAGTTGAACACGCCGACCTGCAGCCCCTCCACCCGCCCGCGGGTCAGGTTGATCACGCCGACCTGCATCCCGCCGAGGTCGCCGCCGTCGATGTTGAGCGTGCCGACCTGCAGGCCGTCGACGCCGTTGCCCGCGATGTTGACCCCGCCGGCGACCTGCACGCCGCGCATCCGCTCGCCGGTGACGTTGACGCCGATGCCGGTCTGCACCCCGTGGAACTGCTCGGAGACCACGGCCACCGAGCCGATCTGCAGCCCGTCCGCGGCGCCCCCGACGATGCTGACGCCGGGGCCGACCTGCACGCCGTGCAGGTGGCTGCCGACCACGTTGACCCCGAAGCTGTGCTGCAGCCCGTCCATGTTGCCGCCCGAGGCGGCGGCGAGGGTGGCCAGCTGCAGCCCGTGGACCCCGTCCTCGTAGGACGAGCCGCCCAGCGACAGCGCCACGCCGTCGAGCCGCCCGCCGTGACCCCACAGCAGGTCCACCGAGGCGTGGTTCAGCGCCTTGTCCGGGCGCGCCACCGCGTTGGCGCTCAGCGGCGGGACCAGCCCGAAGGCGAACGCGACCTTCCTGTACTCCGAGCGGTCGACGGCGACCTCCACGTCGGGCGCCGGCGAGGCCACGTCGGCCGCGGCGTCGTCGTCGCCCCGCGCGGTGGCGGCCTCGGCCACCACCGAGGTCATCTCGTCGCGGATCAGCGCCGCGCCGCCGCCGTCCACCAGGGTCAGCTGCGTCTGCCACAGCACGCCCCCCTCGTCGACGACGATGTCGTAGGTGTCGGGCTCCAGCGCCAGGATCACGCCGTGGGTCCCGGCGGGCTTGTACAGCTCGGCCTCGAGGTTGCCGGCGGAGTCGCGGATGAACACGCGGCCCTGGACGTTGCCCGCGATCTCCAGCCGCGCCGAGGTGTTGCGCAGGTCGGTGATCACCAGGTCGCCGCTGCCCACGAGGTGGATGTCGTAGACCGCGTGCTGGGCCCCGCCGACGGTGGTCGCGGTGCGCTGCAGGGTCTCGTCGAAGGCGAAGCGGTAGGCCTCGTTGAGCGTGACCTTCTGGTCGTGGTTGATGTCGGCGGCGCCACGCAGCCCGCTGACCAGGTAGTAGGTGAAGAACGAGCCGCGGATGCGGTCCGACTCCTGGGCCGCCTCGTCGGCGGCGCTGCTGGTCAGGAACGCGTGGCCCTTGACCGCGCTGCCATCGACGAGGAACGGGTCCTTGTGCGTCCCGCCCTTGACGCGGGTCAGCGCCCCCGACGCGCAGGAGTCGAGGATCCCCACGCGCACGTCGGCCGGCACGCCCTTGATCAGCTCCTTGAGCTGGGCGTAGTCCAGCTGCTCGCCGGCGAGCAGCAGGCCGCCCTCGTCGGAGTGGCCCGAGTAGTAGAAGAAGAAGTGGGTCGGCCCCTGCTCGCTGGCCTCGGCGATCGCCTCGCCCATCGACAGGAACGCCGACTCCAGCGCCGCCGGGTTGGGGTTGCGCAGCACCAGCCGCTGGGTCGTCGGCACCCCGGCGAGGTCGCGCAGGACGCGGTCGAACGCGGTGGCGTCGGTGCCGGCGTACTGCAGCTCGACGCGGTCGTCGCCGCCGTCGTTGGCGCCGACCAGCAGGGCGAAGCGCGCGGCGCCGGCCAGTGGCTCGGTCTCCACCGCCGCGGAGGGCAGGGCCAGCACCAGGCACAGCAGCGCGGCCGTCGTCGTCGGGAGGGCCCGCATCACTCGGCCTCCTTGCGCAGCGTCACGACCTCGACCGCCCAGCCCTCGGGGAGCTCCCCGGCGGGGAGGTCGTCGATCCGCGCCAGGTCCAGCGGCTCCAGGACGTCGATCACCGCCTCGGCGCGCAGCGGCTCCCCGGCGGCGACGAACACGAACCGCTCGTACGCCGGGGCGTCGTCCAGCTCGAAGGCGTGGGCCAGCGGGGTGCGGCCCTCCCGCTCCAGCGCGGTGGAGCCGCGCCACGCCTCGGGGTGGTGCAGCGTGATCTGCCCGGCGCCGTCCACCGAGTAGATCACGCCGTACGCGTGGCCACCGGAGACGTAGGCGATCTGGAGCAGATCGCCCGCGTGCGCGGCCTCCTCGTCCCGCAGCCGGATCGCGGCGCCGTCCTCCTGGCGGTAGACCTCCAGCGTGGGCTCGAGGCCCTTGATCCGGGTCGTCTCGGGGCCGTCGAGGAAGCCCGGCACGTCGGAGCTGCGCGACACCGACCAGGGCCCGGCGACGACCAGCAGCGCCACCGCCGCCGCCGCGGCCAGCGCCGCCACCCCCGAGCCGATCCACCACACCCGGCGCGGGCTCGCCCCGGCGGTCGGCGCCTGCAGCGCCCGGCGGTGGATCTCGGGGACCACCTGCGAGGCCGGGTAGCGCTCGCGGATCTCGTCGTCGGACGCCTGCAGCGCGGCCAGCCGGCGGGCGGTCGGCCCATCCTCGTCGGCCAGCGCCCGCTCCACCTCGGCGGCCCGCTCCGGCGACAGCTCGCCGAGCCGGTACTGCTCGACCGCCAGCTCCGGAATCCGCCGTTGTTGCCTGTCCGTCATCGGTGTCACCCCTCGAGCGCGTCCAGCCGGTGCAGGTCGCCCCGCAGCTTGCGCAGCCGCTTGCGCACCCCCGAGACCGACAGCCCCACCACGTCGGCGACCTCCTCGAGGGTCATCCCGTCGAGCAGGTGCATCACCGCGATGTCGCCGGTGGACTCCGGGTGCGTGCGCAGCAACCGCGCCAGCATCCCGCGGGCCTGGGTCCGCTGCTCGGTGCGGGTCGCCTCGGCGATCCGCGACAGCAGCTCGGAGTCCGGGTCCTCGGGGTGGCGCCGGCGGCTGCGGATGCGGTTGAGGCACACGTTGGTCGCCATCCGGTACATCAGGCTCGAGCCGCCCCGGTCGTCGAGGCGCTCGTGGTACTGGATCAGCTTCACGAACGTGTCCTGCATCGCGCTCACGGCCTCCTCCTCGTCGCCGAGCAAGCGACGGCACCGACGGAGCACCATCGGCCCGTACCGCTGGTAGTAGGTCTCGACGTCGACGCTCAAGGAGGAGGCATCGCCTTTCTGACGGGTGGAACACCGCAGACCCGCAGGCGTGTCACCACGCCCCACCATGGTATGGTGGCGACGCCTCGGGCGCACTTCCCGGGGGGCTACCGAGGGGGAAGCCGATGGAGATTCGCCAGGAGTGGCTCGCGCCATGCGGGCTGTACTGCGGGGTCTGCGGGATCCTGTTCGCCACCGAGGACGACAGCCCCAAGTTCCGCGATCGGCTCGCCACCGTCTACGGCCTGACGCCCGAGCAGATCCGCTGCAAGGGCTGCCTCGCCGAGGGGGACGACGTGTTCGTCTACTGCCGGGTGTGCCCGATCAAGACGTGCACCACGCAGCGCGGCTACGAGGGCTGCCACCAGTGTGACGAGTTCCCGTGCTCCCTCGTCGAGCACTTCCCGATGGAGGTCGGCAAGCGGGTGATCCTGCGGGCCGTCCCCCAGTGGCGGGAGTGGGGCACGGCGCGCTTCGTCGAGGAGGAGACCCGTCGCTACGTCTGCCCGGAGTGCGGGTACCCGCAGTTCCGCGGCGCCAAGCGCTGCCGCCAGTGCCGGGAGCCGCTGGACCTGGACTGAGCCGCCTCCGGACCGCGGCGCCGCCGATTCCTGGTGACTTGCCCCGCGGGGCCCCGTATCCTCGCCGGCAGGGATTGCGGGCGCATTCCTCTCGCGCCTGCGCTCAGAGGGGAGATCAGATGGACACGAGATGGAGCACCTGGGGGGTGTGGGGTGCCGTGGTGTGCCTCGCGATGCTGTGCGGCGGGCCGCTGGGCGGCTGCGTCACGGAGAAGTCCGCCTACGAGGAGGCGGTGGACGTGGGGACGTCGGACGCGATGCGCGACTTCCTGGAGCGCTACCCCGATGGGATGTACGCCGCCAAGGCGCGCCCCGACCTGGACGAGCTGCAGTGGAGCGAGGCCGTGGCCGACGGCAGCGCCGACGCCCTGGAGCAGTACCTGGCGGACCACCCCGAGGGGATCCACCTCCAGGAGGCGACCATCGCCGCGCCCAAGGCAGCCTGGAAGGAGATGGACGAGGCCAACGACGCCGCGGCGATCGAGGCGTTCCTGGAGCGCTACCCGACCTCGGCGTACGCGCCCCAGGCCCGGCAGCGGCTCGCGCTGCTGCAGAAGGTCCCGCGCCACCTGTCGCTCGGGGAACCCGGCCTCGAGCCCTCCGAGAGCGGGGGCTGGGTCATCACCTTCCCGGTCGAGAACACCGGCGAGGTCGACGTCCTCGAGTGCAGCTTCCGGGTCGCGTTCACCGGCGAGGACGGCGGCGTGGTCGCCGAGACCGAGGCCTCGCTGGTGTCCCGCGCCTCGGCCGAGGACGAGGGGGACGACCCCCGCCGCCAGCCGTTGCGCCCCGGCGAGCGCCGCGTGCTGACCTACGACCTGGCGCCCCAGCTGGAGCCGGCGGGCTGGGCCGGCGACGCGCAGCACGTGCGGCTGGTGCCGGCCTCGCTGGTGGTCGAGGGCTGACGGAGTCAGCTCGCCAGGCGGCTCGCCGACGCGTGGGCCGCGCCGTGGGAGGCGGCGATCGCCTCGACCAGCTCGGGGAACTCCCGGATGTGCTCGGCGGGGTCGCGCTCGCGCGGCGAGCTGAGCTGGTGCAGCGTCTCGAGGTAACCGGCGTTGTCGCGCTGCCAGCGCTGGTTGATGCGCCGCGCGTAGGCGGTCAGCAGCGCCCCCAGCCAGTTGCGCCGCCACGCCCGCTTCAGCATCTGGCGGCGGGTGTAGAACCGGCTGTGCCCGACGTACTGCCAGCGCATCAGCTCCTCGGCGGAGACCCCCCGCGGGCGGAACACCACGTGGTGGGTGTCGTACATCGACCAGTCGTTCAGCAGGATCCGCCCCTGGTCCGACATCTCGCGGTGCGTCCGGCTCCCCGGGAGCGGCGTCAGGATCAGGAACTGCACCGAGAACAGGTCGTGCTCCTGGGCGAACGCCACGGTGCGCTCCATCGTGCCCGGACCGTCGTCGTCGAAGCCGAGCACGAACATCCCGTGGACCACGATCCCGCGCTCGTGGATCGCCCGCAGGTGCTGCCCGACCTTGGTCAGGTCCTGGCGCTTCTTGGCGTTGGTCAGGCTGGCCTGGTTGACCGACTCCAGGCCGATGAAGAACGTGTCGGCGCCGGCGTCGCGCATCTCGTCGAGCAGCGCCGGATCGCGGGCCAGATCGGCGCGCACCTGGGCCGAGAACCGCGGCTTGGTGGGCAGCGTGCGGAACGCCGCCAGCATCTCGCGGGTGCGCCGCGGGTTGGCCGCGAAGTTGTCGTCGTAGATGAAGAAGATCGTGTTGTCGAGGTCGTGGTTGCGCATCTCGGCGACGACGTGCTCGGGGCTGCGGTAGCGCATCTTGCGCCCGAAGGTGGTCGTCACGGTGCAGAACGAGCAGTCGTAGGGGCAGCCCCGCGAGGTGAGGATCGGGACCACCCGGCGGCGGCCGAGGAAGCCGCGCGCGCGGAAGCCGTCGACCAGCGTCATGTCGGGGCTCGGCCAGCGGTCCAGGTCCTCCTCCAGCGGCGCCAGCGGGTTGTGCACGATCGCGCCGTCGACCCGGTGGGTCAGGTTGGCCACGTCGCCGAACCGGCGGCGCCCGTCGATCGCCTCGATCAGCGCGGGCAGCGCGGCCTCGCCCTCCCCGCGCACGACCCAGTCGGCGTGCTCCATGCACTCGTCGGCGACGTGGGTCGGGTGCGGACCGCCGAGCACCACGGGGACGCCGTGCTCGCGGAGCTGATCGGCGATCGCGTAGGCCCGGCCGGCCGTGGGGGTGATCGTCGAGATCCCGACCAGGTCGGCGGAGAGCACGCGATCGAAGTCGAAGGGCTTGATCTCCTCGACCATCACGGTCACGTCGTAGCCCAGGTCGCGCAGGATCGTGCCCAGCAGCACCACGCCGAGGCGCGGCAGCCCGAAGCGGCTGAAGATGTGCAGATCGGGGGGCTTGGGCTCGAGGAGCACGACGGAGCGGATCGGTGCCTGCGAATTCGACGTCATGTCTTGCCTCCGGGGAATCCCGGTGGTGGCCCGCCGGAATCCATCGTCCAGGATGCACGCCAAATATCACGGAACTATCATGGTGTCCCAGAAAGGGGACGCTCCCATGAGCCAGGGCCCATCCGGAACCCCCAACATCGCCGTGTTCTGCGACTTCGAGAACGTCGCGCTCGGCGTGCGCGACGAGCACTTCCCCGCGTTCGACTGGTCGCTGGTGCTGACCCGCCTGCTGGACAAGGGCAAGATCATCGTCAAGCGCGCCTACTGCGACTGGGAGCGCTTCAAGTCCGCCAAGAAGGGGCTGCACGAGGCCGGCTTCGAGCTGATCGAGGTACCCCACGTCTCCTACTCGGGCAAGAACTCGGCGGACATCCGGATGGTCGTCGACGCGCTGGACCTGTGCTACCAGAAGCAGCACGTGGACATCTTCGTGCTCGTCACCGGCGACTCCGACTTCAGCCCGCTGGTGGGCAAGCTGCGCGAGAACGACAAGATCGTGATCGGGCTGGGGGTCAAGAACTCGACGAGCAACCTGCTGGTCGAGAGCTGCGACGAGTTCATCTACTACGACGACCTCGCCGACCGCCGCGAGAAGGTCGCCAGCAAGCGCAAGCAGAAGAAGCGCAAGAAGAACGACAAGGACGGCGGCACCGACGCCGCCCCGGACAAGGAGGAGGCCCTGGACTGGGTCGTGGACACCGCCGAGGCGCTGCTGGCGGACCACGACACGGTGTGGGGCTCCGAGGTCAAGCAGGCGCTCAAGCGCAAGAAGCCGCAGTTCAACGAGACCACCTACGGCTACCGCAACTTCAGCGCGCTGCTGCTCGACGCCGAGAAGCGCGGCTGGCTGGTGATGGAGAAGGACACCCGCGGGGGCGGGTACCTGATCACCGGGACCGGCTCGGAGCCCTGAGAGCTTGTGAATCTATCCCCTCCCGTCGCCTGAGCACCGCATCATC
>CAZOYV010000128.1:14989-22648 GCA_964584075.1 uncultured Rickettsiales bacterium | reverse complement strand
GATGACGCCCGGGGCCGCCAGCAGCGCGATCCCGATCGCCGCCACGGCACCCACGCCGGCCCAGCGCGCCCGACCGCCGCGACCGGTCCGCAGCGCCGCGTCCGCCGCCGCCGCCGCCGCCGCGACGCCGGCCACCGCGCCCACCACCACGACGCCGGCCCCGGCGTCTCCGGCCACGGCCCACGCCACCAGCGCCGCGATCCCGGCGGCCACCGCCACGGACCATCCCGTCGGCGCCAGCGCCCGCCGCAGCAGCGGCACCGCGTCCCGCATCGCCATCGGCGTGGGGCGGTGCAGGGCCAGCTCCGCCCGCGGCCTGCTCCCGGCCAGGGCCACGGCGCCCAGCGTCACCGTCCCCAGCAGCGCACCGACGGTGATCCCCATCCCCACGCCGGCCAGCTCCATCCCGGGGCCGCCGACGCCCCGCGCCATCCACCACCACGCCATCGCGCCGCCGCCCAGCAGCCCGGCGAGCAGCCCCACCAGCAGGACCGCCGGGCGCTCGACCACCAGCAGCCCGGCGCCGATCGCCAGCCCCAGGCCCAGGGCCGGCAGCGCCAGGCCGGCCCGCACCCACAGCAGCGCCCCGGTGGCGGGCAGCGGCATCCACGGGGTCCAGCCGGACGAGGCCGCGAGTAGCACGCCGGCCACCAGCGGGAGCGTCGCGACGAGGGCCAGCACCGACCCGACCCTGACCGCCGATCCCGCCGCGTCCCCCGCGCCCGCCGCCCGCCGCTCGTGCGCCAGCGAGAACACCCCCGCCGCCCAGCCGAGCAGCGGGGACGCCGCCACGCAGAGCAACGCCCCGGCCACCAGCGCGGTGGCCTGTACGGCGTCCCCCAGCGGTCGCAGCAGGGCCAGGCCGAGCAGCGCCGCGGCGCCCGCGGTCGCGACCAGCAGCCCGCCGGCGCGGGACGCTCGGGAGGGGGCGCTCACGGAGCCCGACGGGTCAGGGGACCGGGACCAGCTCGACCCCCTCGACGAGGGGGCACGTGCCGCCCACCGCCGTGAGGTACAGGCAGAAGTCCTCGTTCTCGTGGGGCGAGCCGGCAGGGCAGGTCTCGCAGTAGATCTGGGTCGCCTCGAGGACGCCGCAGATCATCCCCGGGTCCGCGCCGAGCATCTCGTCGAACCCGGCCAGGTCGACCATCCCCTCCAGCTCGGTGTCGACGATCATCGTCCCGTCCGCCAGGTAGCTGCCGCCGAACACCAGCTGGTTGATCCACACCGGCGCCCCCTGGAAGTCCATCGAGATGTCGGTGGGGCCGCCGTCGAAGCCCGGGTTGTACCAGCTTCCCGTGGTGGTCGTGGTGTCGGTGTTGGCCTGGACCCAGACCCACTTGCTGGGGTCCAGCTCGGGGTCCTCGACCATCACCGAGCCGATCAGCAGGTCGATGCTCCCCGCGCCCTCGTCGATGGCGGTCGCGGAGAACGCGACCCCCGACTCCTGGGGCAGCAGGATCCCCAGCGCGGTCCCCACGTCGGGCGTGTACTGGAAGCCGCCCTGGCCCAGATCGAGCAGGTAGGCGTTGCCCAGCATCTCGGCCGGGTCGACGGTGGCGGTGTCGTCGTCCCCGCTGTCGTCGTCGCCGGTGTCGTCGTCCCCGGTGTCGTCGTCCCCGCTGTCGTCGTCGCCGGTGTCGTCGTCCCCGGTGTCGTCGTCCGAGGCGTCGTCGTCGTCCTGCTCCTCCGGGCAGCCCGCCGCCCACAGCAGGGCGGCGCACAGCGTGCAGAGCCACATCCAGCGGTTCCAGGTGTTGTCGGTCATCGGTCCTCTCCCTCCTCGTCGCCCGCGTCACCCCACGCCGGATCGCACCCCGGCCGCTCGGGCGTCGGCAGGCCGGGGATCGCGCGCCTCCCGGGCACCCGCTGGTCGCCCCACAGGTCGGCGCGGCAGTCCGCGCAGAAGTGGGTCGGCAGGTAGCCCGTGAACAGCGTCGGGAACAGGTGCACGAACGCGGACCTGGCGTCGACGCCGTCGTACATCAGGCACCAGCTGTTGGTGCAGTGGCCGCCGTCGCGGTGGCCGTCGTTGGTCACCAGCCCGAAGGCGTGGCCCGTCTCGTGGACCAGCACCGAGGCCTCCTGGCGCACGCCGGTGAGCCACAGGATCGGCTCGAGCTGACTGGTGAAGATCGCGCACACCGGGAAGTCCAGATCCCGGTGCAGCGTGCCCGAGCGGTAGCTGTAACCCCGGTACTTCTCGTAGCGCTCCGCGTAGAGCAGGTACAGGTACGCGCGAGAGGAGTCGCGCTCGTCGGCGTACTTGCGCGCCAGCGCCACCAGCGTCTGCTTGCTGGCCTCCCACTCGGCGGCGGGGATCTCGTCGTCGACCACCACCTCGATGCCGCCCGGCTTGTCGCAGTAGAACGCCATCCGCTGCTCGTAGATCCGCAGCGCCCGCGGGCGCGGCTCGCTGCCCTCGACGTAGTCGATCTCGATCCGCAGCGCCGGCACGTCGGGGTCCAGCAGGGTCCCGTCGCGGACCCCGGCGGTGGGCGCGCCGGCGGGCGTCTTGGAGAGCGCCGCGCAGCCCCCCGCCAGCAGCGGCAGGAGCGGCACGAGCAGGACGAGGATGTGCCGTGGATGGGCCACGTCCGGATGGTACGTCAGGTGGGGAGGCCGGGTCGAGCCCGGCGGAGGCAGGCGCGGCCGCGGCGAGCTACGGCACCGGGGTCAGCACCAGGGCGTTGCCCTTGACGTCGAGCACCTCGGGGCAGCTGGCACCGGTGGCGGTGATCTCGAGGCACAGGTCGTCACCCGCGTTGGGCCCGCTGGGGCACTTCACGCAGGGATGGCCGACGAGGACCATCGCCTGGCAGGTGCTGCCCACCGTGATGCCCTGCATCGTGTCGATCGCCTCGGTGTCGGCCAGCGTGTTGAAGTACAGGTTCTCGACGCTGGTGCCGTCCTGCACGAAGTCGCCACCGAAGGTGGTGTTCGCCATGTACACGGGGGTCTTGCCCAGCACGAGCTGCATCGCCGGGATCGGCCCGAAGGTGAAGCCCGGGTTGGTCCACAGCGGGTACGGGCCGCCGCCCCCGGTCTGGGTCGTCGGGTCCTGGGCCCAGCCCTCCCAGTCGCCGCCGCCGTTGGTGTCGCCGCCGGCGCCGATCAGGATCGTCAGGTTGCCCTTGGCGTCGTCCAGGTCGGTGAACATGAACACCAGCCCGGAGTCCGTGGGCAGCGCGCCCGACAGCGTCCCGCCGACCTCGGCCGGCACGAACGCGGTGGAGGCACCCAGGTCCATGAAGTACGTCCGGTTCTCCATGTCGTCGCCGACCACCGGCTGCATCGCGGTGTCGTCGTCGCCGGAGTCGTCGTCGCCGGAGTCGTCGTCGCCGCTGTCGTCGTCGCCGCTGTCGTCGTCGCCGCTGTCGTCGTCACCGCTGTCGTCGTCCCCGGTGTCGTCGTCGGCCGTGTCGTCGTCCGCGGAGTCGTCGTCGTCTTCCGGGCAACCCACGATCCACAGAGTCGCTCCCAGCATCATCAGCAGTACGGTCCAGGAAAGTGAATGCCTCATCTCAGGTGATCCCTCCTTGTTGGTTCGTGCCCCTGTACACGACCCCGCGTTACGGCGTCCCCCTCTGCCTGCGGAGCCCCTTCGCTCCACCCGATCCAAGATACAGCAACGCCCTTCGTTGCTCCACGGGTGTTTGACAATTCGATGACAAACCGGGCTCATCCCGGCCCCTCGGCGTCACGATACCCCAATGATTCCAGCAAGATCAATCCCGTCCGATCGGCAGCGGGCATTCATGTGCCCGCTCGCTGCAATACTGGAATCTCCTCGCTTTGCGCTATTTGTGGAATCTTGCCGACGGGCCGCGCCCAATATTGGACCAATACGAGAAAAACCCGAGAACCGGTCCCGCAGCCCCTCGGCGCGATCGGCGGGGACCGGCTAGACTGGGGCTGGGAGAACCGGTCGCAGCCGAGATGGACGAGCACGCCCCCGCGCAGGTGACCACCGCCCAGCCGCGCCCCGACGCGCGACGCCTCGCGCGGCTGACCTGGATGCTGGCGCTGGGCGACCTGCGGCGCCAGTACGTGGGCTCGTTCCTCGGCGTGGTGTGGACGGTGCTCAAGCCGCTGCTGGAGCTGCTGACCTACACCTTCGTGTTCACCGTGCTGCTGCGGGTGCGGTTCGACCCCCACACCTCCACGGCGGTCAGCGCGCTGTTCCTGTTCTGCGGCTGGATGGTGTTCGTCACCGTGCAGGACACGCTGCTGCGCAGCACCACCGTGATCCGCGAGAACGCCCACCTGATCTGGTCGGTCCAGGTCCCCGCCGGCGTGCTCCCCGCCTACCCCGCGGTCAGCGAGCTGCTGACCCAGGGGCTGCGCATCGCGATGCTGCTCGTCGCGGCGCTGGTGGTGGGCCACGGGATCAGCGCGTGGGTCCTGCTGCTGCCGCTGGTGATCGGCCTGCAGCTGGTCTTCACCTACGGGCTGGCGCTGCTGATCGGCACGCTGGCGGTCAGCTTCCGCGACATCCGCAACCTGCTGCAGCCGGCGCTGCTGATCTGGATGTTCGTCACGCCGGTGTTCTACCCGGAGAACGTGTTCCCCGAGCCGTTCCTGCCGGTCCTGGTGCTCAACCCGCTGAGCCACCTGATCGGGATGTACCGGCAGATCCTGCTCAACCACCAGGCCCCGCTGCTGGGGCAGGTGCTGATCTTCGGCACCGCGGCGCTGGCGGCCCTGCTCGTCGGGCACTGGGCGTTCCGGCGCAAGGCGCCGACGTTCGCGGATCGGATATGAGCGCGCGCCCGCCCGTGATCGAGGTCGAGGGGCTGTCGAAGCGGTTCGACATCTACCCCCACGACCGCGCGCGGCTGCTCGAGGCGGTGATCGGCGGGCGGCGCCACGAGGAGGTCTGGGCCCTGCGCGGGATCGACTTCGAGGTCGCCGCCGGCAGCGCGTTCGGCGTGGTCGGGCCCAACGGCGCGGGCAAGTCGACGCTGCTGCGCGTGCTGGCCGGGATCAGCCCGCCGACCGGGGGACGGCTGGCGATCCGCGAGCCGCTGTACAGCCTGCTGGACATCGGCAGCGGGTTCCACCTCGAGCTGTCCGGGCGGGCCAACGCGACGCTCAGCTGCGAGCTGCTGGGGATGGACGCCGCCGTCGTGGCCGAGCGGGTCCCGCAGATCTTCGAGTTCGCCGAGCTCGGCGCGTTCGCCGACCACCCGGTGCGGACCTACTCGGCCGGGATGCGGCTGCGGCTGGGGTTCTCGGTGGCGGCCCACCTCGACCACCGGATCCTGCTGATCGACGAGGTGCTGTCGGTGGGCGACGCCTACTTCCAGCGCAAGTGCCTGCGGCGCATCGAGCGGTTCCTCGCCGACGGCCGCACGCTGGTGCTGGTCAGCCACGACCTGCACGCGATCCGCGAGCTGTGCGGCGAGGCGATCTGGCTCGACGGCGGCCGCGTCGTCGAGAGGGGGCCGGCGCGTCACGTCGTCGAGGCCTACGTCGACCGCGCCCGCGAGCGCAGCGGCGGGCCCGACGGCGGCGGCGCCGCGGCGGACGACGCGCCGGACCAGGGCACCGGCGAGGTGGTGATCGACGAGGTGCGGCTGCTCGGCGCGGACGGCGCCGAGGTCGCCGAGCTGCGCTCGTTCGAGCCGCTGACCGTCGCCGTGACGTTCCACACCAGCGAGCCGGTCGAGGACCCGATCCTGGGCGTGGCGGTGTTCCGCAACGACGGGACCTACGTCTACGGCCCCAACACCAAGTTCGACGGCGCCACGGCGCTGCAGGGCACCTACGACGGGCGCTACCGCTTCACCCTGCGCTACCCGCGGCTGGCGCTGCTCGAGGGGTCGTACCGCTTCAGCGTCGCGATCTACGACAAGGCCCACCTCAAGCCCTACGTGTGGCACCACCAGCGCTACGAGCTCAAGGTCGTCAGCGACGTGGCCGATCACGGGCTGGTCCACCTCGAGCACGAGTGGGGCGTGGAGGAGATCGGCGAGTGAGCCCGCGCAAGGTGCTGCTGCTGGGTGTCGGGCCGCTCCCCGCGGAGCGCCCCGAGCGGCTGGGCTTCCCCCAGCTGCGCACCCGCCAGCTGTGGACCGCGCTGCGGGATGCCGGCCACGAGGTGCGCCACGCCGACCCCGGCGACGCCACCGAGCTCGACCCGGTCCGCGCGCTGCGGCGCCAGTGGTCCCCGGACGCCGTGGTCACCGCTGGCCCGTTCGCCCCGATGGCCGCCGGGCCGCGGGTGGCCGGCGACGTCCCGCTGTGGATCGACGTCCCCGGCGACCCGATGAGCGAGGCCCAGCTGCGGGCCTACCGCGCCGGCGACGACGGGCCGCTGCGGACCTACCACCAGGTCCTGGTCGAGGCGCTGGCCCGCGGCGACCGGTTCGGCGCGGTGTCGCAGCCCCAGCGGGCGGCGCTGCTCGGCGCGCTGGGGCTGGCCGGGCGCCTGCGCGGGATCGACCTGGGCCGCGATCCCGTCGACGTGGTGCCGATCTCGCTGGACGGCGTCGCCGCCGAGACCGGCGACGACGGCCCGCCGCCGGGGCTGTCCGACTTGCCCGCCGACGCCTTCGTGGTGCTGCTCGCGGGCGGATTCAACACCTGGCTCGACGTCGACACGCTGTGGTCCGGCGTCGCCGCCGCGATGGACCGCGATGCCCGCGTCCGCCTGCTGGTCGTCGGGGGCGGGATCCCCGGCCACGAGGAGCAGCGCTACCTGCGCTTCCTGCGCGCGGTGCGGATCTCGCCCCACGCCGCCCGCGTCCACGCCCTGGGCTGGGTCCCGACCGGCGCGCTCGCCGCCGTGTTCCGCGCCGCCCACCTGCTGCTCAGCATCGACCTGGCGTGCCACGAGGCCGAGCTCGGCAGCCGCACCCGCCTGCTCGACGCGCTGGAGCGCGGCGTCCCCTGCGCCGCGACGGTGTGCTGCGAGCTGACCTACCAGCTCTCCGCCGTACGCGAGTTCCACCCGCTGGCGATCGGCGACGCCGAGGGTCTGACGGCGCTGCTGTTGCGCCTGGCGCGGAACCACCGCCGCGGCCGCCCGGCGATCCGCCCCGCGCGCGGCACCACCCGGTGGTCCGAGGCGCGGGAGGCCCACACCCTGGCCGCCACCACCGCCCCGCTGCTGCGCTGGCTCGAGCGCCCCGTCCGCGCCGCCAGCCCGGCCCTGGACCTGGACGCCGCCCACGCCGCCGAGGCCGCCGCCCTGCGCCAGGAGCTCCACCGCATCTGGCGCACGCCGACGTGGCGGGTGCTGGGTCGGTTGCACCGGCTCGTGAAGAAGACCGGCGAGACATCCGACTGACTTCCGCGTCATCCCCCCGACTCGTGACCGGTTCGATGGCCGCGTCGCCGCCGTCGCCGTGGCCCGTCCGCAAATCCTCGACGCTCCACCCGGTCGACCAGCATCTTCGCTCCCAGCGACCGATCGTCCTCGACGGCGACCCAAGGGGGGACCATGAGCCGCATCACGGCCCGATCCGGCCCGATGAACGCCCATGCGGGGCTCGGTGGCCGAATTCCGGCCAGATCGGGGCCGATGGGCGGCCATGCGGGGCTCGGTGGCCGCATTCCGGCCAGATCGGGGCCGATGGGCGGCCATGCGGGGCTCGGTGGCCGCATTCCGGCCAGATCGGGGCCGATGGGCGGCCATGCGGGGCTCGGTGGCCG
>CAZOYV010000128.1:0-14889 GCA_964584075.1 uncultured Rickettsiales bacterium | reverse complement strand
GCCGAATTCCGGCCAGATCGGGGCCGATGGGCGGCCATGCGGGGCTCGGTGGCCGAATTCCGGCCAGATCGGGGCCGATGGGCGGCCATGCGGGGCTCGGTGGCCGCATTCCGGCCAGATCGGGGCCGATGGGCGGCCATGGGAGGCTTCAGATCAGGGACAGAGTGGAGCCACTGCACCGAACGCTCCGGCCGGGGCTGCCTCCTTCGATCGGGGGATCCGCGCCTTCCCGGCTGGCCAATGCTCCAGGCGTGTGCGCCGTGACGCGGCGGTGGCGAGGGCGTCGACGAAGACGAAGCCCCGCCAGTCCTCGAGATGGTTCGGGCTCGCTCCAGCATGGCTCGCATCCACGGCCTCGGGGTGGCGAAGGACAATCGGCCGAGATCCGGGTCGACCGGAAGTGGGCGACGGGGTGATCCGACCCGACTGGGAGCGGACACCGCCGGATCGGGCTGGGATCTACTGGGGCTCTGTCTGTCCACGGGGAGTCGGGGACCAAATGGAGCAGCGGGGGCCTTCACGGCGACGGAGGCGACAATGGGCAATCGGCCGAGATCCGGAGCGACGGAAGCGGTTCGGGCCGTTCAGCCCGTGCCATCTGGAGCCACGGGGCGGATCGGGCACTTGGTGCGAATCGGAATCGGGCTGACGGTGGCGGCCTCTATCCGAAGATCCGCCGGAACCAGCGGTAGAAGAAGTCCTTGGTGCCCTTCCAGGCCTGCATCCAGATCATCTTCGGGGTGAAGTCCGCCCACCAGTCGATCGACCCGCCGGAGAGGTTGATCACCTTGCGCTGCTCCTTGCGCCAGTCCGACAGGGTGAAGGGCTTGAAGATCTTGGTCTGGGTCAGCAGCGCGACGTGGTTGACGATGTCGCTGGGCTGGCACAGCTCGATGCGGGTGGGGATCCCCAGCTTCCGCGACAGCCCCTCGGGGTCGGGCCTCACCGACCGGTCGCGGGCCTCGACGCGGACGATCAGCCCGCGGTGGGTCAGGATGTTGAACCAGATGTTGGACTTCAGCCGCCAGACCTCCTGCATCACGGTCTCTTCGAGGTCGTAGGGGTAGTGCATCCGGTCGCCCCACACGATCTCGTCGCCGTAGCGGCCGATCACCTCGATCCAGCGGCCCTTGCGCCCACAGCCGCACTCCCCCTCGGGCAGGCGGATCACGTCGCCGGTCCAGTAGCGGATCATCGGCTGGGCCTCGCGGCGGAACGTCGTCACGACCAGGATCCCGATCCCCGGCCGCTCCACCGGCTGCTTGGTCTCGGGATCGAGGATCTCGAACACGAAGTCGTCGTCGTGGAGGTGCAGGTGGCCCTCGGGGCAGCTCGTGGCGAACGGCCCGCCCTCGGTGCAGCCGTACAGGTTGCGGATCGTGGCGCCGCCCCACTGCTCCTCGATGGAGCGCTTCAGCGTCGGGGTCAGCAGCCGCCCGGCCATGTTGAAGTTCTTGAACGCGGGGAAGTCGCGGGCCGGATCCTTGCCCTGGATCTTGGCCAGCTCGGCCAGCTGCACCGGCTCCAGCGGGAACGACACCATCGACGTCACGCCGAGGCGCTCGACCAGCTCCAGCACCCGCTTGTAGCTGACGTTGAAGTTCATGTTGCCGGCGGGCAGCAGGCAGCCGCCGGTCAGCCGCGCGCCGGTCTCGGCCAGGTGGCTCGGCACCGGGAACGCGTACGGCAGGCGGTTGATGATCGTCTTCCCCGGGCCGAACGCCTCCATCCACACCTTGATGATCGGGATCTCGGCCTCGAAGTCCGCGACCGAGTACCACCCGTAGACCCGCGGCCCGGTGGTCCCGAACGACTCGTGGTAGTGCCACACCTGGTCCCGCGGGACGCACAGGAAGTCGTCGGCGT
This sequence comes from uncultured Rickettsiales bacterium, assembly GCA_964584075.1. Taxonomy (GTDB): domain Bacteria; phylum Myxococcota_A; class UBA796; order UBA9615; family CAYRNR01; genus CAZOYV01. The sequence goes on along the minus strand of CAZOYV010000128.1, from coordinate 13,023 downwards.
GGCGCTCCTGCATGTGCCGCTTGAGCAGGAACGGGGCCTCGCGCAGATCGGCCTCGCCCGTGACCTCGACGCCCCCGAGGTGGTCCTTCCAGAACGCCCCGTGGCGCGCCCGCTCGAAGGTCCGCAGCAGCAGCTCGTCGCGTGTCAGCTCGCCCATGGCGGTGGTCTACCCCGATCCCCCGGTGCTGTCCAGTACCCGCCCCCTACGACCACGGCACCCCGAAGCGCCTCATGATGCGCCGCGTCTTGGGGTAGTTCTTCCAGTTCGGCTTGGTGTACCCGGTGACCGCGTTGATCGCCTGGATGTACTTGGTGATCCACAGCTGCGCCGCCGAGATCGACATCACGTTGCCGATCGTCGCCTGGCCCTCCTCGATCAGCGCGTCGACCTCCTCCTCGGAGATCCCGTCCGACAGATAGAACTGCCCGGGCGCGCGCAGATCCAGCTCGATGTCGGGGTAGCCCTCCTCGCGGCTGATCTGCTCCAGCCCGGTGCCCGGGTAGATCCGCATCCGCGGCGTGATCATCACCACGTGATCCGGGTCGATCTCCTCGCGGATGAAGCGCAGCGTCTCGCGGGCGGTCTCGGGCGTCTCGCCGGGCCCGCCGAAGATGAACGACCACAGCACGGACAGCCCCAGCTCGCGGGTGTCCTGCGCCATCCGCGCCAGCTGCTCGACGGTGAAGTCCTTGCGGTAGGCGTCGATCGTCGCCTGCGCGCCGGCGTCCGGGGAGCAGTACACCGCCGTGACGTTGCAGGCCCGCATCGCCTCGAGGATCTCGCGGCTGCCGTAGCGCGGCGTGACGCCCGAGGCGTGGTACGCCCTGGCGACCCCGCGCTCGGCCAGCGCCTCGCACAGCTCGATGGTGTAGCTCGGCGGGGCGTTGAACGTGGAGTCGACGAACTCCACGACGTGGGCCCCGGTGGTGCGCACCGCGCGGTCGATCTTGGCCACCACCTCGTCGATCTCGATCAGCCGGTGGCGCGGCCCGCCCTCGATGTGGGCGTACTCGCAGTACACGCAGCGGAACGGACACCCTCGGCGGCTCTGCGCGCTGACCGGCACCGCCTGACGGCGGTAGGGGCGCAGGTCCAGCCAGCGGGCGAACTCCGGCCCCGGCGAGATCTCGCCGTCGTCGGGGGCACCGTACGAGATGCGCGGCTGGTCCTCCCAGCGCTCGCCGCCCTCGACGATGCGGCGGTACAGATCGACCAGCACCCGGTCGCCCGGTCCGGCCACCGCCAGGTCGGCGCCGACGAACGTCAGCACCCGCTCGGGGTCCAGCGACACGCCGGTGCCGCCGACCACCACCGGCACGTCGGTGACCTGCCGGATCGCCTGGATCACGCCCTGGACGAACGGCAGGTAGAACACCGGCTGGTCGTGGTCGCAGTTGTCGACGTTGCGGATCGCCACGCCGATCAGCTTGGGCCGGGTCCGCTCCAGCGCCTGGCGCAGCATCGGCAGCGGCTTGCTGGCGAAGCACAGGTCGACGACCTCGACGGGGATCCCCGCCTGGGCCACCGCGCTGGCCACCTGGCACAGCCCGATCGGGTACACCGGCAGCGGGCCGTGCTCGCGGTTGGTGTTGACCAGCAGGATCTCGGTCAAGTCGGCCAGTCTCCGCGTTCGTAGGCGGGCACCACGGCGTAGCCCTCCTTCCACAGGGTTCTCTCGATCCGGTCGAGCAGCTCGTCCAGCCCGTCGCCGCGCAGCGCGCTGACCGGGACCCCGTCCAGGTCCTGCCTCAGCTCCTCGATCTCGTCGGGATCGGCCTCGTCGATCTTGTTCAGCACCAGGATCGTCGGGACCTCGGCGAGCCCGATCGCCGACAGCGTCTCGAGCACCACGCGGTGCTGCTGCTCGGCCACCGGCGACGAGGCGTCGACGACGTGGAGCAGCAGGTCGGCGTCGTCCAGCTCCTCGAGGGTGGCGCGGAACGCCCGCAGCAGGTCCTCGGGCAGCCGCTCGATGAAGCCCACCGTGTCGGTGACGATCACCTCGCGCTGGCGCGGGAAGCGCATCCGCCGGCTGGTGGGGTCCAGCGTGGCGAACAGCTGGTCCTCGGCCCGCACGTCGCTGTGCGTCAGGCGGTTCAGCAGCGTCGACTTGCCGGCGTTGGTGTAGCCGACGATCGACACCGTGGGCATCCGCGCGCGGTTGCGCCGGCTGCGCCGCACGGCGCGCTGCTTGCCCAGCTGCTCCAGCTGCCGGTCCAGCCGGTGGATCCGGTCGCGGGCGCGGCGGGCACGGACCTCGAGCTTGGTCTCGCCGGGGCCGCGGGCGCCGATCCCGCCGGTCAGCCGGCTCAGCGACTTCTGCAGCGCGCTCAGCCGCGGCAGCAGGTAGCGCAGCTGGGCCAGCTCGACCTGCAGCCGGCCGTCGCGGCTGCGGGCGTGCTGGGCGAAGATGTCGAGGATCAGCTGGGTCCGGTCCAGCACCTTCAGCTCGGTGGCGTCGCCCATCGTCCGACCCTGGGACGGCGACAGCTCGCGGTCGAAGACCAGCATCTCGGCGTCGAGCACCATCGAGCGCAGGATCAGGTCCTGCAGCTTGCCCTTGCCGATCAGCGTGCGGGGGTCCACCCGCCGGCGGTGCTGCAGCACGGTGTCGATCACGTTCAGTCCGGCGGTGTGCGACAGCCGCGCCAGCTCCTCCAGCGAATGCCGCGCCGCCTCGGGGTCGCCCTCGCTGACGCCCACCAGGATCGCCCGCACGCGGTCGTCGTCCACGTCCTGGCCACGGGTGGCGCGGGTGAACTCGCCCTCCACCGCCTGGATCAGCCGCAGGAAGTCCTCGGCCAGGCGATGGACCTCGATCGGCCCCTCGATCAGCCACGGCGCGCCCTCGCCGCCCGGCTGGGGGGGCAGCAGCGTGGCGTACTGCAGGTCCTCGGGCAGCCCGCGCTCGTCGGGGCGGATCACCCCCACGAGGTCGAGGCGCAGCAGCACGAGATCGGTCAGGTCGTCCTTGGTCAGGGCGTTGTCGTCGAGGTGGACGTGGATCAGGCGAAGCCCGCGGAACCGCCCGCGTCCGGCGCGGTGGCGCCCCAGGTCGGGCAGGAACAGCCCCTCGGCGGTGCCGGCGATCACGTGGGTGACGGCGCCGCGGCGGTCGATCAGGACCCCCACCTGGCGGCCGATCGAGGTGCTCAGCTCGGTCAGCGCGCGGGCCAGCTCGTGGCTGACGATCTGCGCCGGGAGGACCCGCCGGCGGTACAGGCGTGCCAGGGCCTGGACCTGGGAGGCCTTCAGCCCGGTGAGGTTGCCGTGGACGGTGGGCACGGTCAGCCCCCGTTCACGCGGCGGGCCGCGCACTCGACGGCCAGGCGCAGCGCCGCGCCCATGCTCGACGGGTCGGCGAAGCCGGTCCCGGCGATGTCGTAGGCCGTGCCGTGGTCGGGAGAGGTGCGGACGAACGGCAGGCCCAGCGTGATGTTCACCGAGCGGCCGAAGTCCACCGCCTTGACCGCGGTCAGGCCCTGGTCGTGGTAGCAGGCGATCACCCCGTCGACGTCCCCCTTCGCGGCGCGGGCGAACAGCGTGTCGGCGGGCAGCGGCCCTCGCAGGTCGATGCCCAGCTCGCGGGCCTTGCGCACCCCGGGGAACAGCACCGTCTGCTCCTCGTGGCCCAGCTCGCCCTCCTCGCCGGCGTGGGGATTGAGCCCGCACAGCGCGATGCGCGGGGACGGGACCCCGAAGTGGTCCCGCAGACCCTCGTGGAACACCGCCGCGACGCGCACGACGCCGTCGGCGGTGATCGCGTCGGGCACCTCGCGCAGCGGCAGGTGGGTGGTCAGCAGCGCCACCCGCAGCCGCCCGCCGCCGAACGCCATCACCGTGCGCTCGGGGCATCCGCAGCGGTCGGCGAGGAACTCGGTGTGGCCGACGAACCCCCAGCCGGCGTCGATCAGCCGCTTCTTGTGGATCGGCGCGGTGACCAGCGCCGCGAACTCGCCGGCGAGGCAGCCCGCCACCGCCTGCTCGAGCGCCTCGGCCTCGGGCAGCGCGCCGCCGCAGGGCACCACGGCGGCAGGCATCGGCACACCGCTGAGCTCCACGGCCCGCTGCAGCGCGTCGGGGTCCCCGAACACCACCGGCTCGAACGGCGGCCCGTCCGCGGGCCACGCCGCCAGCGCGCGCACCAGCACCTCGGCGCCGATGCCGTGGGGATCTCCGGCGGTGAGGGCGATGCGGGGGGGGGCCATCGGCTCGCGGGTCAGTGCAGGTACTCGATGTGCGCGCGGGTCTTCTCGCGCTCGATCCACAGCCCGATCTGACGCTCCTCCTCCTCGCGGTAGAGCTCGTCGAACAGCTGGGCGCGGACCTGGTCGTAGGGCACCGCCGCGGCGTCCGAGATGCGGTGCACCTGGATCAACCACAGCGCGTCGCGGAACTCGAACGGCTCGCTGATCCCGCCGACGCCGAGCCCCTCCACCGCGGCGCGGAACTCGGGGATCATGCTGCGCAACCGGACCGCTCCGAACTCCCCGCCCTTGGCGGCGATCCCGGGGTCGGTGCTGTGCTCGCGGGCCAGCTCCGCGAACGACGCGCCGCCCTCGATCTGCGCCTTGAGCGACAGCGCCTGGTCTCGCAGCGCCTGGACGGCGTCCGGGCCGCCGGGAGTCGGGAAGTGCAGCACGATCACGCGCAGGTGGTACTCCGGGTCCGCGGGGCGGTTGGCGTGGCGCTCGTTGTAGCGCTGGCGGACCTGGTCCTCGGTGATGTCGATCTTGGTCCCGATCTCGGCCTGGAACAGCTTGTACTGCTTGATGTTGTCCCGCATCTCGCCGCGGAACTGCTCCATCGGCACGCCCTGGCGGGCGAGCTCGGCGGCGAGCTGCTCCAGGGTGATGTTGTTGACCCGCGCGGTCTCCGCGAGCTGGGCGTCGACCTCGGCCTCGTCGACCGTGATGCCCTGGCGCGCCATCGCCTGGTCCATCAGCCGCCGGCCGACCAGCCCCTCGACGACGTCCCCGCGCAGGTTGGCGAGGATCGCCTGCTTGTCCGGGCCGTCCGGCATCCGCGCCAGCTCCATGTCCTCGAACAGCCGCATCTCCTCCTGGACCTCGCTCTCGAGGACCAGGTCGTCGTTGACGACCACGACGATGCGGTCCACCAGCTCGGCGGCCACGGCGGGGGCGGCGCCCAGGCCGGCGATCAGGCCGGTGACCAGCGCGACGCGGGCGTGGCGGGGGGAGATGATCAACGGCCCTCGGCGGGATCGATGCCCATGCTGTTGCCGGTGCTGCCCATCTCGCCGGCCTCGCCGGGCGGGGTCAGCCGCACCGGGCCGCGGCCCGGGCCGCCCCGCTGCTCGAACTCGTACTCGTAGGCGGTCAGTGCCGCGTCGTCGACGGCGATCTCGGCGCCGTCCTTGAGCTTCTGCACGTAGCTGTCGTGCAGCTCGTTGTAGCGGTCGCTCTTGACCTTGCGCAGCACGCTGCCCTTCATCTGCTCGAAGGTGCGCTCCACGCGATCCCGCTTGTTGGGTACGTAGACGATGTGGAACGCGCCCTCGGTCTCGATCACCTCGCTGACCTCGCCCTTGGACAGCTCGAACGCCGCGTCGATCACCTCCTGGTCGACGCCCGGCTTGCCCTTCTTGCCGACGAAGCCCAGATCGCCGCCGCGCCGGGCGTAGGGCCCCTGCGAGTGCTCCTGGGCCAGCGACTTGAACTGGCTCGGATCGTCGGCCACGTCCTGGCGCACCTGCTCGGCGGTCTTCTTGGCGTCGGCCTTGCCCGCCTCGTCGGCGAACTTGATCATGATGCGCTTGATCTGGACCTTCTCGGGGACGACGAAGTCCTCCTTGTTCTCGTCGAAGTAGGCCCGCAGCTCCTCGTCCGTGATCGCGTCGGGATCGAGGGTGCCGTAGACGTCGCGCTTGAGCAGGGTGTTGACCATCATCTTGCGGATCTTGGGGTCCTTGTCGATCCCCTGCCGCAGGGCCTCCTGGTAGAGCAGGGTCTCGTTGACCAGCTCGTCCATCACCTCCTGCTTGAACTCGTCGTCGACCTCTCCGGCTCGCGGACGCATGCGCCGCGCGATACGGTCGAAGTCCTCGGTGCCGACCGCCATCCCGTCGACGGTGGCCAGCTTGGTGCCGATGTCGTCCCCGGTCTTGCTGCTGAAGTCGTGCTGCTCGGAGCCGTTGCCGGCTCCCCCGTCGGTGCTCGCGCCGTTGCACGCGGCGAGCGCGATCCCCAGCATCCCCAGGACCAGCATCGAGGCGATTCGCGTCATCATCGGGTTCCTCCCAACTCGGTTCGCTTCGAACCCGTCGTTTCAACGTGGAATTCCCGCAGAAGGGCAGCGCACTGGCTAGCACACTAGCCCAGCCGGTGCAACAGCCTTTTGAGCACGGGCAGCGGTTCGCGCCGCTCCTTTTCGTTGAGCCGCACGGTCAGCACGCCGTCCTGGCTCAGGGTCAGCCGCTTCTGCGCCCGCTGCACCAGCGCCAGCAGCCGCGCGGGGTCCACCGGGGTCTGCTCGTCGAACGCGATCTGGACCCCGCCGCGCACCGGCGCGATGCGCGTGACCCACCGCTGGCGGGCGGCGACCTTGAGCTGGATCAGCTCCACCAGGCGCGTCACCGGGTCGGGCGCGCGCCCGTAGAGGTCCTCGAGCTCCTCGACGAGGTCCAGCGCCTCGCCCTCGCTGTCGGCGTCGCTCAGCCGCTTGTAGTACAGCAGCCGATCGCGCTGATCGGGGATGTAGTCCGCCGGGATGTAGGCGTCGGTGCGGATCTCGATCTCCGGGTCCGGGCCGCGCCGCCCCTCGCCGCGCAGCCCGCGGACCGCCTCGCGCAGCATGTCCAGGTAGGTGTGCAGCCCCACCGCGTTGACGTTGCCCGACTGCTCCTTGCCCAGCAGGTTGCCCGCGCCGCGGATCTCCAGGTCGCGGGACGCCAGCCGGAACCCCGAGCCCAGCGAGGCGTTGTCCTGCAGCGCCTTGAGCCGCTTGACCGCGTCGCCGCTCATCGCCCGCCCGGGCGGGACCAGCAGGTAGGCGTAGCCCCGGTCGCGGCCCCGCCCGACCCGTCCGCGCAGCTGGTGCAGCTGCGCCAGGCCCATCCGGTCTGCCCGGTGGATCAGGATCGTGTTGCACGACGGGATGTCGATCCCGCTCTCGATGATCGTCGTGCACAGCAGCACCTGGTACTTGCGCCGCACGAAGTCGACCATCACCGCCTCGAGCTGGCGCTCCGTCATCTGGCCATGGGCCACACCGATCGTGACGCCCGGCAGCAGCTTTCGTAGAAACCGCTCGGCCGCACCGATGCTGCGAACCCGGTTGTGTACGAAGAACACCTGCCCGCCGCGGCGCAGCTCCCGCTCGATCGCCTCGCGGATCCGCTCCTTGCTGAACCGCACGATGTGGGTCCGCACCTCCCGCCGCCCCTCGGGCGCGGTGTCGATCAGGCTGAACGTGCGGATCCCCGACAGCGCCATGTTCAGCGTGCGCGGGATCGGGGTGGCGGTCATCGTCAGCACGTCGACGCCGTGGCGCAGCTCCTTGATGCGCTCCTTCTGGCGCACGCCGAAGCGGTGCTCCTCGTCGATCACCAGCAGGCCCAGCCGCGGGATCGAGACCTCCTTGCCCAGCAGCGCCTGGGTCCCGACCACGATGTCGACGCCCCCCTCGGCCAGGTCGTGGATCACCTTGCGGCGGTGCCGGGCGGTCACGAACCGGCTGAGCATCTCGATCCGCACCGGGAACTGGGCCAGCCGCTCGAGGAACGTCTGGTGGTGCTGCAGCGCCAGGATCGTGGTCGGCACCAGCACCGCCACCTGGTGGCCGCTGAGCACCGCCTGGACCGCCGCGCGCAGCGCCACCTCGGTCTTGCCGTAGCCCACGTCGCCGCACAGCAGGCGGTCCATCGGGCGCGGCTGCTGGAGGTCCTCCTGGATCGCGCGGATCGCCTCGAGCTGGTCGTCGGTCTCATCGAACGGGAACGACGCCGCGAACTCGCGGTACATCTGGTCCGGCGGCTCCATCGCCGCGGCCTCGATCTCCTCGCGCGCGGCGTACAGGTCGAGCAGCTGGGCGGCGAACTTCTGGGCCGCCTCCTCGGCCTTCTTGCGGCGCTTGCTCCAGCCCTGGCCGCCCAGCCGGTCCAGCGCCGGGCGGGCCCCCTCCACCGCGGCGTAGCGGTGCAGCAGGTCGAGCTTGTGGACCGGCATGTACAGCCGGTCGCCGCCGCGGTACTCCAGCAGCAGGTAGTCGTTGTGGCTGCCGGTGGCCTCGAGCTCCCGCACGTCGGCATCACCCGGGTTATAAGAAGGATCGCGCGCGCGTTGGAGGAACTCGCGCTGCTTCTGCTGCTGGCTCTTGGGGGTGGCCAGCTTGTGGATCCCGAGGAACCGCCCGATCCCGTGGGCGGCGTGGACCACGTGGTCGCCCTCGCGCAGCTCCGAGAAGCTGGTCAGCGCCTCGCCGAGCCGGTCGCGGCGGCGGGTCCGGCGGCCGCGGCGGGCGCCGAAGATCTCGGCCTGGGCCACCACCGCGACCCCCGCGGCGGGGAACCCGAACCCGCGGCGCAGGGGGGCGACCACGGTGGAGACCTGGCCCGGGACCTGGTTCAGCGGCGAGGCCGCGTCGCGTAGCTCGGCGGCGGTCAGCGGGGCGTCGACGCGGGCGGCCGGCACGTCGTGGTCGCGCAGCATCTCGGCGACCCGCCCGGCCTGGACCCCGCTGCGGCACGCCACGATCACCCGCAGCCCGTCCCCGCGCCAGCGCTCGACGCGCTGCAGCAGCGGGGACAGCATCCCGCCTTCGCGCTCCGCCGCGGCGAGGATCTCGGATCGCAGCGAGGCGTGGTCGAAGCTGGCCAGCGCCACCTCGTCGTCCCCCGCGTCCTCGTCGACGTCCACCGTCGGCAGCACCAGCCGCGGCCAGCCCACGAGGTGCGCCTGCAGCGCCGCGGCGTCGAGGTACAGCCGGTCGGGGTCCGGGACCAGCGAGCGCGGCGCCGAGCCGCCGGCGAACGCCCTCCGCACCAGCGCCGGCTCGTCGCGCACCTGGCGCTCGACGTCTTCGCTGCCGTCGATCACCAGCGTGGCGTCCGCGCCCAGGTAGTCGAACGGCGAGTCCAGCGTTTCATGGAACAGCGGCAGGAAGTCCTCGATCCCGGCGAAGTAGTGGCCGCGCTCCAGCTCGTCGACCAGCCGCTGGCGCTGGCGCGGCGGGATCTCGCGCTCCTCGCTGAGCCGGCCCAGCTCGTCGCGGAAGCGGTCCACCGTACCGGGGCCGACCAGCTCCTCGCGGACCGGCAGCAGCACCACCTCCTCCACCGCCGCCAGCGAGCGCTGCGAGACCGGATCGAACGAGCGGATCGAGTCGATCTCGTCGCCCCAGAACTCGACCCGCAGTGGGGCCTGGAACCCCGGCGGGTACAGGTCCAGCACGTGGCCGCGGACCGAGAAGCAGCCTGCGTCCTCGGTGCGGTCGGTGCTCAGGTAGCCCCACGCCACCAGCGCAGCCACCAGGGCGTCGCGGTCGACCTCCTCGCCGGTGGCGAGCAGCTCCTGGGCGCCCCCCAGCGCCGCCCGCGGGATCACCCGCCGCAGCAGCGCCGCCACCGAGGCGACCACCACGTCGGGCCGGCCGTCGTGGAGCCGCGCCAGGATCGCGATCCGCCGCCGGGTGACCTCCGCGTGGGGGCTGAGCCCGCCGTACGGCTCGACGTCCGAGGCCGGGTAGTGCAGCACCTCGCGCCCGCCGCCGAGCTCGCCCGCGAACACCCGCAGCTCGTCCGCGGCGTGGCGCGCGCCGTCCTCGTCGGCGGTGATCCACAGCAGCGGCCCGTCCAGCCGGGGCAGCGCCGCGGCGACCGCGAACGCCGGGGCCGACCCGCGCAGCCCGCGGACCCGCAGCGATCGACGGGCGGCCAGTGGCGCGGCGATGGTCTGGGGATCGAAACGGCTCACGCTCGGTTCCACCGGGCGGGCGGCCCGCGGGGTCGCGCGCACGCCCTGACCGCTCCCCAATACCCATTCCCCCCCGGCACCGCAACCGCCGCACCGAAACACCCCCCTGGAGATCGGAATTTCCTTGTCATCCTGAGCACGATTCACTATGTTTCGCTCAGCTCCCGGGGCCCGCCGTTGGCGGGACGGCTGAGGGGATCCCCGGCGGACGGCGACAAGACAACCGAATGAGTTCGTGACGATGACGCAAAGTGCATCGCTGCGCCCCTTCGACGCTGGCGTGGTGCGACGAAACCCGGACCTCGCGGTCCCCTACCTCGACGCCGTGCGGCTGTGCCTCGACGGCGGCTCGCCGCTGGACTGGTACCGGCTGCAGTTCACCGAGCGATCCCAGGTCGAGCTGTTCCTGCAGGTCAACCGCGCCGACCCCGCCGACGACTTCGACCGCGCCCGCCTCGAGCACCTGCACCGCCAGGCGATCCGTTACGTCGAGCGCCACTTCGGCTACCGGCTGCCCGAGAACGTCACCGCCCCCGAGCGGATCGAGGACCTGTTCCTGCTCGCCGGCGAGGACTCCACCTTCCGGCGCAGCCCGATGCTGGCCTGCGTGCTGCTCAAGCTGATGCACGTGATCAACCACCTCGAGGCCCGCTCGCTGATGCACGAGACCGCCGTCAGCGAGTCCGAGATCGAGCTGCGCGCCGAGCGCCACCTGCTGCGCAGCGCCCGCCAGATGAAGCTCGCCGGCGTGCCGATCGACTACTTCCACGGCAACCGCAAGAGCCGCGACTCGATGGTCACCAAGCTGCTGGTCAAGCCCAGCGCCACCGCCGCGACGATCCTCGACCGCGTGCGGTTCCGGATCGTCACGCTGACCCGCGAGGACCTGGTCCCGACCCTGGCCCACCTGCTGCGCCACGTGCTGCCGTTCAACCACGTGCTGGCCACCGAGTCGGTCAACAACCTCGTCGACCTCGACGCCTGGATCGAGGACCGCCCCGACCTGCGGGCCCTCGCCGACGAGCTGCACCCGGCGCCGCCGGGCGCCGACATGGAGCGCCCGTACAACGAGTTCAGCAGCGACGACTTCCGGATCATCAACTTCATCGCCGAGGTCCCGGTGCGCCTCGACCAGCTGCCGTCGCAGGCCGGGCGCCGGTTCGACCCCAAGATCGGCCGGATCGTGTACGTCAAGGCCGAGCTCCAGGTCGTCGACGTGGAGACCGCCCGCCGCAACGAGTTCGGGCTCAACAGCCACGACGCCTACAAGCGCCGCCAGCACCGCGCCGCCGAGCAGCGGCTCAAGTACGGCCCGTACCGCAGCCCCCGCGACACCAAGCGCTCCGCGTCCTGACCCCCCGGGGCTCCGCGCGCGGGCGCAGCCCAGGTGCCATCCCCCCCCCCCTTCGGCCAACATGGAGCCATGGCGGCGAGTTCGCCGTCGAGAGGGTTTCCATGACCGCACGCGCCCTGCTGCTGTCGCTCGCGTCGCTGCTGCTCGCGGCCGGGCTCGGCTGCACCACCGAGCAGCCCCAGCCTCCCGATCAGGACCCGCCCTACGGTCAGCACGACGACCTCGAGCGCCTGATCGTGACCCCCACGTTCATCAACTTCGGGACCGACGACCGCACCCCCCTCGAGGCCCGGGCGCGCTACGCCAGCGGCGCCGAGGTCGACGTCACCAGCCAGGTCACCTGGTTCGTCCTCGACGAGGCCGTCGCGACCGTCGAGGGCAACGAGGCCGTGGGCGTCGGCGTCGGCGCGACCCAGGTCTACGCCACGCTGGCCGACCTGACCTCCAACCTCGCCACCGTCGAGGTCGGCCACTTCACCTACACCGTGGAGTGCTGGTCGGACCCCTCGACCCCGGCCAAGCAGGCCGAGCTGGTGGAGTGCTCCGTCGACGTCGACGGCCGCGAGCTCGACGAGGACCACCCCGAGTACGTCACCTTCGAGATCGAGGGCTTCATCCCCTTCGGCCACGACCGCGCCAGCCAGGGCCTGCCCACCACCAACTACTTCTGGGTCGAGGACGAGAACACCTTCAAGGCGCTGTTCCTGATCCCGCCGTCCCTGCCCGTCGGCGAGCACGACGTCACCTTCGAGGTCGAGGGCGTCCCCGGCGAGGGCGACGGCACCGTCGGCGTCTCCGAGTCGAGCCTGCCGGAGAAGACCTGCTCGATCCTCCAGTCCCAGGGCATCCTCGGGGCCTACAACGAGCGCAAGTTCCGCGTGCTGTTCGACCACTCGCCGCGGGCCCACCTGATCACCTCCGAGGCCGGCGTCGGCTCCCAGCTCGACACCGCCCTGTGGCTGTTCGACGACCAGGGCAACCTGTTCACCTGGACCGACAACCCCCGCACCGGCGGCACCGACGCCGTGCTCCCGGTGGGCATCACCCAGGACCTCGAGGGCGAGTACTTCGTGACCCTGACCGCCTCGCCCTACGCCGAGTCCTCCACCACCGAGCTCGGCGCCTTCGTGCTCGGCTGCGAGGAGGAGACCGTCGACGCCGACCCGATCCCGGGCGACACCGAGGTGGCGATCCCCAACGGCGAGCAGCCCACCGACCTGACCCTCGAGGTCTCCCTCGGCGTCAACGACCTGATCGACGACGCCTGGGTCCACGTCGACCTCGAGACCGACTTCCCCGACCAGGTCTCGATCACCCTCGCCCACCCCAACCCGGCCTACTCCATCGGCCTGCGCAGTACCGGCTACGACGCCGACCGCCTGGCGATCACCTGGGACGACGACCTGGTCCCCCCCGACGCCGGCCACCTGTCCAACTTCACCAACCTGACCCCCAACGGCAGCTGGACCCTGACCGTCACCGACTTCAGCACCTCCGGCACCACCGTCGTGCACGGCTGGGAGCTGTACCTCGCGACCAGCACCCCCTGACCCGCGCAGGGCCCTCGACTTCCCCCTTGACAAGCCCCCGCCTCGTGGGCAATCTACGCGCCGCTCGACCCCTCGGGGCCGCGCTCTTTCGCATCGCGAGTGCTCCGCAGTAGCTCAGTCGGTAGAGCAGGTGGCTGTTAACCACCGGGTCGGCGGTTCGAGCCCGTCCTGCGGAGCCATTCATGC
>CAZOYV010000127.1:0-22707 GCA_964584075.1 uncultured Rickettsiales bacterium | reverse complement strand
CCGCGGCGTCCTTCCAGGAGACCACGCGGGTGCTCACCGAAGCCGCGGTGCAGGAGGTCGGGCGGGAGGGGGCGCGGCATCGCGCGAGCCGCCCGCAGCGCCCAGCGCTCGAGCGGTCCCTCCACGGCGCGGAACCTCGCGTAGCACGCGTCGCACGGCGCGGCCTCGAGGTCGTCGCAGATCCCCGCCTCGGCACGCCACCGCTGCCCCCCCGCGGGGCACACCGCCCAGTGGTCGTGGAGGTGCGCCACGGCGGGGACCCCGGCGCCGGCGGCGATCGCCAGCGCGTCGGCGGACCAGCCCCACAGGTGCTGGACGTGGACCACGTCCGGCCGCTCGGCCGCGATCACCTCGCCCAGCCGCCGGGCGGCCCCCGGGTCGCGGGCCTGCTCGTCCAGGGCCCGGTACGGGTAGTTCTGGACCATCCGCCAGACCGGCAGGCCGTCGAGCTCGGACCGCTCCAGCGCGTACTGGGCGCTGCCGGGCCGGCGCACCGCGTGCAGCACCACGGGCCGGTCGCCGCGGTCCCGCTGGGCGCAGGCCAGCTCGAGCGTGGAGACCTCCACGCCCCCCATCGCGTCGGGGGGGAACTGGTGGACCACGTGGAGGATCTTGCGCACGGAATCAAGGTATCTTGGTCTGGATCCTGCAACCAGGGGAAGACGCCGTGGCGAGAGAGACCGTCCCGCTCCAGGCCCTCAAACGGGTGCTCGTGGTCGACGACGAGGAGAACCTCCGTCACCTGCTGATGGTGATCCTCAAGAAGGGCGGGTACGAGCCGACCGCGGTGAGCAACGGCGAGCAGGCGCTGAAGCTGCTGGAGCAGGAGCCCTTCGGCATCACCCTCTGCGATATCCGGATGCCGAAGATGGACGGCCTCGAGCTGCTCGGCGAGGTGCGCGACCGGGCCCTGCCGACGTACTGCATCATGATGTCGGCCTACGGGACCACCGAGACGGCGGTCGAGGCGATGAAGCTCGGGGCCTACGACTACGTCTCCAAGCCGTTCAAGGCCGACGAGATCCTGCTGACGCTGCGCAAGGTGCTGGAGCGCGAGCAGCTCTACCAGGAGAACCTGGAGCTGCGCCAGGAGCTGGATCGCGAGCGCTCGTTCGAGGGCATCATCGGCCAGTCCGAGCCGATGAAGCGGATCTTCGAGACGATCGGCAAGGTCGCGCCCCACCGCACCACGGTGCTGGTGACCGGGGAGAGCGGCACGGGCAAGGAGCTGCTGGCGCGGGCGATCCACCGCAACTCCGACCGCGCCGGCGATCGGCTGGTGCCGGTCAACTGCGGGGCGATCCCCGAGCAACTGCTCGAGACCGAGCTGTTCGGCCACGTCAAGGGCTCGTTCACCGGGGCGGTCCGCGACCACAGCGGGCTGTTCGAGCAGGCCCACCGGGGCACCCTGTTCCTCGACGAGATCGCCGAGCTGCCGCTGGCGCTGCAGGTCAAGCTGCTGCGCACGATCGAGGACGGCGAGATCCGCCGCGTGGGAGACAACCAGACCCGGACCGTCGACGTCCGGCTCGTCGCCGCGACCGGCGTGGACCTCCAGCAGGCGGTGGAGCGGGGGCGCTTCCGGGAGGACCTGTTCTACCGGCTCAACGTGATCCACGTCCGCGTGCCCCCGCTGCGGGAGCGCCGCGAGGACATCCCGCTGCTGCTCGAGCACTTCGTGGCGCGCCACGCCCGCCAGCACGGCAAGGTGGTCGCCGGGGCGGACCCCGACACGCTGCGGCTGCTGATGGCGTACGGCTGGCCCGGCAACGTCCGCGAGCTCGAGAACGTGGTCGAGCGGGCGGTGCTGCTGTGCGACGGCGAGCGCTTCGGGCTCCGCGATCTGCCGGAGTCGCTCAGCGCGGGCGCGGTGGAGAACCCGCCCCCGTTCCCCACCGACGACCTGTCGATCAAGAAGGCGTCGCGGACCCTCGAGGCCCACCTGATCGAGCGCGCTCTGCGCCGCACCCGGGGCAACCGCACCCGCGCCGCGAAGCTGCTCGAGATCAGCCACCGCGCGCTGCTCTACAAGATGCGGGACTACGACGTCGACTACCGCCCCGGGGAGGACGAGTGAGCGACCGCCGCCGGTGGGGCGTGGCGTGGGCCGTCGCGGCCGTGCTCGCCGGGGCCGCGATCTACGCCTTCGTGCTCGACCCGGGGTGGTGGACCGCCGCGGGCGACCGGCGGCTGCGGGCCGGAGAGCTGGTCCGGGCCGAGCGGGCCTACCAGCGGGCGCTGCGCATCGACGGAGACCACGCGCCGGCGCTGTACGGGCTCGGCTGGTCCTACCTGCGCGCCGGCCTGCTCGAGGAGGCCGAGCAGCGCTTCCTCCGCGCCGTCGCCGTCGACGGGACGTACGCCGGGGGCTACCGCGGGCTGGCCGCCGTCGCCGCGGCCCGCGGCCAGGCCGGGGAGGCGGAGCGACACCTCCGCACGGCGCACGACCTGGCCCCGGGCGACCCCGGGGTGCTGACGGACCTGGCCGGGCTGTACATCGACGCGGGCCACGCCGAGCAGGGCCTCGAGCTCCACGAGCGCGCGGTCGCCGCGGCGCCGCGGCGGGCGGAGTACCGCCTCGCGCTGGCCGAGAGCTACCTCGCGCTGGGGCGCACCGGGGACGCCCGGAGCACCGTCGAGGCCGCGGCGGAGGCGTCGATCCGCGACGACCACTTCCGGGGCGCGACCGAGGACCTGCTGGTGCGGGCCGCGCTGATCGACGTCGAGGCGCTGCTCTCCAGCCCCCCCCTCGGCGCAGCGCCGTGCCGCGACGCGGGCGCGTTGCTCGAGGAGGCGGACGGCGCCCTCCAGCGGGGGGTCTCGGCGGGGCTCGACGGCGACGTCTCCCGCCGGGACCGCCGCTGGCTCGAGGACTTGCGCGCGCGCGTCGCGAGGCAGTGCGATCCGCTGGAAACATAGGTGCATCGACCCACTACTTTTTTCACATCTCCCCCCGCGGAGCGGCGCAGGCATCGCTCCCTCCGATGCGCGGTCGGGTGGTCGCGCACGAAGGCACGGTTCTTGCTGTTCCCGTTCTAGGGAATGCGCATGCCCGTACCCCGAACGCTCTGCACCGACGACCGCCGCGGCTTCACGCTGATCGAGCTGGCGATCACGCTCGCGGTGATCGCCATCGTGGCCACCATCGCGATCCCGTCGATCGGGCACTTCATCGGCCGCTACCGGGTCAACCACGCGGCCGAGCGCCTGTCGAGCCACGTGGACCTCTGCCGCACCAAGGCGATCGCCAGCAACCGGCAGTACGCGATCCAGTTCGTGGCGCGGGACGAGGATCCGGACGGCAGCCGGCGCGTCAACGCGGGCTCGTACCGGATCCTGCGCGGCGAGGCGGCCACGGGCTCGGAGACCTGGGAGCTGGCGGACGTGGGGCTGGGGGACGGCACCGTCGACCTGGCCTCCGGGGCCGGCGCGGTCCCCGGCGTGAGCATCGTGTCGTGGTCCCCGATGATCGGGCCCCAGCACGGGCAGCTGGCCGACGCGCTGGTGTTCGGCCCCCACGGCTTCATGGTCAACGACCCGGACGACTTCCAGGACCAGTACGTCCGGGTCGTGTTCCGCAACAAGGCCGCGA
This sequence comes from uncultured Rickettsiales bacterium, assembly GCA_964584075.1. Classification (GTDB taxonomy): domain Bacteria; phylum Myxococcota_A; class UBA796; order UBA9615; family CAYRNR01; genus CAZOYV01. The sequence goes on along the minus strand of CAZOYV010000127.1, from coordinate 19,115 downwards.
ACCCGCGGGAGGAGCAGCGCGCCGTGCTGGTCGACCAGGGCGGAAACGCGCGAGTGGTAGTACCCTAGAGGGTTGCAGGGAGGTGGACCGCATGAATCCGCGTCGTCGCCGGCAACGCCGGTTCGGAGCGTGGCGCAGGGCGCTGGCGAGAGGGGCCCGGGCGCGCTCGGGGCTGACCCTGATCGAGGCCATGTTCGCGATGGCGATCCTCGCGATCGGGCTGCTGTCGCTGTTCGCGCTGCACCAGGCGTCGATCACGGCCAGCCAGCTGTCGTACCGCACGAGCCAGGCGACGATCCTGGCCGAGGACATGATGCAGCAGCTGATCCACCGCCAGTACAACCGCGGCAACACGCCCGGGCCGTGGGCCGGCCACCCGGCGGACCCCACCACCGGCACCGATCCGCTGGCGGATCTCCAGCTGCACTTCCCGAGCGACGCCGACGGCAACTGTCAGGATCCCGCCCAGCTGGTGGATGCCCTCGCGGGTGGCGGCGGGGCGGGCGGCGCACCGATGTTCTGCAGGACGTACCACATCACCGAACTGGACTCGACGACCGACGGGTCCGGCAGGATCATGATCACCGCGCGGGTCACGTTCCAGATGTCGGAGACCGGCAAGAAGCACGGCGTGACCCTGATCGAGACCCGTTCCTTCGACCAGTACGATTGAGAAGGGGGAGGCGGATGCACGGCAAGCGGACGCGACAGGCGCCGGGACGGGACGGGGGCTTCACGCTCGTCGAGCTGGTCATCGCGATGGTGGTCACCGCGCTGATGGCCCTGGCGATCTTCGCCACCTTCACGGCCCAGAACCAGCTCTACCGGCGCCAGTACGACATCGGACGGACGCAGCAGAACCTGCGCCTCGCGATGGAGATCGTGGCCAAGGACATCTCGATGGCGGGGCACGGCGCCAGCGTGCTCGGCGAGTTCTACGGGGCTCTCCCCGTCGGGACCCCGAACGATCCGCTGTGGACCATCATCCCCTACAACGACCTCAACGGCGACGGCCGCGACGGGATCACGCTGCACTACCTGGACCCCAACCGGGACGACTGGGGCTTCGTGGATCGCAGCGAGGCGGGGGGCGGAGTCGCCTCCGACTACCGCTGCGAGACGACGGCGCTGCGCTTCACGCCCACGACGGCCCCCACCGCGGCCCAGTACGACCCCACGGAGGAGCGCTTCGATCGCATCGCCTGCGCGTCCCACTCGGCCAACACGGGCCTGGGCGTCTCCTACATCTGGAGCGTCGCGAGCGTGACCGGGTCCATCGTGTCGGTGGTCGCGAACACCGGGACCAACGACTACGACGACTACTGCGTCCCCGGCCGCGGGCTCCCCGAGGAGATGACCTGCTCGCCGCTGACCAGCGTGACCTACTACATCGACATGGATGGCGACGGCAACGGGGTCGGCAGCGCGGACCTGCCCTACCTGATGCTCAGCTGGGACGACGATCTGGACGAGGGCGACGACATCCCGATCGCGGCGGGCATCGAGGACCTCCAGATCGGGTACTGCAACCACTTCGACGGCTGCGGCGCGACCTGGAACAGCGGCTGGGACATCAACACGTGGAACTTCGCCGATCTCTCCCGCGTGCGGCTGCGGATGACCGCCCGCTCCGAGCGACAGGAGGAGCAGGGCCTGCCCGCGACCGCCCCGCCGTCGCTCGACTCGACGTACGTACCGGCGGCGGCCCAGGACACGTACCACCGCCGTGTCGCCCACGAGGTGATCACGCTGCGCAATGCGCGCTCGGCGCGCCAGATCCGGGACAAGTACTGATGCGGACACACACCACAGGTCGCGGGGGATACGCGCTGCTGCTGGCGCTCGTGGCGCTCGTGGCGCTGACCCTGCTGGGGCTGGCGGCCCTGTCCATCGCCGACATGGACCTGGCCATCACGCACAACATCCGTCGCTACCACCAGGCCCAGTCCGGCGCCAACGCGGGCCTCGACCACGCGCGGATCGTGAGCAAGACGTTCATGTCCACACCGCAGACGGTGAGCGAGATGAACGTCGCGGTCGCGGGCGGGGCTTGCCAGCTGGTCCTCAACGAGACCACGAACCCGCCGGCGACGCCGCTGGAGACCGGCGGGTACGCCACGGCGGAGTACGAGGTCCAGCGGTGCTACGGGGAGTGCGGCGGCGTGCCGCGGGGCTTCGAGGCCACCGCGGGGATCAACCAGGGTGGCGGCGGTGACCAGCTCCAGAACGTGTACCTGGACATGGTCTCCGAGGGCACGGACAGCGCCGGGGGCGGGCTACGCTCCGATGCCACGGCGACGACGGCCGGGTTCCTGCGGGTTCTCGGCTACTGCTATTGACGAGGGAGGGGCGTGATGTACCGACTCACGAGCACCCGGAAGCGCGCGGCCGGCGTCATCGTCCCGGCGCTGCTGATGGCGCTGGCGTGGCCCTCCGCGGTGCGCGCCGACAATGTCGCCACCCTCGAGCCGTGGACCGCCGGCTTCCCTCGGGTGATCTTCTTGATCGAGCGTGCGGGCGGGACCGGCACGCGGATGAACACCCCGTGGTACGGGAAGGCCGGCAACGACACGCGCTGGGAGGTGGCGGAGGAGGCGATCATCGCGGCGATGCAGTCCGCACCGCCCGAGATGGAGTTCGCCATCGTCGGCACGACCAGCGGCGGCTTCCTCGAGATCGCGCCGTTCGACATGCCCCGGGTCGAGCAGATCCGGGAGCTCCAGATCGCGGCACCGCTGGGCACCCCCAACAGCTACATCGCCGAGGCCCACTGGGATCTCCAGGACTACCTGGACAACGTCGATCCGCTCGGCACCGGGTTCGACGGGATCCCGTACGAGCACGACTGCACCCAGATCGACGTGATCGTGCTCGGGGACGGGCTGGGCAGCACCGGCGACGACGCCCCGCCCAACGAGCACTTCGTCGGCGACACCCTGATCCTCGGTGACCCCGGGCACCCCTGCAACACCACCGGCGTGCCCCACGAGGACAAGTGCACGTTGCTGGACGACTCCACGTTCCACCACGTCAACAACGACGTGGGGGGGATCGCGGGGATGCAGACGGTCCGGACCCACACGATCCTGCTCGACGCCGACAACCTCGGCGCGGACGAGGTCTACTCCGAGATGCTGTTCCACACCGCCGCGGCGGCGGGGGCGGGGATCTACACCGAGGCCAACCACCCCGGCGAGGTCGCGGTGGGCATCTCGCTGGTGATGAGCGAGCTGCTGCGCTCCAAGATGGCGGTCACCGGCGCCTTCACCTCGGCCACCGGCCACCGGATGTTCCAGGGGTGGAACGAGGTCTGGGGCCACGCCAACGACTGGCGCGGAGTGCCGCTGTTCCGGGGCCACCTCGAGGCGTTCCAGCTCAACCTCGACCCCAACGACGCGACCTACGAGCTCGGCCAGGTGATCAACCACGGCGCCACCGCCAACGGCGGCCTGTGGGACGCCGGCCAGATCCTCGCCAGCCGCATCGCGCTGGAGGCCGAGGTCAACACCGATCTGGCACAGCACTGCTACGACTTCGACTACGACCTGGCGCGCACGCTGTTCACGAACGACGACGAGATGGGCCCGGGGGACGACGACGCCGGGGACGACGACGCCGGGGACGACGACACCGGGGACGACGACACGGGACCGCCCCCGCCGAGTGCGTCGTACTTCCAGCCGCGGGATCTGATCCCGTTCGACCGCGAGGGCATCGACTCGCACAACCTCGGGGATCTGCTGCTCGACTACCAGCCCTTCGACGCGGAGTGCGCCTACGAGTACGACTTCAACCGCGACTGCCAGGTGGATGCGCTGGACGCCCAGGAGCTGGTCGACTTCCTCCGCGGCGTGCGCGAGTCCCACTACGGCTACGGCGGGACCCTGGGAGAGTGGCCCACCGGTCACGTGTCCAACTATGCCGCCCCGTTCCTCGACCGCGGCGCGGGCTACGACGACGGGATGTCGGCGTGGAAGCTCGGCAGCATGTTCCTCTCCGAGCCCGCGTTCGCCGACAACCTGCCTCCGATCGTCACGGACGATCCGGCGTTCTTCGAGTTCCTGCAGGCCATCGCGACGCGCCAGGCCGTGCTCTACGTCGCGGCCAACGACGGCTTCCTGCACGCGTTCCGGGCACCGCCGATCGCGGACAACGACCACGACGGGTTCGAGGACTACGCCCTGGATGGCAACGGCGGCTGGGAGCTGTGGGGCTACGTGCCGCGACACCTGGTGGACAAGGACTCGCTGTACCACACCGAGAACCACCGGATGATCCGCCAGAAGCTCGACGGCGAGTCCCAGCTCCACGACGGCTCGGTGAACCTGACCTACCTCTGGATGGACGACATCCCCAACGGGATCGTCGTCTGCGACGGGGCCGCGGCCGGGGAGATCGACCCCAGCGGCTGCGAGTACCACCGCGTCCTCGTGGTCTCGATGGGGATGGGCAGCCGCTACCACTATGCGCTGGACGTCACGGATCCCTGCCGCCCCAGGTTCCTGTGGGAGTGGATCGGGGACGCCGACGACATCGCCCTGGACTCCAACGGCTGGGGCAAGGGGCTCTCCACCGGGACCCCGGTGATCGGCGAGGTCCTGGACTCCGACGACAACGAGTTCCGGCCGGTGGTGTTCTGGTCGGGCGGGACCGCGGACTGGGACGGTGCCCCGGTGGTCACGGGGGACGATCGACGCCCGCTGGCGAAGTGGTACATGGTCGACCTGCTGCAGCCCGACAACCCGACGTTCAGCCAGATCGGGTACGACATCGATCCGACCCTCGAGGCGGCCTACGGGTACGACTTCATCTGTGACGGCGGCGGCGTCCCCGATTGCCGCGGCCGGTACCGCAAGTACGGCAGCACCACCGACGCCTTCGAGGCGGCCCCGGGCGTGTTCGGGACGCCCGCCGCGGTGGACTACGACGAGGACGGCACGATCGACGCGCTGTACGTCGGGACGCGCCACGGGTTCGTCTACAAGGTGCTGATCGACAACGGAGAGCTGCGCGAGGACTGGATGGAGGACATCAACTGCGGGGACGGCCACTGCGGGACCTGCGTGTTCCACGAGCCGCCCACCGCGCCGGGGCAGCTGGCGAACCTCCAGAACGCCGACTCGGACGCGGTGTTCTACCGTCCCAGCGTCGCGTACGACGGTGGCGGCCTGCTGCGCGTGTCGTGGGGCACCGGCTGGTACGGGAACCTGTTCGAGACCACGGACCGCGGTCACATGTACATGGTGATCGACGAGAACCCCTGGGAGTGCGAGCACTCGGTCCACGAGGTGACCGGGGCGGTGACCTGCGGCAACGCGGCCGATCCGATGCAGCTGGACCAGGGCGAGAAGATCGTCGGTCCCGCGTTCACGGCCGGCGGGATCGTGTTCTTCGCCACCTACGTCGCCTCGGACGCCTGCGACGTGGGCGACGCCCGGATCTGGGCGCTGAACCTCGACGACTGCACCGGAGCGTTCGACGCCGCCACCGACTTCGGCCCGGACAACCTGGCCGTGACCGACAGCAAGTACGTCGAGGTGGAGGGGATCCCGTCGCGGTTCTCGTACAGCAACGGCGGCGTCTACGTCTCGATCACCGGCACCGACGGGTCGATCACCGCGATGGGGCCGATCCAGCCCCAGGCGACCTACACCCAGTCCGACCGGATCTACTACTCGAACTGGCGGAACGTCTTCTAAAGGCCGCCACCATCAGCTGGAATCCACAACGCACCAACTGCCCGATCCGCAACCCAAGCCCCAGGAGGCACGGGCTGAACTGCCCGATCCGCCCCCGTAGCTTCGGATCTCGGCCGCTGCTCCATACCGCCCCCAAAGCCGTGGGGGCACCCCAGGTCGCTTTCCACCGGGGACCCAGAGACCGACGACCACGCCCTCGAACTCGGTCTCGAACTCGGTCTCGAACTCGCCCTCGAACTCGGTCTCGAACTCGCCCTCGACCCCGCCCTCGAGCTCGCCCTCGTCCTCGATTCGCCCTCGACGATCGCCCCCGTCACTCCTCGAACGCCGCCGGCGCCAGCGCGCGCAGCTGGCCCAGCCGCTGCTCCACCCGGATGTCGTCGGGGTGCAGCCGCCGGGCCTCGAGGAACTGACGGGCGGCGGCGTCGTACCGGTGCCGCGCCATCAGCACCTCGCCGAGCGCGGCCCGGGTGTCGAAGTCGTCGGGCGCCCCCTCGAGCGCCTCTTCGAGCGCCGCCTGGGCGCTGACCAGGTCCCCGCGGACGAGCTCGATCTGGCCGTAGAGGCACAGCGCCTCGGGTTCCCTGGCGAGATCCAGCGCCTGGAGGGAGTGGAGCCGGGCCTGCTCCAGCAGCTCCTCGTGGGGCTCCCCGCGATCCCGCAGGGAGATGGCCTCGAGGAACGTCGCCTCCGCCATCGCGAACATCACGCGGGCGTCACCCGGCTGGAGCTCGTGGGCTTGCTGCAACAGGGTCAGCGCCGTGGCGCGGCGGCCGTCGATCAGCTCGACGCGGGCCAGGTTGTGCAGGGCGTCGACCGACCGCGGGTGTGCGTCGACCGCCCGCTGCAGCAACGAGCGGGCCTCCTCCCGCTCGCCGCGGCGGAGGTGGATCTCGGCCGCACCGAGGAGGGACACGAGGCGCGTCGGCTCGGCATCCAGCGCGGCCTCGAAGCGACGAAGCGCCTGATCGTCGCGCCCTGCCTGCCAGTCCAGCCGCCCGAGCTCCTCGTGGACCTCCGGATCGTCGGGAGAGAATGCCTCGGCCAGGAGGAACAGCGCCTCCGCGTCGGAGCGCATCCCCCGCGCCGAGGCCGAGCGGCCCGCCTCCAGCGTCTCCCGGACCAGCGGGCGGAGATCGGCGGTGGGGTCGTCACTGGTCTCGCGCAGCTCGCGAGCCCACTCGAGGGACTCGACCTCCTCCAGCCGCGCGATGCGGTCGAGGAACGTCAGGTAGGTGGGCCAGTAGACGTCGACGTGTCGGCCCGAGGCGACCCACGCCTCGCGCCGATCGGGATCGACCCGGGTGAGATCGAGGATCTGTTCCGGTGGCTCGGCCAGGTCGGCGAACGCCAGCAGGGGGATCGCCTCGCGGCCCTCGAGCCGGGACCGGGCGGAGCGCCAGGCCAGCCCCCGCGGAGACCGGGCGGCGCCGGCGAGACCCTGCCGATCGCTTCGGGCGAAGGCGCGCCTGATCAGCTCGTCTCCGTCGGAGACGCCGATCTCTCGCGCCAGCCGGCGGATCCCCTGCCGCTGGAGCCCGAGCCGGAGGTGTTCCATGTCCGGGCGGGTCCCGGCCGTCGAGCCCAGCAGGACCACGTCGCCGTGCCCGGCCGGATCGACCCAGATCGTCGATCCCGGGAACGAGCGCTCGAACGCCGAGATCGTCCCCGCCAGATCGGCGGGTTGCAGGCTCCGCGTCGGGACGAGGTACGCGACCCAGCCACCGGGAGCCACCGCCCGGGCAGCCTGCCTCGCCAGTCGGGGCCCGTACCACGCCTCGGCCCCGAGTCCGTGGGGCGCGGGGAGCTGGACCACCAGCACGTCCGGTGCCGCCCGACGGGGACGCAGCGCGGGCAGCGCGCGGCGTCGCTCGAAGCGCACCGCGGGGTTGGTCGTGGCGCTCCTGCGGGGTTCGTCCAGGGAGGCGAGCTGGGCCGCGGCATAGGGGGATCGGTCGAGCACGGACACGCCGGCAATCCCACCGTCCCCGAGGACCCGCAGCCCGGTCCCCCGGCCGGCCTCCACGACCATCGCGGTCCGGGCGTCGACGGCCGCCAGCACCGGCAGCAGGGTGGCCAGGCCCTCGGCTGCCTCCACGGCGCGGTCCGGCGGTAACACCTGGCCTCCGCGGAGCAGGTGCACCCCGGAGCCGGTCTCCGCGGCGCCTCGCACCCCGGCGCGGTCGGTGCCCGCGTGACCGCCGCGGACGTCCTCGAGATCGGCGGGCAACGTCGGGTCGAAGCGGGGAATCCGCGCGGCGGCGTCCAGCACCGCGGGTACGATCGACACCGGACGCCACAGGACCAGCCCCGAGACCAGCAGCACCGCAGCGGTCCAGCCGAGCGCCACCGCGGCGCGCGGCTCCTCCCGGCGAGGCTGGATCAGCAGCGCCATCGACGCCGCTGCGGAGAGCCCCAGGACCACGCGGACCGGCAGGTCCGAGCCGCCGCGGCCGCCGAGCAGCCCCTCGACGAGCAGGCCGATCCCGAGGCCGGTCGCCAGCCAGGGAGGACGCCGCAGGGCGGACGCGGGGCGCCACGCTCCGACCGCCAGTCCGAGCGGCACGCCCGCCGCCGCGGCGAACGCCCACCAGGGCCCGAGGGCCGCCACGCGGCCTCCGGCCGAGTCGGGCTGGGCGAGCAGCAGCACGTCGAGGGCACGGGACGCGATCACCAGGCTGGCCAGGGCCGCGACGCCGACCAGCGCGGGTGGGATCCAGCCGGGCGTGCGCCGTGGCGGGAACAGCGCTCCAGCTGCACCCCAGCCGAGCATCGCGGTGATCGCCAGCAGCAGGGCCCCCTGCGGCGATGCACCGCCGAATGCGGCCAGCCAGGGCGGGATCGTCAGTCCACTCAGCGTCGCCAGCGCGCCGAGCGCCAGCGCCTCGAGTGCCGTGGCGCCGAGCCCCGTCGCGCGCGGGCCGGGGACGGACCGCCGCTGCGGGACGAACAGGAGCAGCGCCCCGCCCAGGGCCGTCGCCACGACCGGGGGGCATCCCCGGGACAGCGCCCAGCCCAGCGCGGCGACCGGCGCGAGCGCGGCGAACGGCCCCAGGGCCGATGCACGGCCGGCGGACACGGGGAGCCGCGCTCCGGAGATCAGGGCGACCGCGGGGAGCAGCGCCACGGTCCAGCCCAGGACCAGGGCCGCATCGGCCAGGACGCCGCCCGGCAGCGCCGCGCCGACGCCGGTGGCGATCGCCGGGAGCAGGGCGCCGGTGCTCGCGACCCAGGCCAGGGCCAGCCACCACGTCGCGGGCGCGCGCACGAAACCGCGCAACCGCGCACCAAGGGCCGCGACGGGCAGGAGCGAGAGCCCGGCGCTCATCGCGAGCAGGCGCGTGGCGCGGAGCGGCTCCCCGATCGCCGAGACCGCGGAGAACCAGCACGCGACCACGAGGAGCCCGATCGCCGCGCCGGAGGCGGCGCGGGACCAGATGGGGAGCGGGCCGGCAGAACGCGAGCGATCCATGAGGTCCTCGGACGTGCCCCAAACCTTTCGTGGGGGGCTGGACTTGTACGAGCGAGATCAGGGAATATGGTACCTTGCGGTGGGAAAAACAGCTTGACAGGGGGTCGCACGCTAGTTGACCATCGGACCTGAGGAGTGTGGGTTTCTCTGTTTTCTTGTAGCTGAGTGGTGGATCGTGACTGACCTCTCACGATGACCCACACTACGCAGGTCCACCGTGGTAGCTGGCTGATGGAGGTCGCACGTGGTCGCGCTATTCTCCAAGAACAAGGGCTCTATCGGCCTGGACATCGGCTCCAGCTTCATCAAGGTCTGTGAGCTGCAGCCGAAGGGCAACGGCTGGTCGCTGACCAACTTCGGGATGACCAAGCTGCCCCCGGAGGCGATCGTCGACGGGGCGTTGATGAACTCCAACATCATCGTCGAGGCGATCCGCGAGCTGATCCGCAAGAACCACATCCGGACCAAGGACGTCATCACGTCCGTCTCCGGTCACTCGGTGATCATCAAGAAGATCAACCTCCCGGTGATGTCGATGGAGGAGCTCGAGGAGTCCATCCACTGGGAGGCCGAGCAGTACATCCCGTTCGACATCAACGACGTCAACATCGACGTCCAGATCATCAACCAGTCCGGCGACGAGGCCGGGCAGATGGAGGTCGTGCTCGTCGCCGCCAAGAAGGACATGATCAACGACTACGTCGCGATCATCCAGGAGGCGGGGCTGAGCCCGGTGGTCATCGACGTCGACTCGTTCGCCATCGAGAACATGTACGAGGTGAACTACGAGGCGGCGGGGGACGAGACCAGCGTGCTGGTCAACGTCGGCGCGAGCATCATCAACATCAACGTGCTCAAGGGCGGCGTGACCGCGTTCACGCGCGACATCACCCTCGGCGGCAACCAGTACACCGAGGAGATCCAGAAGCAGCTCAGCGTGAGCTACGAGGAGGCGGAGGCGCTCAAGATCGGGGGCGGGATCGTGCGGGACACGCAGGCCGTCGTCCCCGAGGAGGTCGAGGGCATCATCCAGTCGGTGAACGACAACGTCGCCACCGAGATCCAGCGTTCCCTCGACTTCTACGCCGCGACGTCGACCGAGGACCGGATCCGTCGGATCCTGCTCAGCGGCGGCTCGGCCCGCGTTCCCGGGCTGACCCGCACGATCCAGGACAAGACCGGGATCGACGTCGAGGTCATCAACGCCTTCCGCAAGATCAACATCTCCGACCAGTTCGACATCGCATTCCTCAACGAGGTGGCACCGATGGCCGCCGTCGCCGTCGGCCTGGCGCTACGAAGGGCGGGTGACCGATGATCAAGATCAACCTCCTTCCCGTCCGCGCGACGCGGAAGAAGGAAGCGACCCAGCGTCACCTGGTCCTGTTCGGGATCGGCCTGGTCGTGGTGGTCCTGCTCTGCGTCGTTCTCTACGCCACGAAGAAGCGGGAGATCTCCTCGCTGGCACAGGAGAACCAGGACCTGCGGGACGAGATCGAGAACCTCAAGCTCATCATCCCCGAGGTCGAGGAGCTCGAGAAGACCAAGGCCGCCCTGCAGAAGAAGAAGGAGATCATCGCCCAGCTGCGCGCCTCCAAGATGGGGCCGGTGCACATGCTGGACGAGATCGCGCTGCGGATTCCCGAGAAGCTCTGGATCGACCTGCTCAAGCAGGAGGGCAACCGGGTCCGCATGACCGGGACGGCGATCAACAACGAGGTGATCGCCACGTTCATGACGAACCTCGAGCAGTCGCCCTACTTCACCGATGTCTATCTGGTGAAGATCAAGGCCCAGAACGCCAAGGGAGGCGATCGGCTCAAGGACTTCGAGATCACGGCGACGACGAGGACGCCCTAGGTTGGCGGGAGGCGAGAGCAGTCATGGGTGACCTTCTCGATCGGATCGCGAAGCTGCCGGACTACCAGAAGATCGCGATCGCGCTGATCCTGTACGTGGGCATCTTCGCGCTGTTCCACTTCCTGGTGAACAAGAAGCTCAAGATCGAGGTCCAGAACCTCGAGTTCCAGCGCTCGGACCTGATCCAGGAGCGGGACGAGACCCGGCGCATCGCCGAGAACAAGGACCAGTTCGAGCGCGACGTGGAGCGGCTCAACGAGGAGCTCAGCCGGGCGCTCAAGGAGCTCCCCAACCAGCGCGAGATCCCGGGCCTGCTCCGAAACGTCTCGCACCTCGGCCGCAAGAACGGGCTGGAGTTCCAGCTGTTCCACCCGCTGCCCGAGGTACGCCGCGACTTCTACGCGGAGGTCCCGGTCGAGATCGTGGTGACGGGCACCTACCACGAGGTGGCGCTGTTCTTCGACCGGGTCGGGAAGCTGCCCCGGATCGTGAACATCCGCAACGTGGAGATGACCAAGCCGGAGGAGCGCAGCGGACGGATCATCCTGAGCACGCAGTGCGAGGCCGTGACGTATCGGTTCATCGAGCAGGCGCCCGCCGGTGGTGACGCGACGACGGCGGACGCGGGCAGCGCAGGGCCGCGCCCCCGGAGGTGATGCGGAGATGAGGACCCAGATGAGAACCGGACTCGCCCTGGTGACGCTCGCCTGCGGAGGGGTACTCGCGCTGGGCGCCGGCTGTGTCGCGTGCAGCGGCGGCGGCGGCGGCGGCGGCGGCCCCGTGCCGGCGGGGAGCGTGGAGACCGCGGCGCCGGCCGCTCCGGCACCGGCCCCGGCACCGGCGGCGACGGAGCCCGCCGAGAGGGAAGAGAAGAAGGCCGAGGCCGAGTACAGCTACAACCCCATCGGGAAGCGCGATCCGTTCCGCTCCTTCACCTCGGTGGAGGTCGTCCAGCGCGACACCATCGTGGCCTCCGAGCTGCAGAACTGGGAGCTGGACCAGCTCCGGCTCGTGGGGATCATGTGGGGCGTGGACGAACCGGTCGCGATGGTCGAGGATCCGAAGGGCAAGGGGCACATCATCCAGCACGGCGATCTGATCGGGAAGAAGTGGGGCAAGGTCACGCAGATCAAGAGCGACGGCGTGATCATCACGGAGGAGTTCCGCGACCCCATCGAGAACCGTCCGATCACCAACGAGTACGCGATGCAGCTCCCTGATCCGTTCGAGGAGTCCGATTAGCGATGATGTGGAAGAGGAGTCGACCCATGGATACGCTGACTGTCGCGACGGGATCGTTTCTCCGGCGTGGATCGCTGGCCGTGATCCTGACCCTGGTGCTCGCCCCCCTGGCGTGGGCCAACGAGGCGCCGGCCGGATTCGATCACCAGATCACCGACGTCTCGCTGTCGAGCTCCGGAGAGGGCGTCGAGGTGCGCGTCGCCACGACCGCGCGCCCCAACCACAGCCACTACCAGCGGAGCAATCCGCTGGAGGTGGTCGTCGACATCGCCGACATGGAGCCCGGTGGCATCGATCCGGTGATCCCGGTCCACGACGGGGTGATCCGCGACATCCGCAGCGAGCGGATGGAGAAGGATGGCCTGGTCACCACGCGGCTGGTGATCGCCCTCGACGACGCCCGGGAGTACTCCACGCGTGTCGAGGATCACGCGCTGGTGCTCGACATCGAGCGCGGCGGGTACCTCGCGGACGATGCCATCGCGGACGAGATCGACGACATCGAGGAGAAGAAGAAGATCCAGGAGGAGAGCCAGCAGGGGACGGACGAGGACGAGAACCCGGTCCGCGACATCATCGACGGCGAGCTCTCCTCCGTGCACGGTGATCACGTCTGGCGCGGGTCCGGCACCAAGGTCCTCGGCGTCGACTTCCAGAACTTCGAGGAGCACTCCAGCCTGATCATCACGGGGGACTCGCGGCTGGACTACACGTCCCGCTGGGCCACGCAGCGGCAGTTCGTGATCGACCTGCAGGGCGCGACCCTCGGCACCGGACTCGAGCGCAGCCTGGACACCAGCCGGTTCCCCAGCGCGATCGACATGATCCACTGCTACCAGAGCCGCAGCCAGCCGGGGACGGTCAAGGTCGTGATCCGGATGCGGACGCACGTGGAGCCCAAGCCGGCGGTGGAGGGCAACGTGCTGCGGATGGACTTCGAGATCCCGCCGTCGGTGGCCGCGGCCGGCTACGAGGACTTCGCGGTGTTCGGCTCCTACGAGGAGGAGGGGGACGAGGACGGGATCAGCGAGGAGCAGAAGTCGATCACCGGCGCGTTCTCGCGGGAGACCGTGATCACCTCTCAGGGCCAGAGCCTCGATCCGTCCAAGAAGTACGGCACCCCGGGGGGCCAGGGTCTGATCCTCGAGGGCCAGTGGGATCTGCGCCACATCACCGGCGGCAAGGCGCCGCGGCTGATCAACCTGGACCTGGTCAACGCCGACATCCACAACGTGTTCCGGCTGATCTCCAGCGTCAGCGGGCTGAACATCGTGTCCAGCGACAGCGTCAAGGGCACGGTCACGGTGCGCATGGACCGCGTGCCGTGGGACCAGGCGCTGGCGGCGATCCTGCAGTCCAAGGGGCTCGGCGGGATCCTGTACGGCAACATCCTGCGCATCGCGCCGCTGAACACCATCCGCGCCGAGCGCGAGGCCGCGCTGCAGGCCCAGAAGGCCAGCATCGAGCTGCAGGAGCTGGCCGTGCTGACGCTGCCGGTGAACTACGCGGACGCGATGGACATGTCCAAGCACATCGGCGAGGTCCTCAGCGATCGGGGCAGCGTCAGCGTCGACGAGCGCACCAACTCGCTGGTGATCCAGGACATCGAGGAGTCGCTGCGCCAGGCGCGCTTGCTGGTCATGGCGCTGGACACCCAGACGCCGCAGGTCCAGATCGACGCGCGGATCGTCGAGGTCAACACCAACTTCTCGCGGAGCGCCGGTATCCAGTGGGGCGGGAACCTCAACTTCTCCCCCGGCACCGGGATGCCCACCGGCCTGTTCTTCCCCAACAGCGTGGGGGTCAGCGGTGGGAAGTCCGCGCCGATCGTGCTGCCCGGTGGACAGCAGGGGATCGAGGGGCTGACCGCGTTCACCACGGACCCCAACTGGGTCGTCGACCTGCCCGCGGCCAGCGATCGCGGGTCCCTCGGCATCGGCCTCGGCTCGATCACCGGCGTGCTGGACCTGGACCTGCGCCTCTCGGCGCTCGAGTCCACCGGCGAGGGCCGCGTCGTCTCCAGCCCTCGGATCACCGTGGTGACCAACGAAGAGGCCTACATCAAGCAGGGCACGCGCGTCCCGTACGAGACCGCGTCCCTGCGCGGCACCCAGGTCCAGTTCATCGAGGCCACGCTGGAGCTCAGGGTCACGCCCTCGATCACGGCGGACGGCTCGATCTTCCTCGACCTGAGCGTCACCAAGAACCGCCCCGACTTCGGGAACACCGTCGGCAACAACCCGTCCATCGAGATCAAGGAGGCGCAGACGATGGTGATGGTGCCCAACGGCGACACCACCGTCATCGGCGGCGTCTACAGCCTCGAGGAGGCGGAAGACCGGACGTACATCCCCGGGATCGGCAAGGTGCCGGTCCTCGGCGCCCTGTTCGGGAGCAAGGACAAGCGCCGGGAGCGCAAGGAGATGCTGGTCTTCATCACCCCGACGATCCTCAGCCGCGTGCAGCCCCGCGCGGTCTCCTCCTCGGTCTCGCGCGGCGACTGAGCGCCGCCTGCGCCGGGCACACCTGCCCCACGGACCGCCGCCCGTGCCGCCCGCCGACGCCAGATCGGGCCGCGAGCTGGTGGTCTCCCTGGGGCAGCGCTCCCACGAGATCCACGTCGTGACCCGGCCCTTCGAGGGCCTGGATCGACTGCTGGCGCCCTGGAGGGGCGGGAAGGCCGCGATCGTCACGGATCGGCACGTCGACGGGCTCTACGGTGCCGTCGCCGTGGACGCCGCGCGGGCAGCCGGCCTCGAGCCCGTCTGCACGGTGGTCCCGGCGGGGGAGGGCAGCAAGTCGATGGGATGTCTCGAGGGCGTCCTGGACGACCTGATCGGGGCGGAGGTCGGGCGCGGGGACGTCGTCCTGGCGCTCGGGGGGGGCGTGGTCGGCGATCTCGCAGGGCTGGCAGCGTCCCTGCTGCGCCGGGGCTTGCCCGTCGTGCAGGTGCCCACCTCCCTGGTCGCCCAGGTGGACAGCGCGGTGGGGGGGAAGACCGCGATCAACACGCCGCGGGGCAAGAACCTGGTGGGGACGTACCACCAGCCCGCGGCCGTGCTGGCCGCCACGGGATGCCTCGGAACGCTCCCCGACCGGGAGATCCGGGCCGGGCTGGGAGAGGTCGTCAAGTACGCGCTGCTCTCCGGCGAGGCGTTCCTCGAACGGCTGGAGCGGGAGACCTCCTCGCTGCTCGGCGCCGAGCCCGACGCGTACGTCGAGGTCGTGTACCGGTGCCTGGCCCACAAGGCCGCGCTGGTGGAGCGGGACGAACGGGACGGCGGGGTGCGCCGCCAGCTCAACCTCGGCCACACCCTCGGCCACGCCCTCGAGTCCGCGAGCGGTGGGAGGCTGCGACACGGCGAGGCGATCGCGATCGGGATCGTCGGAGCCCTGGAGCTGTCGGCCCGGTGGTGTGACTTGCCCGCGCACGCGATCGCCCGAGC
Organism: uncultured Rickettsiales bacterium; assembly: GCA_964584075.1. Taxonomy (GTDB): domain Bacteria; phylum Myxococcota_A; class UBA796; order UBA9615; family CAYRNR01; genus CAZOYV01. The sequence goes on along the minus strand of CAZOYV010000127.1, from coordinate 3,396 downwards.
GCGCACGGCGCTGGAGCGGCTGGGGCTGCCCGTCCGCTCCCCGGCCGTGAGCCGCCGGACCGTGCTGGACACCCTGGTACAGGACAAGAAGCGAACCGGTGGCGAGCTCGTGTGGGTCGTGTTGCGGGGGATCGGAGCGCCGGAGTACCGATCGGTTCCCCCCCGGGACCTGCCCGATATCCTGGACGAACTGGCGGACCTGGGCGTGCTTCGTTGGGAAACCCCTTGAAACCGCAAGGAAACCTGGCGTAATCTGGGTTCGGTAGTGTCTGTGGAAGCTGGATTCCGTCCAGTCGGAGGTGGTGATGTCCCCGTTGTACAGATTGCTGATCGTGACCGCTGCGCTGTCGCTCGTGTTCGCCACCGCGTGTGTCGCACCGGTCACCGCGCCGCCCGACGCGCTGCTCGGCGAGATGGAAGACATCGAGATCGCGTGGGACCCGTCTTGGGCCGGCAAGGACAGCCGGTGGGCCCTGATCCGGGCGGACTTCCTCGTCTACAGCGAGGAAGACGACCTGCCCTACAACAACATCGCGATCGAGATCGGGACGAGCTACAGCGAGGTGTACATCCTGCCCACCGGCGTGATCAACGTCGAGGACTGTCCGGGCGACGACAGCCAGTGGGGCAGCTACTGCAGCGATCCGAACCAGACCTGGGCGCAGCTGACCGGGGACTTCAACGATGCGCTGAAGCCCAACTACTACCAGGGCTACACGGATGCCCAGGGGGTCGAGTCGGTGTGGCTGTGGGTCGAGGATCTGCCCCTCGGAGCGGACGAGGTCCTCCCGGTCCAGGTGTGGGCGACCATCGGCTCCGACTTCATCGACTTCGAGATCAGCCCCTGATCTCGCCTCGATCGGGGGGACGCCGTGCTCCGGCGAGTCCTCGTCCTCCACGGACCCAACCTCGACCTGCTCGGGACCCGGGAGACCGCGGTCTACGGCCGATCCACGCTCGCCGAGATCGACAACGCGCTGCAGACCCTCGCCGGGGAGCTCGGCGCGACCCTGGAGATCCACCAGCACAACGGCGAGGGCGACCTGATCGACCGCATCCACGAGGCGATCGATCGGGCCGACGGGATCGTGCTCAACGCCGCGGGCTACACCCACACCTCGGTGGCGCTGCGGGACGCGGTCGCCGCGGTGGACCTCCCGACGGTGGAGGTCCATCTCAGCAACATCGCCGCGCGGGAGTCGTTCCGCCACCGCTCCCTGCTGGCCCCCGTGGTGATCGGGAGCGTCAGCGGGTTCGGCGCGGACAGCTACCTGCTGGGGCTGCGGGCGCTGTGCGGCTGGCTCGGTCGCAGGGACGCGGACGGCTCCGGCGCGTGATCGTCACGCGCGCGGACGCCCGAATCGCCCGGATCCCTTGACCCCGGGCGGGTCAACTGGCAAAAACGAAGTCCGCGCCCGACAACCGGCGCACCGGAAGGATCGCGGGAGATCGGCGAGTGACCTCGAAGAAGGAAAAGGCACTCAAGAGCGCCAATCGCTTCCTGCAGAAGGGGCAGGTCGACAAGGCGATCCGCGAGTACGAGAAGATCCTCTCGTTCGACGCGCGGGATCCCCGCATTCGGCACAAGTATGCGGAGCTGCTGGCGCGCAAGGGTCGGCGCGAGGACGCCCTCGAGGAGTTCCGCTGGGTCGCGGACTACTACCAGCAGGGCGGCTTCTACCCCAAGGCGATCGCGATCCTCAAGCAGATGCTGGGGCTCGACTCCGACAGCATCGAGGTCCACCTCCAGCTGGGGCAGATCTACCACTCGCAGCGCAAGGTCTCCGACGCCACGATCCACTTCCAGAAGGCTGCCGCGCTGGTCGATCAGGCCGGCACGCTGCAGCAGAAGCTCGAGGTCCACGAGCGGCTCTACATGCTCTCGCCCAACGACCTCGACGCCGCCTGGCGCCTGGTGTCGATGTACACCGGCGCGGCCCAGCCGCAGAAGGCGATGGAGCTGCTCACCCGGATGGCCGAGCGGCTCCGCACCGAGGGGGACCTGACCAAGCTGCTGTCGGTGCTCGACCGGCTGGCGGGGATCGCCAGCGAGCCCACCGCCTATCTCAAGGAGATGGCGTACGTCCTGTTGCAGCGGGGCAACCCCAAGTCCGCGATCAGCAAGCTGCAGCTGTGCTTCAAGAAGGACCCCCAGGACACCGAGACCCTCGACCTGCTCGGCCGGGCGTTCGAGGAGCAGGGCGAGAGGGACAAGGCGCTGCAGGTCCTCGAGGAGCTGGGCCGGATCTATGCCGCGGCCGGTGACGGCCGGCAGGCTGCGGTCGAGGAGCGGATCCGGGCGCTGCGTCCCCAGGAGCAGGTGGTCGAGGAGGACGAGCTGCCCGCGGCCGAGGCCGTGGTCGAGGCGCCCCCGCTCGAGCTGCCCGAGCAGCCCGGCGACGACGCGCTGTGGCACCTCGTGCGCGGGGACGTGTTCCTGCGCTACGGCCTCGTGGACCGGGCCAAGGTCGAGGGCAACGAGGCCGTCCAGGGCTGGCCCGAGCTGTTCGCCTCGCACCAGCTGCGGGCCCGCTCGCTGGTGCGCCTGGCGCGCCCCGAGGACGCCGCCGACTCGTACCTGCAGATGTACACCATCGCCATGGACCGCGGCGTGCTGCCCGTCGCGCGGCGGTGCCTGGTCCGGACCACCGAGCTGCTCCCGGGGGACGGTGGCGCGCTCAGTCGCCTGGAGGCGTTCGACGACGCGATGGGCCCGGAGCTGGCCAACTGGAGCGACGACACGCTCGCGCCGGGGGGCGGCGTGCTGGAGTCCGGCATCGCCACGGAGTCCGCCGGAAACTTCCTCCTCGACGACGATGCCGCCGACGTCCTCGCGGCGCTGGAGGGCATCGGCAGCGGGATGCTCGACGAGCCGGATCGGGGCGGACGCTCGTCGATGTTGCGGGACGAGATCGACGTGGACATCGCCGAGATGTTCACCCGGACGGCCGACGGTCCGGTGTCCGTGGGCGAGGTCGCGGTCGGGACGCCCTCGATGGACGAAGAGTTCGAGGAGCTCGATCAAGCCAGCTACGAGTCCTTGCCGGCGGATCTGGGGATGTCCGACGGAGATCCTCCCCGACCCTCCGTGTGGGTCGAACAGGGGGCCCCGGGAGAGGGGTCGCGGGACGAGGTCGTCGAGGAGGAGGAGGACACCGCGCAGGATCCCGACGCTCCGGACCTGAGCGGTCTCGAGCAGGGCGCCGAGGAGCTGCTCGACGTCGACCCCGAGGAGCGCGCCGACAGCACCGGGGACGACTTCCTCGCCGTCGAGATCCCCGATTTCCTGGACATCCGGCCGACCCACGAACCGGCGGACGAGCCGAGCGAGGACACGCCGACGGTCGAGTACGAGGAGGCGCAACCTCCGCCTCCGCCCCCCCCACCGCCGCCCCG
>CAZOYV010000126.1:0-23007 GCA_964584075.1 uncultured Rickettsiales bacterium | reverse complement strand
CGAGGGCCCACCACCCCCTCCTGGGCATCCCAAGTTCCGCCCAGCGGAACTTCGAACCCCCACGCTCCCCATCCGGGGAACCACGGGTGATGTCGAGCCGGTCGGAGATCGGCGACGGCGACGGCGACGGCAACGCCTACGGACACGGCGACGGCGAATGCGACGGCGACGGCAACGCCTACGGACACGGCGACGGCAACGGCAACGGCAACGACTACGGATACGGCGACGACTACGGATACGGCGAGGGCGACGGCAACGGCGAGGGCAACGCCCACGGATACGGGAATCGGGCGGGATCGGGGCGGGGAGTCAGCGCACGACCGAGGACGCCGGTACCCGGGACAGGCCGGCGGCGGTGCCGATCCAGACGTCGCTGCCGTCGAAGCGCAGGGCGGTGACCGAGGGGCAGCCCAGGCCGAGCTCCTCGTCGAGCAGCTCGGCGCGCTGCTCGCCGACCACCAGCAGGCCCCGGTCGAGGGTGCCGAACGCGGGGCGGTCGCCGATCCACGCCGCGGCGCCGGGGTTGATCTCGAGGGTCTCGTCGCCGGTCGGGTACACGCGGGACCAGGCCTCGCCGTCGTGGCGATCGACACCGCCGCCGTAGGTCCCGACCCAGACCTCGTCGCCGCGGGTCAGCAGGGCGTTGACCCACGCGTGGGACAGGCCGCCGGGGCCGGCCAGCACGGGGGCCAGCTCGCCGGGGACGGGGCCCCCCTCGCGGGGGACGGCCGACAGCCCGCCGAGGGTCCCGGCCCACACCCGGTCGGCCGCCGCCGCCAGCGCGTAGACGTGACCGTTGATCAGCCCGTCGCGCACGCCGGTGCGGCGCACCGCGCCGTCGGGCCCCAGCCGCGTCACGCCGGAGGCGGTGCCGATCCACAGCGCGTCGCCGTCGGACAGCAGCGCGGTGGCGGCCTTGCCACGCAGGGCGCCCAGCCGCGGGTGGCGGACGAACTGCCCGTCGGAGAAGAACGCGGGACCGGCGTTGGTCGCGACCCACAGCACCCCGCGGTGGAACGTCAGCGCGTTGACCTCCGCCGAGGGCAGGCCGTCCCCGGTGCCGTACGACGACCACGAGCCGGCCAGCCGCGCACCGACGCCGCGCTCGAAGGTGCCGACCCACAGCCCCGCCTCGGGGCCGCCCTCGGCCACCGCCAGGGCGGTGATCCTGGCGCCGGGCGGTCCGTCGGGGCCGGGCCGCGGCTCCCAGCGCCCCTCGTGGCGCAGCGCCAGGCCGCCGCGGGTCCCGACCCACAGCCGCCCGCGGGCGTCGTAGGCCACGGTCTGGACGTACCCCGACGGCAGGTCCGGCGGCGCGACGGCGTGCCAGTCGGCGTCCTCGTACAGCGCCAGGCCGCCGCCGAAGGTGCCCACCGCGAGCCGATCGTCGAGCAGCGCCACGGCCGAGACGTGGTCGTCGGGCAGGCCCTGGCCGGCGCCGAAGATGCGATCGCGGCCGCCCTCGCGCAGGGTCAGCCCGGTCTGGGTCCCGATCAGCACCACCGCGTCGTCGCCGCGGTGGGCGCAGGCCAGCGAGGTCACGAACGCGTCGGCCAGGCCGTGCTGCATCCCCTGCAGCTCCCAGCCCCCGGCGTCCCGCCGGGCGGCGCCGCGGTCGAAGGTCGCGACCCAGGTGCTGCCGTCCACCGGGTCGTGGGCCACGTCGGTGAGCCGCGGGCGCTGGAGATCCCAGGCGCCGTCGGGCCCCTCCCCACGGATCGGCACCTCGACCAGCGCCTCCCCGTCCCAGCGCAGCAGCCCCTGGCCGGCGGTCGCGACCAGCACCCCGTCGGGGGCGTCCGCCACCGCGGTGGGCACCAGGTCGGGGTGGGACACCGTCCGCACCCGCTCGCCGCGGACCAGCGACAGCCCCCCCTCGGGGTGGGCCACCACCACCGTGTCGCGGTGGACCGCCAGGTCGACGACGTCGCTGCGCAGCAGGCCGCTGCGGGCCGTGTAGACCCGCTCCTCGGCGCCCCCGGCGGGCAGCACCCGCAGGCCCCCGGTGGTCCCGACCCACACGTCCTCGCCCACCGCCAGCACGGCCCGGACGTCGTCGAGGAACGGCCAGTCCACGACCCCCGGCTGGATCGGCTCCAGCCGCCGCTCCGCCCCGGCGCGGAGCCCCTCGAGGGAGCCACCCGCGTCGACCGCGTCGGCGCCTCCGGCGGCGTCCAGGCGCTGCTGGGCCTGGCGGTGGACCAGCCAGGCTGCCCCCAGCGCAGCCACCGCGGCGACGACGATCCACAGCCACGGTCGGAAGCCGCCGGCCTTGCGGGGGGGCGATGCGCTCATGTCCCGGGTGGCGCCGTCAGTCGAGCTGCGCGATCAGCTCGTTGATCCGGCGCATCAGCTTGGCCGCGTCGGGGGGGTTGTCGAACACGCAGGCCAGCAGCCGCCGGTAGGGCAGCTCGACGACCACGAGGTGCAGATCGCTGGCGGACAGCTCGGCGTAGGTCCCCAGCCCGGTCTCGGGGGCGAACTGGATCGCCTGCGCGGCGAACGCGGCGACGTGCTCCTTGCGGTCCTGGTCCTCCAGCGTCGCCGCCAGCGGCCGGCCGCTGCGGGTCGCGATCAGCACGTCCCGCAGGCCGAAACCGGCGACCTCGCCGACCAGCTCGTCGCGCAGCAGCACGAACAGCTGCTCCACCGGGCCCGGGCCGCGGTCCACCAGCGCCACGCCGGTGTCCTCGCCGTCCACCGAGGTGCGCAGCTGCTCGCCCTCGCCGTCCAGGTCCCCGTCGTCGTCCAGGTCGGCGGAGACCGCCACGTCCTCGGGGCGGCGCGCCGAGATGATGATCGACGAGGTCGCCATCGCGTCGCCCTCGAGGCCGTGGAGCTCCCCGCCGGAGTCCAGCCCGTCGTCGTCGCCGTACAGCCGGTCGGCCGGGACCATCATCGCCGAGCGGGTGGCCTCCTCGGCCTCGATCACCAGGCTCTCGCCGGTGTCCGGGACGGGGTTGCCGTAGTCACCGGGTTCCCCCCCGGCCGAGGGCGCCTCGAACTCGAACTCGTCGTCCCCGCTGCCGACCGCGCCGGACACCGGACCGGCCAGCGAGGCGGGGCCGGCCGGGGGGCCGTCGTCGAGGTCCTCGGAGACGGACATCGAGGCCGACGCCCCGGCAGGCGCTTCGTCGGCGAGGGACGCGGACGCGCCGCCCTCTCCGCCGTCCACGGGCCCCGGCGGCGCCGCGACGGGCGCGCCACCCGCGGCAGCGTCCGCCTCGGCGACCGCGGCGATCGCCTCCTCCACGGGCATCTCGATCGTCTCGGTCTCGTCGGCACCCTCGACCCGTTCGGTCAGCAGGATCACGCCGTCCTCGAGCTGCAGCGGCTCCTCCGCGCCATCCTGGACCAGCGCCTCGAACAGGCGGCACGCGTCGCGGTTCGTGACGTCGACCCGCCGAAGCCGGCCCTCGTGCTGCATGTCCCGGCCCTTCTCCAGGATCGGGCCGGTGTCGCCAGGGATCGTGACCACCGGGATCGACCGCGCCTCGGTGACCGCGAAGGAGAACGCGCCCCGGGCCCGGGGCAGCAGCTGCAGCAGCGCCGTGGCGCCCTTGAGCAGCCCGAACACGGCGTGGCGGACGTGCCCGTCCTGGAGCACCAGGAAGCCCTCCACCGGATCGGCGGTCAGGCTGACCGTCAGCCGCCCCGAGGCGCGCCGCTGGCCGAGGAACTCCAGCACGTCGGCGATCCGCCAGTGCTCCAGCCGGCCCTCCAGATCGGACCTCGGCCGGGCGGTGCGGGACCGGTCGACCTTCTCGAACACCTTCTCGACGCGGACCAGCAGCTCGTCGATCGAGAACGGCTTGCGAAGGAACTCCTCGGCGCCCATCCGCAGGCCGCGCGCGGCCTGCACCGGGTCGGCGTCGGCCCCGCCGAGCAGGATGAACGGGGTGTAGGCCGCGCGGGTCGTCTCGCGCACCCGGCGGAAGAAGTCGTAGCCGTCGGCGCCGTCGAGGTGGACACCGGCGAGGATCAGGTCGGGGACGTTCTCCTTGAGGTAGCCCAGCGCCTGGACCGGGTCCTCCATCTTGACCACGGAGAAGTCCTTGAGCCGCAGGGTCGCCTCGAGGAGGTTCAGCACCTTCCTGTCGTCGTCGATGATGAAGATCGTGCGCTGCAACGGCATGCTGGACCGGAAACCCTCGGAGTCGGGGATAGAATGGCCCCATCATACCATCGCGGCCGGGGAGCCGGCCGAGGGAGGACAGGCGTGGCAACGCAGGCGAGACGGCGCAAGCTGGTGGGGGTGATCGGGGCCGGCACGGCGGACGCGGAGCTGTACGACGTGGCGCGGCGCGTCGGCGCCGGGCTGGCCCGGGCGGGCTACGTCGTGGTCAACGGCGGCCTCGGCGGCGTGATGGAGGCCTCGGCCCGCGGCGCCAGCGAGGCCGGCGGGCTGACCGTCGGCGTCGTCCCCGGGCCCGCCGCGGAGGACGCCAACCCCTACGTCCAGCTGCCGGTGGTGACCAACCTGGGCCACGCCCGCAACGTGGTGATCGCCCACACCGCCGCCGCGCTGGTCGCCGTCGGGGGCAGCCACGGGACCCGCAGCGAGGTCAGCATCGGGCTCGAGCTCGGCAAGCCGGTGGTCAGCCTGCGCAGCTTCGACTTCGACCCCGCGATCGAGCTCGTCGAGACCCCCGAGCAGGCCGTGGCGGCGGTGCGCCGGGCCCTGGGGGACGGCGGGTGACGGGTCGGTCACCCCTGCGACGGCTCCCGGCCCTCGGGCTGGCGCTGGCGGCGCTGCTGTCGGCCGCCGGCTGCGCCCGCGACCCGGACGCGCTGGTGATCTTCGTCGACACCCTGCGCCACGACCGGCTGGGCTGCCGCGAGGCGGTGGGGCTGGCCCCGACCCTGGAGTCGCTGACCCTCGAGGGCACCTGCTTCGAGCGGGTGGCCTCCACCTCGGGCTGGACGCTGCCCAGCTCGACCTCGATGCTGTACAGCGCCTACCCCGAGGAGCACGGCGTCGAGCAGCGCCACCAGCAGGTGGCCGCGGGCGTGGTGGCGCTGTCCGCGCCGCTGGCCGAGGCGGGCTACGCCTCGGCGTGGTTCTCCGGCAACATCCTGACGTCGCAGCCCCAGTACCAGCGCGACTTCGACAAGGTCTGGGTCGTGGATCGGGACCACGGCGACGACCCCGACATCGACGCCCAGGTGGTCGACCAGGCGCTGGCGTGGCTCGAGGAGCAGCCGAGCAGGGATCCGCTGCTGCTGGTGCTGCAGCTGTACGGCCCGCACTACCCCTACTGCCCGCCGGGGACCGGCGACGCCACCGTGGCGGTGGACGGCCTCGACGAGCCGCTGATCGACCTGTGCGATCCCGGGCACGACGACCTGCTGCGCGCCGCCGAGGAGCTCCAGCCGTTCCCCACCGCGCTGGCCGCCCGCGCCGAGGAGCTGTACGACGGCGAGGTCGCCGCCACCGACGCCGAGGTGGCGCGGCTGCTCGACGCCTGGGGCGAGCACCGCGGGACCCGCCCGCGGCTGACGGTCGTGGTCACCGACCACGGCGAGGCGTTCGCCGAGCACGGCCGCGTGCTGCACGGCCGCTCGCTGCACCGCGAGACGTCCGACTGCCACCTGGCGTTCCACGGCGCGGGCGCCGGGGGAGCCGCCATCGAGCGCGCGGTGGTCGATCGCCCCGTGGAGCTGCTCGACCTGCCCCCGACGGTGCTGTCGTACCTGGAGCTGGAGGTCCCCGACGGGTGGCGGGGCCTCGACCTGACCGCCCTCGCCGCCGACCCCGGCCTGGACCTGCAGGCGCGCGCCTACCAGACCTCGGTGTTGCTCGAGGGCACCCAGCGGGCGGTGACGCTGGAGGGCCCCGACGGCCACCGCTACCGGCTGCTGCGCTGGGAGGAGACCGGCGACAAGCAGCTGTTCGACGCCACCGCCGACCCGCTGGAGACCGAGGATCTGGCGGGCGATCCGGCCCACGCCGACCTCGAGCTGCAGCTGGAGCTGTTCCTCGACGAGATGGTCGCCACCGCCGCCGCCGGGGGGCCGCCCCGGGAGTGACGGGTCAGCCGCGGCCCAGCGTGGCCCAGACGCGATCGGGGTCCCGCGGGACCCCGGCCCGGCCCCCCAGCGCGGTGCACGAGGCCGCCGCCACCGCCGCCGCGAAGTCGAGGCACGCCACCGGGGAGCGGCCGTCCAGCCAGGCGTGGGCGAACGCGCCGTGGAACACGTCGCCCGCGCCGGTGGTGTCGACGGCGTCCACCGCCGGGGCGGGGCGATCGACGCGCTCGCCCGCGATCCACGCCGTCACGCCGGCGGCCCCGCGGGTCGCGGCGACCACCGCAGGCCCGCGCGCGGCCACGGCCCGTAGCTGATCGCCCAGCGCCGCCTCGCCGGTGAGCTCGGCCAGGAACCCGCCGCCGCAGATCACCGCGTCGCACAGGCCGAGCAGCTCGGCGGCGAACGGCCGCACCCGCTCGGCGTCGAGGATCACCGGGATACCCCGCGCGCGGGCCCGGCGGGCGGCCTCGAGGCCCAGCTCCTCGTGGAGGTCGAGCACCAGCGCGCCGGCGCCGTCGAGCACCGCCAGCGCGGCTACGTCCCCGGGGCCGAGGTCCAGCGCGGCGTCCCGCCGGCAGACCACCGTCCGCTCGCCGTCGCGGGCGTCGACCAGGACCCACGAGCACTGGGTCTCGACGCCGGGGCGGATCAGCGCCGAGGCGACGTCGACGCCCTCGGCGCGCAGGCCGTCGAGCACGGCGCGGCCCTCGTCGTCGTCCCCCACCGCGCACACCGCCGCCACGCGGCGGCCGAGCCGCGCCAGGGTCACCAGCGCCGTGGCGGTCTGGCCGCCGCCCTCGCGGACGAACCGCTCCATCCGGACCTTCTGGCCCGGCGCGGGGAACCGCGGCACCAGGGTGAGGTGATCGAGGCCCGCGTAGCCGACCCCGACGACGTCGGGGCCTATCAGCCTGTCGCACATTGGCGCATGCCGAGCCGCGCCAATCTGCGACAGGCTGCTAGTCATTCCGCTCGTCGCACAGCGCCTCGCAGCCGTCGCGCACGTCCTGGTCGTAGCCGTGGCCGCAGAACCCATGGTTGCAGTCGTGGGCGAAGAACGCGTCGTCGCTGCCGTCCCCGTCGCAGTCGCAGACGATCACGCAGTCCAGGTCCTCCTCGCACGAGGAGCAGCCGGCCAGCAGCAGCAGCAGCCCGGCCGACACCGCCAGCCCCAGCGCGACCACGGCGGTCCTCATCTCTCCACCTCCGTGCTCTCCGCGCCCTGGACGGGCGCGCTTCATCCCTCGTCCTCCCGGTGGACCTCGTCCACCGTACAGGCCAGCGCGCCGCGGTGCAGCCGGACCCGGACGCCGTCCCCGGGGGCCACGTCGGCGGCGTCGCGGACCGCCGCCTCGCCGGCGAAGGTGATCGAGTACCCGCGACCCAGCACCTGCAGCGGGCTCAGCGCGTGGAGCGTCGCGCTGGCCTCGCCGAGGCGGCCGCGCACCCCCTGCAGCCGGTGCCGCCCGGCCCGCGCCAGCCGCCCCCCGGCGTCGTCGACCCGCCCGCGGACGCGCTCCACCCGGCCCCCGGCGACGCGCACCAGCCGCTCGTGCAGCTCGTCCCTCCGCTGGGCCTGGATCTGCAGGTGGCGCCTCGGATCGATCAGCCGCCCGCGCAGCCCCCCCAGCCGCTCCCGCTCGCGGGCCGCGCCCCGCTGCCACGCCCCGGCCAGCCGGCGCTCGAGGTCGGCCAGCGCGGCGTCCAGCTCGGCCCGCACCGGCACCGCCAGCTCGGCGGCATTGGACGGCGTGGCGGCGCGCACGTCGGCCACCAGGTCGGCGATCGTGACGTCCACCTCGTGGCCCACCGCGCTGATCACCGGGATCGAGCAGCGGGCGATGGCCCGCGCCACCACCTCCTCGTTGAACGCCCACAGGTCCTCCAGCGAGCCGCCGCCGCGGCCGCACAGGATCACCTGCGCGCGGCCGTCGCGGTCCAGCAGGTCCAGCGCCGCGGCGACCTCCCCGGCGGCGCCCTCGCCCTGGACCCGCGCCGGCGCCAGCAGGATCTCCAGCGGCTCGTAGCGCTCGCCGAGGACCCGCAGCATGTCCCGCAGCGCCGCGCCGGTGGGGCTGGTCACGATCCCGATCCGCACCGGCAGCGCGGGCAGCCGCCGCTTGCGCTCGGGGGCGAACAGCCCCTCGGCCTCCAGCTTGCTCCGCAGCTGCTCGAAGGCCAGCTGCAGCGCCCCCTGGCCCTGGGGCTCCATCCGGTCGACGATCAGCTGGTAGTTGCCCCGCGGCGGGTAGACGCTGATCCGCCCGTGGCACAGCACCGCCATGCCGTGCTCGGGGCGGAACCGCACCCGGCGGTTGAGCCCGCGGAACATGGCGCACGACAGCGACGCGTCGGCGTCCTTGAGCGTGAAGTACCAGTGCCCCGAGCCGTGGGCGGTGTAGTTGCTCAGCTCGCCCTCGACCCACACCTCGGGGAACGCGCCCTCGAGCAGGCCCCGCACCCGGCGGGTCAGCTCGCCGACGGCGAGGACGTCCTCGCGGCCCGGCAGCTCCGGCATCGCGTCGCTCCCCGGGCTAGTAGCCCATGCTGCTGAGGATCCCGGCGCCGATCCCGAACACGAAGATCAGGATGATCATCACGACGCCGAACAGGATCTGCAGGACCCACAGCACCGTCGTGATCAGCCCGGTCCAGTACCCGGCCTTGGCCCGCCCGGCCAGCCCCTGGGGCAGGTCGCCGGCGTCGATCGCGGACAGCGCCGAGCGGCCGAACACCACGCCGAGGATCCCCGCCACCATCGAGATCAGCATGAACGGGCAGGCGATGAAGCTCAGCCCCAGCCACCCCAGCCCGCCGCCGATGCAGCAGCTCAGCAGCAGACACGCCAGGCCGGCGATGCCCGCCACCATCGCGTTCTCGGGCGCGCGCCCGAACTGGAACGGTCCCGCCTCTTCACTCATCGTCTCGCTCCCCTCGTGTCCGTCTCCGTGTGCTCACGCCCGGCGCCGCAGCGCCAGCCAGCCGATCATCCCCAGCACCACCGCGATCCCGCCCCCCGCGGGGGCCGGCGACAGGCGGCACTCGCACCCGTCGTCGTCGTCCCCGGGCGGCTCCTCCGGCGGCCCCGCCTGGGCCGGCAGCGGCGTCTGCCGGTTGCCGGTGTTGGCCGGGTCGTGGTGGAAGCTCTGCCACTGCACGTCGGTGTCGGCGTGCCCCTTGGTGTGCCACGCGTGGACCCACCCGCCCCGCGTGCTGGTCACCACCTCGAGGTAGCCGTCCCCGTCCAGGTCGCCCACCGCCGGGCTGCCCATGATCCACTCGCCGACGAACTTGGGCCACCCCGCCGGGGTCTCGCCGTCCACGTCGAAGGCGTGCAGGATGTACTCCCCGCTGCCCTCGATCAACTCCGGCTTGCCGTCGTGGTCCAGGTCGGCCACCGCCGGGTTCTGGAAGAACTGCAGCCCCTCGACCTGCTGGGGGAAGCCGTACTCCATCCTCCCGTCCTCGACGTCCCAGACGTTGACGTAGTGATCGAACTCGATGCGCTTGAAGTCCACTGCCCGCGACGTGATGTACCCGATCCCGATGCCGCCGTCGATCACCTCGTCGATCCCGTCGCCGTCCAGGTCGGCGAACGACGGGGAGTTGGTGAAGATCACGGTGGTGTCGTCGCGGCCGTTGGAGCCCGAGCCGTAGTCCTCCTCGAAGTGCCCGAGGATCAGGATCTTCTCGCCGGTGTGGTCGTAGATCCCGCCCCAGTCGGTCATCCCCGAGCTGCAGATCTCCAGATCGCCGTCGCCGTCGAGGTCGGACAGCGCCGGGGACGCGGGGCTGCCCTCGCCGACCCACGGCAGGGTCTCGGAGTAGAACCCCGGCATCGTGATCGGGAACGGGTCGAGGTACGGGCCGCCGTCGTGGTCGTTGCCGTCGTGGTGCAGCACGTACAGCGGCGAGTACGAGGTGTTGATGCTCTCGTTGGTGCCCAGCACGACCTCGAGCCACCCGTCGCCGTCCACGTCGCCGATCGCCGGCGAGCTGACGATCCGGTCCCCCTGCAGCCCGACGCTGGCGCCGACGTACTGGCAGCGCACCGGCCAGCCCGACAGCGGCTCGCCGTCGTGGTGCCAGACGTAGACATGCTGGTCCATGCCCGCCGCGACGATCTCCAGGTCCCCGTCGTTGTCCAGGTCGCCCAGCGCGATGGCGGCGAAGAACCCGAAGTCCAGGTTGTTGAGCTTGGTCAGCGGCTCGGCGGTGATGTGGTCGAAGTCCATCTCCACCGGGAAGCCCGGGCGCACGCTGCCGTCGGCGCCGAACACGTAGAGCTTGCCGCCGAGGGTGCCGACGACCACCTCGGGCTCGCCGTCGCCGTCGAGGTCCTCCACCGCGGGGGTGGAGATGATCGCCTGGTGCACCTCGCTGGACACCGCGCCGGAGCTGTAGGCCGGGGCGTCCAGGTGGTTGGCGGGATCGTCGGGATCGACGTCCTCGATCAGGTCCACCGCGGTGGCCGGCCAGCCGGGCAGCGGCGCCCCGGTGTGGTCCAGGACCCACACCTCGCCGTCGGCGGTGGCCACGACGACCTCGAAGTCCCCGTCGCCGTCCATGTCGAACAGCGCCGGCGAGCCCTCCGTCGAGCCGCCGACGTCCACCGGCCAGCCCGCCAGCCGGTCGGGGTCGTGCTGGAGGTGGAACTGCTTCTGCATCCGGCCGGTGCGGCCCTCGTCGTCGGTGACCACCAGGCGCACCCAGGCCGCGTAGATCTGGGCCCGCATCGCCCGCTCGATGATGTCCATCTCCACCGTGATCGGCGGCACGGGCGCTTCCACGTCGACCGCGAAGTCGGCCAGCGGGATCGTGGCCAGCACCCCCTCCACCGGCGACGACTCGGGGCCGCCGCTGGCCACCGTCGTCCACTCGCTCTCGTGGGGCTCGTAGCCCGACGCGATCTGGACCTCCCAGGTGAACGAGCCGGCCCGGCGCGCCGCGGCGTAGCCCACCACGTCGAGGGACTCGGTCTGGCCGGGGTCGAGGGTCACGAACCACTCGGGCTCGAGCACGTCGGCCTCGGGCGGGATCTCCCGCTCGAGCACCGCGTCCACCGCGGCGCGGATGTTGACCCGGCCGTAGCCGGTGAACGCGTCCCAGCCCTCCCGCGTCGGCCACATCTCGGGATCGGCGCCGGGCCCCGTGCTCTCCTCGACCCACACGTCGTCGGTGGTCCCGATCAGGATCTGGTAGGCCTCGTTGCCGCTCAGCGGCGGGTCCAGCGGCTCGACGCCGTCGGCCCCCATCGCCGCGGACCAGATCAGCCCGCCGGCGCCCGCGACCACCGGCACCGCGCGGCTGGTGCAGCCGGTGGCGGGGGCCGCGATGTCCAGCCGCGCGCCGTAGTTGGTGCAGTTGGCGAACTGCAGGTAGCTGGTCGCGTCGGCGTCCTCGTCGGCGTTGGTGCGGATGTTGTTGACGTACAGGTTGTGGTGGTTGCCCCCGGGGAACATCAGGTGGAACGCGGCCTCGTCGGCGGCCCCGCCGGACACGACGACGCCGTGCTCCCAGGCGTAGTCCATCACCTGCTGGACGTAGCTCGAGTTGGTCAGCGTGGCGCCCACGCCGCACACCGCCTTGGCGCCGATGTCGGTGGCGTACAGCAGCGCCGCGCCGTAGTGGTTGCCGTCGGCGACGAAGCTGTCGCTGACCCGCAGGTTGAGCAGCGCGCAGTTGGGGCACACCCCGATCCGACCGCCGTCCCCGCCCTCGGCCACCACCTCGCGGGTGGTCCAGTAGCCGTGCAGGAAGTCGACCTCGTCGTAGGGGTCGTTGTCGTTCCAGAAGAAGTCCCAGCCGGAGATGTCGTCGACGTAGCCGTTGCCGTCGTTGTCGACGCCGTCCCACTCGGGGCCCCACACCCCGTGGATCAGGTCCGACGGGTCGATCTTGTCGTCGGCGTCGTCCACCCCGGCGGCGGGGTCGACCCGCGGGTCGTCGGCCCAGTCGTCGATGTTGAACACCCCGTTGCCGTCCAGGTCGTACGTCCCTGCGTCCTGGCCGCCGGCGTCCTGCGGCAACGGCAGCTCCCCGGCGTTGAGCCAGTGCTTGCGCAGGACGTTGTCCTCCTTCCAGCTGATCCCCGAGTCCATCACCGCGACGATCGCGTCCCACTCCCCCACCGTGCGGGCCCAGGCGCGGTCCGCGTGGCAGCCGGACCCGATCTCCCACTCCTCGGGGCGCACCTGGTCCTTCCACTCGTCGCGCACGTAGCTGATCAGGTGCCACTGCTCGCCGAGGTCGACGGGGCACAGGTCGGGGCGATCGGGCTCGCTGCCGCACTCCGGGTAGACCTCCATCGGGACGACGGCGGCGGCCGGGAGAGCGAGGGACAGCAGGGACGCCGCGAGCGCCGCGGCACAGAGTCGGCTCATGGGGATCTCCGTCGGCCCCTGCGCACACCGGACATGGCGAACCAGATCAGCCACAGCAGCCACAGCAGGGGAAACGCCGCCAGCGAGCCCAGCAGGGTCCGCGGGCGGTAGCGGCATTGTAGCCGAGAAGCGCCGGCCTCCACCGGCACGGCCAGCAGCGCGCCTGCAGCGGCGGCGGGCTCGACGGGCTCGCCGTCGACCTCGACGACCCAGCCGGGGTAGGCGGTCTCGGTGATCACGACCCACCCGGTGCCGGCTGCGGAGAGGTCGACGTCGATCGCGCCGGGCTGGTCCAGCGGCCGCGGCAGCGCCCTGCCGCCGAGGGGCAGCGTCTCGCCCTCGGCGGCGACCGGCAGCTCGCGGACCCACCCCGCGCGCGGCCAGGGCCGCGGGACGCGGTAGAGCCTCACCGAGGCATCGCCGGCCAGCACCCCCGCCACCTTCTCGTACGGGGCGGGCAACGGGTGGACGCTCTGCAGGTGGGTCACCCCCAGCGCGCGGACCACGTCGGCCCGCGCGGCGACCCGCTGCAGGCGCGCCTCCGGCGGGAGCAGCTCCAGCCCCAGCCCGGCCTCCTCGACCAGCGCGACCTGGGCATCGACGCGCAGCGGCGAGGGCATCGTCGCCTCGGCGATCCCGTGGCGCAGGTTCTCCGAGGCGCCCACCAGCTCGGCGGCCTCGCCCAGCGGGCGCAGCCGGTCGACGGTGGCGACGCGCAGGGGTGGGTCGTCGCGGGCGTCCGCCTCGGCCCGCAGTGCGTCGAGCAGCGCCGGCTCGGCCCGCGCCTCGTCCCACGGGACCGCCGGGTTGAAGCCCGAGCCGAAGGCCAGCAGCTCCACCGCCGCCAGCGCCGGCAGCGCCCAGCGCACGGCGGGCCAGCGCAGCGCCAGCAGCACCGCGACCAGCACCCCGGCAGCCATCCCCAGCGGCAGCGCCACCGGCAGCCCCCAGGGGCGCGTGACCCATCGTAGGTGGGCGGCGATCCGCCGCGCCTTGTCGCCGTAGTAGTCGTCGCCGGCGTAGGTCGTGGCCACCGTGATCGGCGCCTCGCCCCCCACGGGTGGGGGCGGGATCAGCGCGGGGTCGACCCCCGGCGGCGGGTCCGCCGCCAGCGCCCGCCACGCCTCGAGCTTGCCGTCGTAGTACGCGTCGAGCCGGCCCACGACCCGCTCCTCGGAGCGCACCGCGAGGTGGGCCCCCAGCGCCCCCAGCCAGGCCGCGACGATCAGCCCCGCGACCACGCGGGTGGTCCACACGTAGCGCCGCCCGCCCGCGCGAGCCACCGCGAGCCACGCCTCCAGCCCGCCTCCGGCGAGCACCGCCAGCGACACCGTCCACAGCAGCGAGAACCGCACCGGGAAGCGCAGCAGGTCGGCGCCCGGCAACAGCCGCCAGAGGTGGAACAGCGGGGTCAGCGGGCCCAGCATCAGCAGCAGCGCGACGACCGCCCAGGCGGCGTGGAACCGCACCCCGCGGGCGCCGGCGACCACCGCCAGCAGCGCCAGCAACAGCGGGCCGACTCCCACGAAGAAGCAGTCCTCCCAGAACGACTCGCCGCGGCCCCAGTAGCCGTCGCCGTGGTGGTGGTGGGCCAGCGGGATGTCCGCCGGGCGCTCGTAGCCGAAGGCCCGCGGGACGACGGCGTTGAGCAGCTCCTCGGGGGGCAGCGAGCCCCGGGCGGCGAACGCGGCGTCCACCCCGCCGGCGCGCTCGGACTGCGCCGCCAGCTCCAGGCTCGCCGCCAGCTGGGGCAGCACCAGCAGGCCGGCGAAGCCCAGCGCCAGCGACAGCCGCCAGCCGCGGGACAGCCGCAGCCGCCGGGCCGGTCCGTCGGGGTAGCCCGCGGCCACGCGCGCGACCAGGTAGGTCGCCGCGAACAGCGCCCCCAGCAGCGCCACCTGGGGGTGCCCGGCGAGCACCACCATCCCGGCGGCGCCCGCCGCCCCCAGCGCCGCCCGCGGGCGGCCGTGGAGCAGGAAGTGGTCCACCGCCGCGAGCAGCCACGGCAGCCACGCCGCGGCCTGCAGCATCGGCAGGTAGGTCACGTGGGTCAGCAGGAACCCGCTGGCCCCGAAGACCACGCCGGTCAGCGCCGCGCCGGGGCGCCCCAGCCCCATCACGCGGCCCAGCAGGTAGGCGCCCAGCGCCGCCCACCAGAGGTGCAGCAGGACGTGGACGTTGAGCGCGGCGAAGGGATCGATCAGCCCGAACAGCAGGTTGGGCGGGTACAGCGCCCCGACCTGGGGCTCGGCCAGCATCGGGAAGCCGCAGCCGGCCTCGGGGTTCCACAGCGGGAGCTGGCCGGACAGCCACGTCCGGGCGGTCCACACCCGCCACGGCAGGTGGTGGCTGGCCAGGTCGTGGAACGCCGGGGTGCCGCGCCAGGTGGCCAGGCCCGGCACCGCCAGCGCGGTCAGCAGCGCGGCGCCGAGGGCCGCCAGCCCGGCCTCGAGGCGCGGGGACGGGCGATCGTCGGCGGGCGGCGTGGCGCTGGGCTGCGGGTCCGGCATCGGCGCCGCCCACTGTACAACGCGGGTGGGCGCCCGCGCACCGGGAGACCGCCCGGGGCGACCGGCGGACCGGGTCCGGCGGACGCTTGACACGGCGCACCCGACGCCGCAACGTACCCGCCGGTGGCCGCGAGCGGAGGACGAGGATGAAGCGCAAGAACCTGGCGATCGGCTGCGGGCTGACGGGCGCCCTCGGGGTGCTGGTCGTGTTCGTGCTCGGCGCCCTGCTGGCCAAGGGCTGCCAGGGCTGTGTCTCCGGCACCGGCGGCCTGTTTGCCCCCTCAAACCTGGCCCAGACCGTGGCCGCCCAGGACAATCGCGTCTCGGAGGCGGTGGGCGGAATCGTGGCGATCAGCCCACTGCCGTCAGGCTCGATCAACTACATGAATGGCGAGGGCTCCGCGGACGTGATCCTGTTCCTCGACGGCGAGGCCCGCGACGGCGAGTACCACGCCCAGTGCCACAAGCCTCGCGGCGAGGACGACTGGACCATCACCCACGCCGAGGTGATCCTCGACGACGGCAACGTGATCCCGCTCGACCCGCCGATCCCGGCGGGGCTCGACCTGCCCTAGCGGCGCCGCACCCCCAGCAGCACCAGCCCCAGCAGCAGCAACCCCGCCACCGGGATCGCCTCCGCGCCGCCGCTCGCGGCGCAGCTGCAGCCGTCGCCGGCCATCAGCTCGGGGTCCCCGCCCGGGGGGGTCGCGTCGTCGTCGCCCGCGTCGTCGTCGTCACCGCTGTCGTCGTCGTCACCGCTGTCGTCGTCGCCCCCGGCCTCGACGATCGGGACCGCACCGAAGAACGGGACGTGGTCGTGGCGGCTGACCGTGACGGCCACCTCCTCGCCGACCGGCAGCGCGCCGGGCAGCGGCAGCTCGGCGTGCCCGCTCCCGTCGCTGTAGGCCGCCTCGTGGAGTACGCCCGCCAGGTACAGGCAGACCAGCGCGTCGGCCAGCGGGCCGCCCCCCTGGGCCGCGACGTCGACGGCGAAGCTGGTCCCCTCGGGGTCGAGCTCGGGGGCGTGCTGCACGTCCAGCGGCACCGGCGCCGCGGTCCACAGGTCCAGCGACGGATCGCCGAGCAGGTTGAACTGCTCGTGGTACGCCTGGGACATCCCGCCGCCGCCGTACGCCTGGTACACGCCCCACAGGCCCTCGTTGAACGCCCCCCGCAGCCAGGTGTAGCCGCCGCCCCAGATGGCGTCGTAGACGGCCCGCTGCATGATGTCGTCCTCGTCCCAGTACGAGTACGTCGACGAGCCCCAGAACGCCACCGCGCCGTGGCTCGCCTCGAGCCACGCCTCGCCGAAGCAGCTGGTGTCGTAGGCCCCGGTGAGGCACGCGTAGGACTGGACCACCGGCAGCATCCCGGCGTTGCCCAGGCCCTGCACGTCGCCGATGTCCACCGGCGGCCCGTCGGACCAGCCCTGCTCGTAGCCGTGGCCCGAGTAGGTCAGCTGGGACAGCCCGGCCTCGATGTCGCCCAGCACCTGCCCGGTGGTGGCGCCGTCGGCGTAGTAGCGGCGGGTCGCGTCGTAGCCGTCGGGCGCCAGCCAGGTGTCGATGCAGTAGTCGTGCGTGCCCTCGGAGATCCACGAGTTGTCCACCGAGGCCATGAACGTCGCCTGCTTGATCCACGCGTCGCCGCCGCCCAGCGTCCAGCGGGTGTAGTCGAGGGTCTTGGTCGCGATGCGCGTCACGTCGCTGGTGCCGGTGGCGGAGAACCGTCCGACGAGGATGTCCGGCAGCCAGTCGCCGGGGCCGTCCATCGTCGTGTAGTACAGGTCGGTGGCCGAGTAGGAGTGGTCGCCGGTCCAGTCGGGGATCTGGGCGGTGTCGCCCACCAGCAGCAGGAACGTCGGCGGCACGGGGGCGCTGTCGTAGGTGTCCTCGACGAAGCTCTGGATCGAGCTCTTCGACGCGCCGCCCGGGACCTCCGAGGTCCGCACCATCAGGACGTCGTAGCCCATCCTGGTCTTGAGCTCGGCGAACTCGATCATCGCGTCGAAGAACACGTCGTCGACGATGATCAGGTACGCGATCGGCAGCGCCAGCACGCCGCGGCCGTCGTCGCCGTGGGCGTCGAGGAACGCCCACCGCGCCAGCCGCTCGAAGTCGGGCGAGGCGTAGCGCTCGATGCGCGCCGCGGTGGCGTCCCAGTCGCCCCCCTCGAACGCGACCCGCAGCTCCACCTCGGTCAGCGCCCGGACCGCCCCGCTGGCGGGGTCGACCTGCAGCGGGGCGATCTCCACCGGCACGAAGCGCCGCCCGCGGATCTCTCCGATCGTCCCCAGCGCGGCCCACGCCGCGTCCAGCTCCGTGCCCTGCTCGTAGATCGCGGCGTCGTAGGCGAACGGCGTCGCGTCGCGCGCCCCCGGGACCTTGGGCAGCGGCGGCTGCACCGGCAGCGGCGCGCCGATCCCCAGCTCGTCCAGCGAGGTCTCCCGCACGGTGGCGTCCAGCACCTCCAGCGTGGGCACGCCGCCCAGCGGCAGCACCACGTGCTCGCGCAGCACCGGCAGCCGCGGCGCGCCCTCGTCGGTGGCGACCCCCGCCCCGGGCATCGAGATCGCCGTGAACCGCCCCAGCGGGGTCTCGGCGGCGTCGGCCTCGAACCCGGAGAACGTCACGCGGAACGTCAGCCCCTGCTCGTCCGAGGACAGCACCACGACCTCGGGCGGGTCCCCGGGGGTGCCGGGGGCGAGGTCGATCCACTCCGCCGCGGCGGGGCCGGCGGCGAGCGTCAGCAGGACGGCGATCGGGACCGCGAGCAGGGGGCTGCGCATGGTCGGGGGGTCTCCTCGTGTGGGTCCGGGCCTACCAACGGGTAGATAGACCCTAGCACCGGCTTCGTCCAGTGGTGTCAAGAGTTCTCAAACTTGCGACGACGAAGCTGGGTAAACGGCCGTTCGCACAGGTTCGAACGTTCGCTCGCGCGCCAGGACGAGGAGGGTCGCTCTCCTCTACCACTCCTACTTCCCACTCCATTCTCCCGATCTCGGTGACCTCGGCGGTTTCATCCCCTTGCTCTGCTCCTCTCCGTGGTCTCTGTGGTCTCTGTGGTCCATCGCTCCCGAGGAGATCCCCTCTGGATCTCGGGCTTCTCCCAGACCACGAGGCAAGAGCTGGGGACCACTGCGGTAACGACGCCGTGGATTCGTCCGACGCGATCGATGCGGACCGGGCGACCGGCTCACTCGCTCCCCTCGACGTACCCCAGCGCCTCCAGCCGGGCGCGCTGCTCGGCGGACATCCCGGCGCCGGCCGGGTCGTCGATCGTCGTGCCTCCGAGGGTGGCGTTGACGCCGGCGCGGGCGGCCTTGACCGCCTGCTCGTGGGTCGCGGCGACGTCGTCGAGCTCGTCGGGGTCGGAGTCCAGCAGGTAGAACTCCTCCCTGGCCTCGGGGGGCGGGGAGCGCAGGTACTTCCACTGGCGCTCGCGGAGGCCGACCCACAGGCCGTCGCCGAGCTTGCCCATCCGGCCCACCAGCAGGGCCTGCAGGTCGCCGCTCTCCTCGCCGCGGATCCGCGGCACGAGGGTCTTGCCGTCCATCGGGGCGGCGTAGCGGAAGCCCATCAGCTGCAGCGAGGTGGGGAACAGGTCCTGGACCCGGACCTGGTCCTCGACCACCCGGGCCCCGTCGCCGAGGGACGGGGCGCGCAGCATCATCGGGACCCGCACGGTGGGGTCGTACAGCCCCATGTGGCTGAAGTGGATGTCGTGCTCGCCGAGGGACTCGCCGTGGTCGCCGACGATCACGATCACCGAGCGGTCGAACAGCCGGTAGTCCTCCAGCGTGCGCAGCAGCTCCCCGAGCCGGCGGTCGGTGTACGAGCACTCCTCGGCGTAGGTCCGCTTCAGCGGCTCGATCTCGTCGGCCCGGTAGGTGTTGCGGCGCTCGTCGAGGATCGCGGCGTGGTCGACGGTCGGGTCCGCCGGCGTGCCGTTGGCCTCGAAGCCGGCGAGGCCGTGGGGCTCGTACGGCGCGTGGGGGTCGAAGTAGTGGACCCACAGGAAGAAGTTCTCGCCCGCGTGGCGCGCGAGCCACTCGTAGACCCGCTCGTTGGTGTCGGCGGCGTCGCGCTCCAGGTCGTCCAGCTCGGCCGGCTGGCCCAGCCGGAACGCCAGCCAGGTGCGCAGCCGCCACAGGGCCAGGTCGCCCTGGCCGCGGACGCCGCCGGCGAGGTCGTCGTCGTAGACCGAGAAGCCCTGATCGAGGCGCAGGTCGCGGTCCAGCGAGTAGGCGCTGACGAACGCGCCGGTGGAGTAGCCCTGGCCGGCGAGGTACTCGGCGAGGGTCTCGGCGTCCTCGCCCAGCGGCGTGGCGTTGTCCATCACGCCGTGGGCCAGCGGGTGCAGCCCGGTCATCATGCTGGCGTGGCTCGGCGCCGTCTCCGGCATCGGGCAGACCGCGCTGGGGAACGACACGTTCTTGCGCGCGAAGTAGTCCAGCGTGGGGGTCGTGGCGACGGGGTGGCCGTACCACGAGAGGTGATCGGCGCGGTAGGTGTCCAGCGTGATCACCACCAGGTTGGGCAGCGCCTGGTTGACGTGCGAGCCGAAGCCCTTGCCCCCCGCCGGCTCGCGCACGACGCCGGCGAGGAACAGCACCAGCACCAGCGCGGGCACCGGCAGCCACAGCGGGACGACCCCCGGCTGGCCCTCGTCGCGGCGGCGCAGCAGGCGGTGCAGCACCAGGGTCCACGACCCGGCGACGGCCAGCACCAGCACCACCACCGCGGCGCCCCACAGCGTCCCGCCCTCGCGGCGGAACGCCGCCAGCAGCCAGGGGCTGACCACCACCAGCCCGACGGCGGCGGCGGCGATCCCGATCACCGGCGCGAGGAACCCGGCCAGCAGGTCGCGCCGCATCGCCTCGCGGTAGTACCGCACCGCCTGGCCGCGGCCGGTCAGCGGCGCCAGGACCAGCGAGGCGACCAGCCCGACCGCCGCCCCCAGCCCGCCGTAGCCCGCCAGCGCGACGCCGAACAGGCCGGTCCACTGGGCCGGGGTCATCAGGATCTTCAGCTGGGTGTACGTCAGGTACACCACCTCCCCCGAGCCGGCGAGCAGGCCGATCAGCAGCCCGGCGAGGGTGCCGTACGCCAGGCGCAGCAAGAGGAACCTCATCGCTCCCACCTCTGTGCTCTCCGCGCCCTGGACGGGCGCCCTCTGCGGCCTCGCGCGCCCTGGGTGGATGCGCTCATCGGTCCTCCGGGGGGCGCTCGCGGGCCGAGTCGTCGTCGGCGCCGCGACGGGGGCCGTCGTCGATGTAACCCAGGGCCCGCAGCTGTGCTTCCACGTCGGCGGGAAGGACCACGGCCTCGACCGGCATGCCCTCGGCGACGGAGTCCAGCTGGCCGGCCATCCAGGCCGCGATCTCCGCCTGCTCCGCCGCGACGTCGCGGGTCTCGCCCGGGTCGGCCTCCAGGTCGTACAGCTCGTGGCCGCCGCGGTGGTGCCGCACCAGCTTGTACCGCAGATCGCCGTCGGCGCGCAGCGCCAGCTCGGGGCCGGGGTCGGGCACCGTGGGCGGCTCGACGGTGACGGCCACCGAGCGCCGCGGGACGCCGTCGCGGCAGCCCTGCTCCCACAGCGGCCGCAGCGACTCGCCCTCGACGCCGGCCGGCACGTCCAGCCCGGCCAGCTCCAGCGCGGTGGGGGCCACGTCGATGCCCCGCACCTGGCACGGCACCCGGCGCCCCGCCGGCACGCCGGGGCCGGCGACGATCAGCGGGACCCGCAGCGTCGCGTCGTACAGGTACAGCCCGTGGTCGAAGTAGTAGCCGTGCTCGTCCAGGCTCTCGCCGTGGTCGCCGACCACGACCACCACGGTCTGCCCGGCGATCCCCTCCTCGGCCAGCACCGCCAGCAGCGCGCCGAGCCGGTCGTCGGTGTAGGCGATCTCCTCGTCGTAGCGGCGGACCCAGTAGCCCGGATCGGCCACCGCGCGGAACGCCGCGGGCCAGAACCGCGGCATCTCCGGTCCCTCCACGGGGGCGGGCAGCGGCCCGGCGAGCGACCCGCCGAACGGCGCCGGCGCGTCGTAGGGTCCGTGGGGATCGAACAGGTGGACCCAGCAGAAGAACCCGCCGCCGGCGTGGCGCCGCAGCCACGGCACGGCGCGCGCGAGCACCGCGTCGGCGCGACGCTCCCGGGGGGCGCCGCGGGCATAGACCCCCTGGTCGACGAGCCGCCGGACCGCCAGCCGGTGGTCGCCGAACCGCGCCGAGAAGTCGTCGTCGAAGACGTCGAACCCGCGGTCGAAGCCGAACCGCGCCGTGACCGGGTACCCGGCGACGAACGCCGCGGTGGGCACGCCGCCGGCGCCGAACGCCTCGGACAGCAGCGGCAGGTCGTCCGGGATCCGCGTCCCGTTGGCGAACACCCCGTGGGTCGTGGGCGCCACCCCGGACAGGATCGACAGGTGGCTCGGGCACGTGATCGGCGCCTGGGACACCGCCTGCTCGAACTGCACCCCGCCCGCCGCGAGCGCGTCGAGCGCCGGCGTCGGCACCGGCCCGCCGAGGGCGCCGACCCGGTCGGCGCGGAAGGTGTCGAGGGTCACCAGCAGGACCCGCGGCTCCCCCGCCCCGTCGCCGCCACCGCCCCCCCGCAGGGCCCCGAGGGGCACCGCGATCCAGGTCAGCACCAGCAGCGCCAGCAGCACCCGGTCGCGGGGGCGCCAGCGCGCCGGCAGCCGCTGCACCGCAGCCCCCACGAGGACCCCCACCGCCGCGGCCAGCGCGGCCACCGCCGCCAGCCCGGCCCACAGCACGGGCGAGCTCCACGGATCGTTGACGTGGAGCCCCACGCGCCAGGTCACCACGCCGTGGAGCAGCACCACGCCGGCCGCCAGCACCCCCGCGGACCACGCCCGCCCGTGGCCCGCGGCGCGGCCCGCGACCCGGCGCCGCAGCGCGGGGACGACCCAGCCGATCGCGGCCCACAGCGCGCTCCACGCGCCGAGGTAGGTCGCGCCGTACAGCACCGAGCGCAGGTGGAACCCCGCCGCCTGGGCCAGCGTCGGCTGCAGCGACCAGCTCGACAGCAGCACCGCGGCCTCGAACCCGCCGGCGAGCGCGCCCAGCCCCAGCCCCCAGCGCAGGCCGCGCGCCACGAACGGCGCGGGCTCGCGGAGGGCCGGGCGGCGCTCAGCCATCGGCACGCTCCCCGTAGTCGGCGAAGAACGGACGGGCGTCGGTCGCGGCGGCCCGCCGCCGCAGCCGCAGGAACCCGGCGTAGTGGTCGGGGTGGCGCCGGACCCACCACTCCAGCCGCGCCATGAACCGCGCCGTGAGCTGCTCGATCTGCCGCTCGCGCTCCCCCTCCCCCGGCGCCAGCGCCGGCTCGATCACCATCTCGTGGCGCCCGTCGCGGCGCCGCAGCACGAACGCCGGGACCGCCGCCGCGCCGGTGCGCAGCGCCAGCGTCGCCGGCCCGGTCGAGACGTGGCACCGCCGGCCGAGGAACGGCACCTCGACCCAGCGCGTCCCGCCCCCGCCGTCCACCGCCACGCACAGGATCTCGCCGCGGCGCAGCGCGCGGTAGGCCGGGCGCAGGAACGCGAACACCGAGATGTGCTCGGCCGGCAGGGCCTGCTCGTTGCGCCACAGCCGCTCGTAGCGGCGGTAGGCCAGCGCGCTGACGTTCTCCTCGCCCAGGATCTCGCGCCACACCGGCGGCGGCGCGCTCAGCTGGTGGATCCGGTAGCCCCGGTGCCCCAGCGCCGCCATCGTCAGCGTGTTGAGCCCGAAGTGGCCGATCAGCAGCAGCACCCCGCGGCCCGGCTCGAGGGCGGCGCGCAGGTGCTCCTCGCCGCGCAGCGTCACCAGCTCGCCGACGTTGTCGGGGGTCAGGTGGGGGTACAGGTGGGGCTCGACGCCGCCCAGCCAGATCTGGGCGAAGCTGCGGCGCAGCAGCCGGCCGTCGACGGCGCCGGGGCCCAGGCAGCGGCCCAGCTCCTCGGCCACCACCCGCCGGTCCCCGCGCAGCAGGGTGGCGGCCAGCGCCCCCGCGGCCCGCCCCAGCCCGGCCCGGGCCCGGGGCGGGAGCCGCGGGATCGTCAGCGCCGCCAC
>CAZOYV010000125.1:0-23237 GCA_964584075.1 uncultured Rickettsiales bacterium | reverse complement strand
TCGGGGACATGCAGCGCGAAGGCCGGACGGTGTTCTTCAGCAGCCACATCCTCGGCGACGTGGAGCTGATCTGCCAGCGCATCGGGATCCTCGTCCGCGGCCGCCTGCACTACACCGGCGGGGTCGACGAGCTGCTGCAGCGACACGCCGACCAGGTCGAGCTGCGGATCGAAGGGGCCGACGAGGCACTGCTGGCGCCGATCCGCGAGGACGCGGTGTCGGTGCATGCGGTCGGGACCCAGCAGCTGATCCGGGTCGAGGACGGGGCCGTCGCCCAGGCGGTGCTGGCCCACCTGACCGAGGCCGGCGTGTCGATCGTGGCGGTCACCCCGCTGCGCCCGAGCCTCGAGGACCTGTTCGTCCGCGAGCTCTCGGGGACCCCGCCGGAGGTCGAGGAGGCGCCGCGGCGTGGCTAGGCTGTGGGCCATCGCGAGCAACACCTACCGGGAGGCCGTGCGCAACCGGGTGCTCTACGCGCTGCTGTTCTTCGCGCTGGTCCTGATCGCCGCGTCGTCGATGCTGGGGCACCTGACCGTCGGCGAGTACCACAAGATCATCAAGGACACCGGCCTGGCGGCGATCACGGTGTTCGGCGTGCTGATCGCGATCTTCGTCGGGATCGGGCTGGTCAACCGCGAGATCGAGCGCAGGACGATCTTCACCATCGCCAGCAAGCCGGTGCCGCGCGCGGTGTTCGTGCTGGGCAAGTACCTCGGGCTGATGATGGTCCTGGGGACGCTGGTCGTGCTGATGGGCGGTGCGTTCGCGGTGGTCCTGCTCGTCCGCGGGATCCCGCTGGACGGCGCGCTGCTGATCGCGCTGGGGATGACGCTCGTCGAGCTGGCGGTGATCACCGCCTTCGCCGTCCTGTTCAGCACGTTCTCGAGCCCGACGATCGCCTCGTTCTTCTCGCTGTCGACCTTCGTGATCGGCCACCTCAGCGAAGACATCCGCGAGCTCGGGCGGGCCGCCGAGTCGAACTGGACGCGGGCCCTCGCCGAGACCGTCTACTGGTTGCTGCCACACCTCGAGACCTTCAACGTCCGGGCCGAGGTGGTCCATGGGATGGCGCTGCCCGCGGACTACCTGGGCTTCGCCCTGGCCTACGGTGCGTGCTACACCGGGGTCGTCGTCGCGCTGGCCGCGCTGACCTTCCACTTCCGGGAGTTCTGACCCCGTGGACCTCCGCCACGCAGGCCTGCTGATCGCGCTCGCGGTGGTGTTCCTGCTGCTGCGCGTGCTGTGGGGCGGTCGCGCCGAGTGCCACCGCGCGGAGGCGGAGATCGAGGCGGGGCGGCCCTACCAGGCCGTGATCCACTACGAGCGCGCGGTCCGCTGGTACCTGCCGGGGAGCCCCTACGGTGCCCGGGCCGTGGAGGCGCTGTGGAGCCTGGGGGAGGAGGCCGAGGCCGGCGACGACCCCGAGCTGGCGCTGTTCGCCTATCGCGGCCTGCGCGGCGCGGGCTACGCCACCCGCTCGTTCTACCAGCCCTACCCGGCGCGCATCGCGGCGGCCGAGGAGCGCATCGCGGCGCTGATCGCCGCGGACCCCGTGGCGGCGTGGCCAGACCGCTCGCGGAGCCCCGAGGAGCGCCGTGCCGAGGTGCTGGCCAACCTGCGCGACCACCAGGACCCCGCCACCGGCTGGGTGATCGTCCTGGAGCTGGGCTTCCTCGCGTGGCTCGGCGGGGGCGCCGCGCTGGCCTGGCGCCTGGGGCGCGAGGGCCGCCGGCGGCGCACCACCTGGCTGCTGATCGCGACGGTCGCGGTCGGGTACGTCCTGTGGATCCTCGGGATGTGGCGAGCGTAGGGGACCCGGGACGTGTTCGTCTACCTGTACTTCCTGGTGTTCGCGACCCTGTTCGGGCTGCTGGTCGGCTCGTTCCTCAACGTGCTGATCTACCGGCTGCCCCAGGGCCAGGGCGTGATCCGCGGCCGCTCGCGGTGCATGGCGTGCGGCACCACGATCCGGTGGTACGACAACATCCCCGTGCTCAGCTACCTGATCCTGCGGGGCCGCTGCCGCCACTGCGGCGCACGATTCTCGGCGCGCTACGCGCTGGTCGAGCTGCTGACCGCGGTGGTCTCGGTGCTGGTGTTCTGGCACGTCGTGCCGCTGGCCGACCTGCACCACCTGGCCCCGACCCTCGAGGCCTCGCCGGTCTACGCCGTGCCCGTCACGGTCGGCCGCCTGTCCCTGCTGACCTGGCTGCACTTCTTCCTGTGCTTCGCCGGGCTGATCGCGATCTTCTTCATCGACCTCGACCACTTCATCGTGCCCAACGAGATCACCTTCACCCTCGTCCCGCTGGGGGTCGGCGGCACCATCGCGCTGTGGTACCTCGGCGCGCCCGTCCCGCCCCCGCTGCAGTCGGTGGGCGGAGCCGTGGGCGGGGCCCTGTTCCTGCTGGCGGTCAGCTGGGGCGGCCAGGCCCTGTTCCGCCGCGAGGCGATGGGGATGGGCGACGTCAAGCTGCTCGCCGTGATCGGCGCCTACCTCGGCGGCTGGCCCCAGCTCGTCGTCGTGATCCTGCTCGCCGCGGTGACCGGGGCGGTGATCGGGATCGCGCTGCGCTTCCTGGGCAAGGCCCACAGGGGAGTGCCTCGAGACCCAGCGGAGGCGGAGATCGATAGCGAGATCGAGTCCGAGAGCGAGTCCGAGAGCGAGAACGACTCGAAGACCTCCGGTCCGGGGTTCCAGAGCGACGACACGGCGGCTCACGGCGATGTGGGCGATCAGGGAGATCGGCCGAGGGACGAGGCGACGGATGCGGATCGGGCGGTCCAGCCCATGCCTCCTGGGGCTTCGGATGCGGATCGGCTACTCGTCGCAAGCCAGGAAGAGGCCGAGGGTGACGGCCTTGGCTACTACATCCCCTTCGGCCCCTTCCTCGTCGTCGCCGCGCTCGTGACGTTCCTCGCCGGCGACGTCCTGATCGGCGCCTACCAGCAGTTCGTCCTGGGCCTGATGCCCTAGTCCTCGAGCGCGAACTCCATCCGCTCGCCGGTGCGCGGGTGCACGAACGCGAGCCGCACCGCCGCCAGCGCCATCGGCCCCGGGGGACCTCCGTAGCGCCGGTCGCCGCGGATCGGACACCCCGCGTCCGCCAGCTGCCGCCGGATCTGGTGGGTGCGTCCGGTCTCGAGGCGGATCTCCAGCTCGCCGGGCGCGACGTGGCGGTAGGACAGCGCCGCCCGGCGACCGTCGAGCTCGCCCTCCAGACGTCCCCCGGAGGCCGGGGGGTCCCCCGCGATGCCGGCCCGGTAGGTGCGCTCGACGGTGCCCTCGCGGAACGCCTCGGCGATGGCGCGGTGCAGCCCCCGGTCGAGCACGACCAGCACCAGGCCGCGCACCGGACGGTCCAGCCGGTGGGGCAGGTGGACGTGGCCCCCGAGGTGCCGCTCGGCCCAGGCCAGCAGGGTGCCGCGGTCCGAGTCGCGGGTCGCCGCGCTGGGCACCCCCGCGGGCTTCTCCAGCACCGCCAGCTGGCCGTCGCTCCACACCACGCGCGGCTCCGGGGCGTCCCCCTCCGCGGCCTCCTGCGGGTCCGGCACGTGGAGCTCGAGCCGATCCCCGGGACCGCAGCGCCGCGAGGCGACCTTGAGCCGCCGGCCGTTGAGGTACGCGCCGCCGCGCCCGATCGCCCGGCGGGCCTCGCCGCGGGAGATCCCGAACGCCGCTGCCAGGGCGCGATCGAACCGATCGGGGGAAACGTCGTCGGGGAGCCGCAGCGGGCCGAGCTGTCGCGTCGTGGGCATGGCGCCATCGTACACCCCCGTCCACCGCGCCCGCCCGCGCGCCGCGGTGGCGTTCCCGGGGTCCTGGTCCTACAATTCGGGGCGATGCACATCCACGAGCTGCTGACGCACACCGTCGAGCAGGGCGCCTCCGACCTGCACATCGCGGCGGGGGAGAGCCCCGCGCTGCGGATCCAGGGCGAGATCCGGCGGCTGAACACGCCTCCGCTGAACCAGGATCAGGCCCAGCGGATGATCTACTCGGTGATGAGCGAGCGGCAGAAGGCGGCCTTCGAGGCCAACCTGGAGCTCGACTTCTCCCTGGGGATCCAGGGGCTCAGCCGCTTCCGGGTCAACGCCTACCAGCAGATCGGCGGGATCGCCGCGGTGTTCCGCGCGATCCCCAACGAGGTCCAGACGATCGAGCAGCTGGGCCTGCCGCTGGTGCTCAAGGAGATCGCCCGCATCCGCCAGGGGCTGGTGCTGGTCACCGGACCGACCGGCAGCGGCAAGACCACCACCCAGGCCGCGATCATCCACGAGATCAACCAGACGCGGCACGACCACGTGGTGACGATCGAGGACCCGATCGAGTTCTACCACCGCCCGGCCAAGTGCCTGATCAGCCAGCGCGAGCGGGGGTCCCACACGCTGTCCTTTGCCAACGCGCTGCGATCGGCGCTGCGGGAGGACCCCGACGTGATCCTGGTCGGCGAGATGCGCGACCTGGAGACGATGTCGCTGGCGATGACCGCCGCCGAGACGGGCCACCTGGTGCTGGCGACGCTGCACACCCGCTCCGCGATCGACACCGTCGACCGCGTGATCGACGCGTTCCCCACGGACCAGCAGCCGCAGGTCCGCAGCGTGCTGTCCAACACCCTCGAGGCGATCGTCTGCCAGCAGCTGGTGCCCCGCCGCAAGAAGGGGCTGGTCTGCGCCACCGAGGTGCTGATGCTCAACCTCGCGGTGCGCAACGTGATCCGCGAGGGCAAGGTGTACCAGATCCCGACGATGATGCAGACCCAGACCTCGGCGGGGATGGTCACGATGGAACAGAGCCTGCTGAACCTGTACCGCAGCGGTATCATCACCTCCGAGACCGTGAGCAAGCGCTCCAACGACCCCTCGATCCACGAGAAGATCGAGGAGATCAACAAGGAGGGGGCGAGGAACCGACCGAGGGCCGGACGCTAGGCCCCCCCGCCGCATCTCCCCGTCCCCCAGCCGAACGAGGACCGTATGAGCTATCGAACCGACTGGATCGCCCGCCGTGCCGACGAGCCGGTGCCGACCCAGCTGCACTATGCCCGCCAGGGCGTGATCACCGAGGAGATGCGCCACGTCGCCGAGCAGGAGGGGCTCGACGCGGAGCACGTCCGCGAGGAGCTCGCCGCCGGCCGGCTGATCATCCCCGCCAACCTCCACCACCCGGAGCTGCACCCGATCGGGATCGGCCTCGCCACGCGCTGCAAGATCAACGCGAACATCGGCAACTCCTCGCTGGCGTCGGGCATCGGCGAGGAGCTGGACAAGCTGCGGGCCTCGATCCGCTACGGCGCCGACACGGTGATGGACCTGAGCACCGGCGGCGAGATCGTCGAGATCCGCGAGGCGATCCTGCGCCACAGCACGGTCCCGATCGGCACCGTCCCGGTGTACGAGGCCGCCGAGCGCGTCGACGAGATCGAGGACCTCACCGAGGACCTGCTCGTCGAGGTCGTCGAGCTCCACGCCCGCCAGGGCGTCGACTACATGACGATCCACTGCGGGCTGCTGGCCGAGCACCTGCCGCTGGTCCGCGGCCGCGTCACCGGGATCGTCAGCCGCGGCGGTGCGCTGATGGCCCGCTGGATGCTGCACCACGGCCGGCAGAACCCGCTGTACACCGGGTTCGACCGGATCCTCGCGGTCTGCCGCCAGTACGACGTGGCGCTGAGCCTCGGCGACGGCCTGCGGCCCGGCAGCCTGGCCGACGCCAGCGATCGCGCCCAGTTCGCCGAGCTCGACACCCTCGCCGAGCTGACCCGCCGCTGCTGGGACGCCGAGGTCCAGGTGATGGTCGAGGGGCCGGGGCACATCCCGTTCCACGAGATCGAGATGAACGTCCGCGAGCAGCAGGAGCGCTGCGGGGGCGCCCCGTTCTACGTGCTGGGGCCGCTGGTCACCGACATCGCCGCGGGCTACGACCACATCAGCTCCGCGATCGGCGGCACGATGGCGGCCACCGCCGGGGCGGCGATGCTGTGCTACGTCACGCCCCGCGAGCACCTCGGGCTGCCGACCCTCGACGACGTCCGCGAGGGCATCATGGCCCACCGCATCGCGGCCCACGCCGCCGACATCGCCCGCGGCCTGCCCGGCGCCCGCGACCGCGACGACGCGATGAGCCGCGCGCGCTACGCCTTCGACTGGGAGGGGATGTTCTCGCTGGCCCTCGACGGAGAGCGGGCCCGCGCGCTGCGCACCGAGGGGCTGGCCGACGGCGACGTCGGCGCCGAGGACTTCTGCACGATGTGCGGCCCCAAGTTCTGCTCGATGAAGAACTCCCAGGACACCGGCGTGACCAAGCCGAGCCAGGACGTCTGCGGGGTCAAGGGGGAGCTGAAGAAGG
This sequence comes from uncultured Rickettsiales bacterium, assembly GCA_964584075.1. Classification (GTDB taxonomy): domain Bacteria; phylum Myxococcota_A; class UBA796; order UBA9615; family CAYRNR01; genus CAZOYV01. The sequence goes on along the minus strand of CAZOYV010000125.1, from coordinate 16,885 downwards.
CCGCGGGGCGCTGACCCCCGCAGCCCGCGGGATCACGCCTCGCGCCGGATCACCATCGCGGTCGTCACGCCGCCGCCGCCGCAGATCGCCGCCACGCCGTGCTCGCCGCCGGTGCGCCGCAGCACGCCCAGCAGGGTCACCAGGATCCGCGCGCCGCTGATCCCGGTGGGGTGCCCCAGCGCGATCGCCCCGCCGTGCTGGTTGAGCTTGTCCCCGTCCCACTCCAGCTGGCGGTAGTTGGTCAGCACCTGGGCGGCGAACGCCTCGTTGACCTCGTAGGCGTCCATCTCGGCGAGCGTCATCCCGGCCCCGTCGAGGGCCATCGGGATCGAGATGCCGGGCCCCTCGCCCATCGTCTCGGGGGCCACCGCGGCGGTGCCGTGCCCCAGGATCGAGAACTGGATCGGCCAGCCCTCGGCCTCGGCCCTGGCGCGGGTCGTGACCACCAGCGCCGTGGCGCCGTCGCTCATCCCGCAGGCGTTGCCCGCGGTGACCTGGCCGCCCTTCTTGAACACGCCGGGCAGCCTGGCCAGCTTCTCCACCGAGGTGTTGGCGCGGATCGTCTCGTCCTTGGTGAACGTCACCGCCTCTTCGCGCTTGCTGGCGGGGGGCACCTCGACGGGCACGATCTCCTCGTCGAACCAGCCGTTGTCGCTGGCCTGCTGGGCCTTCTGGTGGCTGCCCACCGCGAACTCGTCCATCTCCTGGCGCGGGATGCCGTACTTCTCGACCAGGTTCTCGGCGGTCATCCCCATGCCGAAGCCGCACAGCGGGTCGATGGAGTCGCTCCAGCCGTCCTCCAGCGTGCGGTCGCCCATCTTGAAGCCCTCGAACCGCACGTTCTTGAGCAGGTACGGGATGGTCGACATGCTGTCCATCCCGCCGCACATCACGACGCCGAGGTCCCCGATCTGGAGCGCCCGCGCGGCGTGGATCACGGTGATCATCCCCGAGGGGCACGCCATGTTGATCGTCTGCACCGGCACGGAGATGTCGAGCCCGCCGCGGACCGAGGCGGTGCGGGCCGGGTTGGGGCCGTTGCCGGCCTGGCGGCAGCTGCCGTAGATCACCTCGTCGACGCCCTTCTCGTCGAGACCGATCCGCTCGCGCGCGGCGCGGATCGCCGTGGCGCCGAGGTCGTACGCGGGCACGTTGCGCAGGGTGCCGCCGAAGCGACCCATCGGGGTACGAACGGCGGAGACGACCACCACATCCGAGAGCTTCATCGACCAACCTCCAGGTCCATCGTTTCTGGTTTTCAGGAGGGGCAGGATGGCACAGTCGGAGAAAAAATGGGGACGCTCGTCCTCTTCAGCGGCGACGATGCAGCAGGGCGAGGCCCAGCAGGGCCAGCGCGGCCGTGCCCGGGACGGCCCCGCCGCCGTCGGCGCGGCACTCGCAGGCGTCGAGCAGGTCGCCGGCGCTGTCGTCGTCGTCGCCGGCGTACTCGTACTCCTCGTAGCGCGTGCAGTAGCAGTTGTCCGTCGCGTAGTCGCAGCCACAGAAGTCCACGGCGAGGTCGGCGCCGATCTCGCAGGGAATCCAGCTGGCGTCCAGCTCCGGCGGCCAGACGTCGCTGTGGTACGGCAGGTCCAGGAGCCACTGGTCCCAGAACCCGCTGGCCGCGTCCCAGCCGTAGTCGTCCTGGACCATGTCCCAGCCCGGGCGCTCCTCGCCGTCGGTGGCGCACGGGTCACCGGTCTGGTCGTCCCAGCCCTCGCAGTAGTCCGCTCCGAGGTCGGTCATCTCGACCCACATGTCGGTGGCCCAGCCCTCGAAGAAGATCGTGAACTCCCAGGTCCCCTCCCCCTCGGGGTCGCCCTCGGCGACGTCGACGTAGCAGTCGAGCTGGATGTCGGCGTACGCCAGGTCGATCTCGCCCACGTAGTCCGGGGTGTCGTCGTCGGCCATCGCCTCGGCGGCGAGGTCGAGCCGACCGCGGAGGTCCTGTTCCAGATCGCAGCCGGCGATCCCGCACAGCAGCGGGATCGCGGCGAGCACCACGGGGTTCGCTCGGGGGACGTTCATTCTCTCTCCCAGACGCGCGTCGTCGGCATCAAGATAACACGGGCGCCGGATCGGGCCTTCCCGGATCGCGTGCCCCGGCGCGGATCGGCCAGCGGCGGCCGGCGATGGTCAGGTGGAACCCCTCGCCGTCCTGCTCGAGGTGCTGCATCAGCCGGTAGTACGCGGGCCGGAAGAACAGCGCGGGCAGCCCGGCGTCGCTGGCGTCGCAGAACAGCCGGTCGCGCTCGTCGACCCGGAGCGTGGCGGCGCGCAGCGGCTCGACCCGGCCGTCGTGGAGCCGGACCCGCACCGCGGCAAGGGCCCCGGCGGCGTCGAGGTCCAGCTGCACGTTCTGCATGTACAGCGGCGCGATCTGGTAGGTCACCGGGTGGACCTCGTCCTCGCAGCGCACGAAGGTGTCGCCGCCGTCGCGGAACAGCCCCGCGGAGAGGGCCGAACGCAGGTCGGGATCGTCCACCGGCCAGCCGTCGCACCACCAGTCGCCGTCGGCATCGATGAAGTACGTGTAGACCCGAGCGGGCGGTCTCATCTCACTCCTCCGCGCTCTCCGCACCGCGGACGGGCGCCCTCTGCGTCCTCGCGCGTCCCGGACGGGCGCGCCCTCATGGGCTCCGCTCCGCCCCCTCGTGGGTCAGGTAGTAGGGGCCGAGGACGACCGTGACGGGCATGCTGCGGCCCAGCTCGCGCTCCAGCCGCCGGACCAGCAGTGGGCTCGCGCTGCCGTCGATCTCCTGCTGCAGGGTCACCGCCCGCCAGGCGCCATCGAGGTCCCCCACGCCATACCGCGCCAGCGCCAGCGAGCCGATCAGGTCCGTGCGGCTGGGGTCCACGGCGACGGCCCGCTCGAGGGTCTCGATCGCCTCCTGGTCCCGCCCGAGCAAGCTCTGGACCTGCCCCATCCCCCCCAGCGCCATCGGGTCCCACGGGCGCTCGGAGAGGACCGCGGCGAACGAACGCTCGGCGTCGCGCAGCAACCGCAGATCGAGGTACAGGAACCCGGCGCTGAGCTGCAGGTCGAGCTCCTGCACCGGGTCCCGCTCCTCGTCGTCGAGCGCGGCCCGGTGCATCTGGAGCGCCTCGAAGCGATCGCCGGCGAGCACCTCGAGCCGGGCCAGCGCGATGGTGCACCACGCGCTGTCCGGGTCCAGCTCGGCGCACCGCTCGAACCACGGCCGCGCGGCCTCCGCGTCGGGCAGCTCGGCCCGTCCGGCGAGGTAGGCGTACGCCGCGTCCCGGGGGTGCTGCCGCTGCAGCTCGAGGTACCGCGCCCGGGCCTCGTCCGCGCGGTCGAGATCGAGCAGCGCGGACTGGATCGCGCGGTGGGCACAGAGCGAGTCCGGGGTTCCATCGAGGATCGCCTCGGCGCGGGCCAGCGCGCCGTCCGGATCACCCAGCCGGCGCAGGCCCTCGGCCTCGAGGCAGGCCGCGTCCTCCGCGGGCTGGGTCGTCGGGGCCTCCGCGGGGTCGCAGGCGGCCAGCAGGCTCAGGAGCGCCAACGGTGCGAGGCAGACCAGCCACCGCTCAGAAGATGTAGATCTCCTCGTCACGGCATACCTCGGGGTCGGCCTCGAGATCGTCACAGGTGGTGTCCAGCAGGCACTCCAGGTGGCCCTCGAACGCCTCGGTGGCGTCGGGGTCGTCCTCGTAGTGCTCCTCCTGCTGCTCGCACTGGATCCGGCAGTCCTCGCTGTCGAACAGCGGGTCCCAGCCCAGCTCGCACTCCTCCACGATCTTGTCGCACACGTTGCGGCACGTCGCCTGACACCCCGGGAGGGTCGCGGCGAGCAGCAGGGAGAGGGGGAGGAGACCCAGGGAACGACGGATCACCAGCGGACCCACGGGCAGGCGATCGGGTAGTCCGCCTTGCAGTTGTCGAGCTCGTGCTCGATGGCGCAGTCGATGAACCGCGCGGCGTCGTCCTCGTCGTGCAGCTCGACCCGGTCGTCGTCCTGCTCCTCGGATGCCTTGTGCGGCGTGTACAGCGCCCGCTCGCAGTCGCGGATGCACTCGTCGCGCTGGTGCTCGCGCCAGGCCGCGGCGTCGTTGCAGTCGACGGTGCTGATCTCGGCGGTGTCGCAGTCGCGCACCGGCGTCATCTCGCACTCGTCGTAGATCCGCGTGCAGGCCGAGCGGCAGGTGTAGGTCTCGCAGCCGGTCGCCAGCAACAGCAGGACACCGGAGCACAGCAGCAGGAGGCGCGGGACGGTCATGGCTCACCTCGAGGGGCCCCGACCGCGCCAGGGCCCTGGATCCGCCGGCATGATATGCGTGGCCCGGAGGCTCCGTCAATGCGCATCCGGGCCGCGCGCGTCCCCGCGGGCGCGATTGACAGCGGCCGGCGCTCCGCCCACCCTACCCGGGTGCGCCAAGCGGTCCTGCACGTCGTGCCGTACTTTCACCCCGCGTGGTCCTACGGGGGGATCCCGCGGCTGGTGTACGGCCTCGCCCGCCAGCAGGTGCGGGACGGCCACCGCGTCACCGTCGTGACCACCGACGCGCTCTCCGCCGAGGGCCGCGCCGGGGGTGCCGGCCACGTCGCCGAGGTGGACGGCATCCGCGTGGCGCGGTTCCCCAACCTGAGCAACCGGCTGGCCTACCGCCACCAGCTGTTCCTGCCGGCCGGCGCCGGGGCGTACCTGCGGCGCCACGCCGGGGACCACGACATCGTCCACCTCCACGGACACCGCCACCTGCTGGAGAACCTGGCGGTGGCGGCCGCCGCGCGGGCCGGGGTCCCGGTGGTGATGACACCCAACGGCACGCTGCCGGTCCTGGAGCGCAAGCCGGTCGCCAAGCGGGTCTGGGACGTGCTGCTGGGCGACCGCGTGCTGGACCGCTGCGCGCTGTTCCTGGCGGTCTCGCGCGCCGAGGTGGCCCAGCTGCGGCGGGCGGGGATCTCGGCGGACCGGCTGCGGCTGGTGCCCAACGGCATCGAGCTCGAGGAGTTCGAGCGACCGCCCCCCCGGGGGTCGTTCCGCGCGGCCCACCGCCTGGGCGACGCCCGGGTCGTGCTGTACCTCGGCAAGCTGACGCCGCGCAAGGGCGTCGACCACCTGATCCGCGCGTTCGCGGCCCGGCGCACGGCCGACGCCCACCTGGTGATCGCCGGCAACGACATGACCGGGGTGGGGCCCGCCCTGCGCCGCCTGCGCGACGAGCTCGGGCTCCGCGAGCGCGTCCACTTCGTCGGGCTGGTGGTCGGCCCCGAGCGCCTCGAGGCGCTGGCCGACGCCGACGTGCTGGTCTACCCCTCCGAGCACGAGATCTTCGGGCTCGTCCCGTTCGAGGGGTTGCTCTGCGGGACCCCCGTGGTGGTCGGGGACGACTGCGGCTGCGGCGAGCTGGTGTCCCGCGCCGGGGCCGGCTTCCTGGTGCCCTACGGGGACGCCGTGACCCTCGCCGAGCGGATCGAGACGCTGCTCGCCGACCCGGCCGCCGGGGACGCGATGGTGCGCCGCGGGCGGGCCTTCATCGCCCGCCACTTCGCGTGGCCCGAGGTCGCGGCCCGCACCGCGGAGGCCTACGAGCTGGCGCGGAGCCGGTTTGGCAACGCCCCCCGCAGCGGGTACAAGAACGGTACCGCGTAGGAGGGGCCGTGGCGTCGCCGGACACCGCATCGACCGCGTCCAGCGTCGTCCCGCTGCGGGCCGAGCGCCGCCGCTGGATGGTGCTGATCCCCGCCCTCGACGAGCAGGGCCGGGTCGGGGACGTGGTTCGCGGCGTGCGGCGCCTGCACCCGGACGCGGCCGTGGTGGTGGTCGACGACGGCAGCCGCGACGGCACGGCCGCCGAGGCCCGCCGCGCGGGGGCCGAGGTCATCGCCCACCCCTACCAGATGGGGTACGGCGCCGCGCTGCAGACCGGGTACAAGTTCGCGCTGCGGCGGGACGCCGAGTGGGTCGTGCAGATGGACGGGGACGGGCAGCACCGGCCGTCCGAGATCCGCCACCTGCTGCGGCGCCTCGACCGGGGCGACGTCGACCTCGTGATCGGCAGCCGCTTCCTGGGCCGCGGGCGTTACCGGATGCCCCCGGCGCGACGGGCCGGCAGCCGGCTGTTCGCGGCGATGACCTCGGCGATCCTGCGGCGCCGCGTCACCGATCCGACCAGCGGCTTCCAGGCGCTCAACGCCCGGACCCTGCGGTTCTACCGCCGCGACCACTATCCGCTCGACTTCCCCGACGCCGACACGCTGGTCCGCGCCGTGCACCAGGGCCTGCGCGTCGGCGAGGTCCCGGTGGAGATGCTCCCCGGCGTCGCGGGCAAGTCGATGCACCGCGGCTGGGCGCCGGTGGCCTACGTCCCGCGGGCCGTGCTGGAGCTGTCGCGGGCGTGGCTCACGGGGCGCCCCACGCGCCAGGAGCAGCCCGACCGGATCAAGAACCTCGCGCAGGAGTTGGCGCTGCTGCGCAAGCAGCTGGACGAGCTGCAGGGCGATGAGCGGCGCTAGCCTGCAGCGCGCGTGGCCGGCGCTGGTCGGGCTGGCCCTCGCCGCCGCCGTGGCGCTGGCCCACGCCGGGGGGCTGCACGCCCCGTTCGTCTACGACGACAAGGTCGAGATCCTGACCAACCCCAACATGCAGGGGCTGGGCCACTGGCGCGAGCTGTGGATCTACAACCCGTTCCGCTTCGTGCTGCTGGCGACCTACGCCCTGCAGTGGAACCTGACCGGCCCCGAGACGACGCCGTTCCACGTGGTCAACCTGCTGATCCACGGGGCCAACGCGGCGCTGGTGGTGGTGCTCGCCGGGCGGCTGTTCGCCCGGGTCGGGCCCGCGGGGCTGCGCGAGGGCTGGCCCCGGCGGACCGCCGCGCTGTCGGCCGGGTCACTGTTCGCGGCCCACCCGCTGCTCGTCGAGGGCGTGACCTACGTCAGCGGGCGCAGCGCCAGCCTGGCGACGCTGGTCGTGCTGGTGGCGCTGCTGATCCACGACGACCTGCTGCGCGCCGAGCAGGACCGGGAGGGGCTCCGGGAGCGCTTCCGCGAGCTGGCCAGGCGGGTCAGCGCGACCGCCGGGCTGGCCGTGGCGGCGCTGGCGCTCGGCGCGGTGGCCGCCGCGGTGGCCGGCGGCGAGGGGGGGATCCGCGGGGGCCGCACCCTGCCCGTCGGGATCGGCGTGGCGGTGCTGCTCGCCGGAGGCGCCGCCGCCGCGCTGCGGCCGTGGCTGCGCCGGCCGCTGCCGGAGGGCCCCCCGGTCCGCGGGCCGCTGCTGCGCTGGGGCGCCCTGGGGCTGCTGTTCGCGGTGGGGGCGATGACCAAGGAGATCGTCGTGACCCTGCCGGTCGGCCTGTGGCTGTGGGAGCTGTGCACGCGGCGCCGGGGGCGCGTCGCCCCCGCGCTGCGCGCCGTCCCCGGCCTGTACCTGCCGTTCGTCGCGCTGCCGCTGGGGCTGGTGATCTTCCGCGTGGCGTACTACGGCGCCCTGCTGGCCCCGGACGCCGTCCGCTCGCCGTGGATCAACCTGTGGACCCAGGCCGAGGTGGTGTGGCGCTACGTGGGGCTGTTCGTGTGGCCGGTGGGGCAGTCGGTGTTCCACCACCACCCGGTCTCCGACGGCCTGCTGGCGTGGCCGACGTACGCCGCCGTGCTCGGCTGGATCGCGGTGGGCGCCCTGGCCGTCGATCTGCTGCGCCGCCAGCCGGCGCTGGCGTTCGTCGTGCTGTGGTCGGGCGTCGCGCTGCTGCCCACCTCGTCGCTGATCCCGTTGCGCGAGACGATGGCGGAGCACCGCGCCTACCTGCCGGCCACGGCGTGGTGCATGGCGCCGGTGGTGCTGCTGGCGTGGCTCCCCGGGCTGCGCACGCGCCCCTGGATCGCCGCCGCGCTGGTCGGCGCGCTGGCCGTGCCGCTGGCGCTGCAGGCCGCGGCCTACACCCGGGTGTGGCGCACCGAGCGGGCGCTGTGGGAGCACGCCGCGGAGATCAACCCCGACGCCCACGAGATCTGGTACCAGCTCGGCGACATCGCGATGGCCGACGGCCGCCTCGCCGACGCCGAGGAGCACTACCGGCACTGCCTCGAGCTGGCACCGGCGTACTACGACGCGGCCAACAACCTGGGGCTCGTGCTGGCCACCCGCGGGGACCTCGACGGCGCCGAGGCCGAGTGGCGCCGGGCGATCCGCGTGGCCGAGACGCTGGGGGTCTGCGACACCTCCGCCTACAACAACCTGGCCAACGCCGCGTACCTGCGCGGGGACCTCGCCGCGGCGGTCCGGAACTACCAGCACGTGGTCGTGATCTGCGACCCCGACGACTTCGTCGCGCACCTGGGGCTCGGCCACCTGTACTACGACGAGCTGCGCAACCGGGAGATGGCGCTGCACCACTACCGCGAGGTGATCCGGATCCGCCCCGACCACCCGGTCGTCCCCGTGCTCCAGCGGCGCATCGAGGAGCTCAGCTGGTAGATGGCGCGGCCGGAGCTGCTGCTGGTCCGCCCCCCCGACCGCCCCGGGCCGGCCCTGGGCCGGCTCCCGCCGCTGGGCCTGCTGTACGTCGCCGCCGCCGCCCGCGCCGCCGGGCACCGCGTGGCGGTGGTGGACGCCCCGGCCGAGGGGCTCGGCTGGGAGTCCCTCGCGGCCCGCTGCCGGGCCCTCCGCCCGGCGGTGATCGGCCTGGGCGGCTTCACCCCGACGTTCCCCGCGGTGCGCCGCGCCGCCCGCGCGCTGCGGCCGCACGCCGACGCGCTGATCGTGGGCGGGCCCCACGCCTCGCGCCACGCCGGCCCGGTGCTCGACGCGCTCCCCGAGGCCGACGCCCTGGTGGTCGGCGAGGCCGAGACCTCGATCGCCCCGTTGCTGGCCTGGCTGGGCGGGGATCGCCGCGGGGCGCCGCCGCGCGGGGTCGCGGTCCGGGGGCGCCCCACGCGCCGCCGGGCGCGGGTCCGCGAGCTGGACCGCCTGCCCCCGCCGGCCCGGGACCTGATCGATCCCGGCCGCTACCGCTACGGCCCGGCCACGCGCCCCGGCGTGGCGACGCTGATGAGCGGCCGCGGCTGCCCCCAGCCGTGCACGTTCTGCGACAAGACCGTCGCCGGCGCGGTCGCCCGCCTGCACGGGGTCCCGCGCGTCCTCGACGAGCTGTCCGAGATCGCGGCCCGCGGCGCCGGCTACGTGGTGTTCTTCGACGACTCCTTCACCCTGCGCCGCGATCGCGCCCTGGCCATCGCCGACGGGGTCCGCGCCCGCGGGCTGGACCTGCACTTCAAGTGCGAGGCGCGCCCCGACGAGGTCGACGCCACGCTGCTGCGCGACCTGCACCGCGCCGGCTGCCGCACCCTGGCGATGGGGGTCGAGTCCCGCTGGCCGCGCAGCCTCCAGCGGCTGGGCAAGCGTCAGGACCCGGAGCAGGTCCGGGCCGCGTTCGCCGCCGCGCGCGCCGCGGGGATCGAGACCATCGCCTACGTGCTGGTCGGGATCCCCGGCGAGGACCCCGCCGACGCCCTCGCCACCGCCCTGTTCTGCCGCGAGATCGGCGCCACCTGGGTCCAGTTCAGCACGCTGGTGCCGTTCCCCGGCACCCCCCTGCACCGCGAGGCGCTGCGCCGCGGCTGGCTGGCCGAGACCACCGTGACCAACCCCGCGGACGCCGAGCGGCTGCGCCCCACCCTGCTGGCCCCGCCGTGGACCGAGCGCCGGCTGCGGCGGGCGCTGTGGCGCTGCCACGCGGCGTTCTACGGCGATCCGCGGGTGCTCGCGCGGGCGGCACGGGCCACGCGCTACGGTGGGGCCTGGCGCGGGCGGGCGGCCGCGGCGGCGGTGATGGGGGGGTGGTTCGCGCGCGAAGGATGGAGGGCGCTCAGGCCCCCTTCTGCTTGATCACGCCCTGGCGATCGATCCACATCTCCTTGTCGATCAGCTCCTCGACCTTCTTGCGGTAGCCCTTGACCGTCCAGCCGGTCTCGACGAAGCCCTGCAGGATCCGCTTGCGGATCCGCTGGCTGTCCTCCTCGGGGTCCACGAGGGCCTCGAGCAGCGGCTCGCGGGCGGCCTCGTCGCCCTGGGTGAACAGCAGCTCGACGGCGCCGTAGCGCACGGTCTCGTCGAAGTCCTTGAGGCCCGCCACGGCCACCGGCGCGACGCGCTCGTCGACGTGGTCCTCGAGCAGCTCGAGCAGCCTCACCTTCTTGTCCGGCTTGAAGCTGTCCTTGGCCAGCTCCACCTCGAGGACCTCGAGGATCGCGGCGACCACCTGCTCCTGGGTCGTGATCTCGCGCAGCGCGCGGATCGGCCACGTCACGTTCTCGGAGACCTGCAGGTGGTGGACGATCGGCGGGATCGCCCGGGGCCCCTTCTCCACCAGCAGGTCGTGGATCAGCTCCTTCTCGAAGGCGTCCATCGGGCCCGACTGGATCTGGACGTCGTACCGCCGCAGCAGGGCCTGCAGGGCCTCGTCGGTGCCGAGCTCGGCGAGGAAGTGGATCGGCTCGTCCATCCGCTCGTCCCGCGCGCGGGTCTTGCGCAGCAGGTTCCGCACGTTGCGGTCGAACGCGCGCTGATCGCGCTTCTCCTTGGAGAGGAAGTCGAAGACGCCCATGGCCGCCTCCCTGTGCCCCGGTTCAGCGCTCGCCGGGCCGGCGCAGCGGACCGTCGTAGCCCACGTCGAGGCCGGCGACGAACCAGGGTGAGTGCGCCGACAGACCTACGCCAGCGGTGACGGCGAGGTCAATCCCCCGCAGCCGTACGCCGGCGCCGCCGCGCAGCACCGCGCGCCCCTCGTTGCGCGCCGAGGGGGCCATCGCCGACAGATCCAGCAGCCAGCGCAGGCCGGGCATCGGGCGCATCACGACCAGCCCCGACAGCAGCAGCACGTCGTCCTGCGCGGCGCGGCGCGTCGGATCGCCGAGGACCCCCAGGGCCACCGACCCGTGCAGGTCCAGCGGCCCCACCGCGCGGGTGATCAGCACGCCGAGCTCCAGGTCGGTCTCGTCGGTCCCGAACCCGTCCCGGGCCGACGCGTTGGGCAGCTTGGCCCCCAGCTGGACCGCCAGCGCGGGCCGGCGCGGGCCCTCCACCAGCACTGCGAGCCGGCTGCGTATCCGCAGATCGCCGCTGCCGTACCCGCTCGCCAGCGGCTCCCGATCGCTGGCGTCGGCGAACAGCCGGACGAGCCACAGGGCGTAGTCGAGCTCGACGGCGACCCGCCCGAGCAGCGACAGCTCGGCCTGCAGGTGCGGCAGCTCGACGCGGTCCCGCGCGTGGCCGAAGAACAGCCGCCGCTCGCCGAGCACCACCGCGGTGCCGATCACGAGCCGCAGGTCGAGCTCGCCGGCGCGGGCCGAGCGGGTCGCCACCGGTCCCGGGATCTCCGCGCGGGCCGGCACCGCCGCCAGGGTCACCAGCAGCCACAGCAGCGCGCCACGCCTGGCCACACCCATCACCACGGCCCCTCGCCACCGACGCGAGGGCCATGGTAGCGCATTCCGCGGGTGTTGCCGCCGTGGAAACCCGTGTGATATCTAGCAGTAGCGCCCTTGGAGACCGGCTCGTCCCCGGGCCGGGCGGGCAGCGGAGGATCGTGATGCTTCGAAAGTTCGGTCGACTGCTGGGGCTCGTCGTGGCCCTGTCGCTGCTCGGCGCCGACGGGTGCCCGGCGGAGGACGGCAACACGCCGACGGCCAACGCGGGGTCCGATCTCGTCGTCGAGCTGGGCGAGCAGGCCAGCCTCGACGGCGAGGAGAGCAGTGACCCGGGGGGGCTGGCGCTGACCTACCACTGGTCGCTGGAGTTCAAGCCGGTGACCAGCGCGATCACCGACGACGCGTTCTCGCGCAACGGCAACGCCGAGGCGGCGACCACCAGCTTCGTCCCCGACACGCCCGGACAGTACGGCGTGACGCTGTACGTCGAGAACGAGAACGGGCATCGCTCGGACCTGGACTACGTCCGGGTCGTCGCCGGCTCGACCAACACCCCGCCGGTGGCCGACGCCGGGGAGGACCTGGTCGTCGCGGTGGACATGGTCGCCGATCTCGACGGCAGCGCGAGCACGGACCCCGAGGGGGCCGAGCTGGAGTACGAGTGGGCGTTCGATCTGGTCCCGCCCGACTCGGCGCTGACCCAGGAGGACGACCTGTTCAACCAGGGCTCGCCCGACGCCGCGATCGTACCCGACGTGGCCGGCCAGTACGTGCTGCGGCTGCGGGTCTACGACGGGGAGTTCTGGAGCACGCCGGACTTCGTGACCGTCTCGGCGGTCGACGACAACGAGCCGCCGCTGGCCAACGCCGGCGAGAGCTACGAGCTGACCCCCTGCTCGCCCGACACGATCACCCTCGACGGGCGCGGCAGCTACGACCCCGAGGGGGCCGACGTGACCTACGCCTGGGAGGTCGTCTCGGTGCCGAACGGCAGCGCGGTCTCCACCGCCAACCTGGTGGACGCCGACACCGGCACGCCGAGCTTCGACTGGGACGAGGTCGGGCTGTACACCCTGCGGCTGGTGGTCAACGACGGCGAGCTGGACAGCCTGCCGGACTACGTCGCGATCCGGACGGTGCCCCACGAGCCGAACAGCGGGCCCACCGCCGACAGCGGCGGCGACATCACGATCTACGCCACCGCGTTCTGCACCAACAACACCTGCAGCCCGTGCGGCGAGCGCTCCGAGCTGCTGGACGGGTCGGGCTCGCTGGACCCCGACCACGACGAGCTGGACTTCACCTGGACGATCACCAGCGGCGCCGCGACGATCAACGGCGAGCACGCCGAGCAGGCCGAGATCGTGCTGCCCTCGCAGGACACCACCCCCAACAACCAGACGGTCACGGTGACGCTGGTACAGCTGGACGTGGAGGACTGCCAGGGGCCGACCTTCGGGGACACCGACGACGTCACGGTCACGTTCTACTGCTTCGGGCAGGTCTACTAGGAGGCACGGACATGACACGGCACATCGCACACGCGTTCGCCTCCCTCGTCCTGGCCTCCACGCTGCTGGCCGCGGGCTGCCCCACCGAGGACGAGCTCCCGACCAACAGCGCCCCGTGGGCCGACGCCGGCGACAGCGTCAGCACCTCGGTGGGGATCGAGACCACGCTCGACGGCACGGGCAGCTACGACCCCGACGAGGACAGCGAGCTGACCTTCCACTGGGCCGTCGAGGCGGTGCCCGAGGGCAGCGAGCTGGTCGCCGACGACATCGCCCCCAACGGCAGCGCGGACGCCTTCGCGCCGGTGTTCGTCCCCGACCGGCAGGGGCTGTACGTGATCCGCCTGCGGGTCAGCGACGGCGAGCTGGACAGCCAGAGCGACTTCGTCCACGTGATGGCCGACGTCGAGGGCAGCCTCCCGGTGGCCGACGCCGGCGCCGATCAGCAGGCCACCGAGGGCGACACCGTGGACCTCGACGGCAGCGGCAGCCACGACCCCCTGGGCGGCACGCTGACCTACAGCTGGTACATGGTCGCGACGCCCGTACAGAGCTCGCTGACCACCGCCGACATCGCCAGCGCCGACCAGGCCGGCGCCAGCTTCGAGCCCGACGCCCCCGGCGTGTTCCTGATCGGGCTGCAGGTCAACAACGGCACCACCGACAGCGTCCCGGACTTCGCCTCGGTGGAGGTCTCCTCGACCAACGCCTGTCCCACGGCGTCGGGCGAGGCCAGCGGCGGCCTGTACAGCTGCACCGACATCGACCTCGACGCGAGCGCGTCGACGGACCCCGACGGGGACGCCCTGATGTACTCCTGGCGGCACCTGCTGCCGCCGTTCGGCAGCAGCATCACCGAGTCCGACTTCGCCGACCCCACGGCGGAGACGACCACGTTCTTCGCCGACTCCCCCGGCACCTACACCGTGCAGGTGACGGTCAACGACGGCGAGTGCGAGAGCGTCCCCGACCAGTTCGACATCGTGGTCACGATCCGCCCCCAGAACGAGGCCCCGGTGGCCGACGCCAGCGGCCAGTCGTGGTACGCGGACAACGCCGAGTGCACCAACAACGGCGGCAACTGGTGGTGCCAGCAGTGCGAGGAGCTGGAGATCCAGATCGACGGCTCGGGCAGCACCGACGCCGACGGCGACCCGCTGAGCTTCCACTGGGAGAACCTCTACGACCCGGCCAACCCGCTGTGGGCCAACTACAAGCCGGCCCAGATCGACGACCCCGCGGCCGAGATCGTGACCGCCAAGCTGCAGGACGCCCACGCGGTGTACGGCACCCAGACGTCCCACCAGTACGTGTTCCAGCTGACGGTCACGGACTGCATGGGCGACACCGACATGCTGAACACCAACTTCTCGCTGGTCTACGGCTGCACGGGCGTCGCCGCGCCCTGATCCGACCCCCCTCCCGCGCGATTTGACGCCCGCCGCGTCCGGTGGCAACACTAGGTTGCCATGCCACGACATCCCTGTTCTCCCCGAGGTTGGAGCCCGCTGCTGGGGCTGCTGCTGATCACCTCCACCGCGGCGCTGGGCGGCTGCTCGGTCAAGCAGATGGCGATCGAGACGCTGGCCGACACGCTGGCCGGCGACACCGGCGGCGCGCTGTCCCAGGACGAGGACCTCGACCTGGTCGGCGACGCCGTCCCGGTGTTCCTCAAGCTGATGGAGGTGATCCGCGACCAGGCCCCCGACCACGTGGGGATCCACCAGGCGCTGGCGTCGAGCTTCACCCAGTACGGGATGGTGTGGGTCCAGTTCCCCGCCGAGCAGCAGAAGTACGACGACTTCGAGGCCTACCGCGCCGGGCTGGAGCGGGCCACGCGGCTGTACCTGCGGGCCAACCGCTACGCGCTGATGGGGATGGAGATCCGCCACCCGGGGTTCTCGGCGCGGGTGCGGTCGAATACCGACGCGGCGCTGGCCGTCACGACCGTCGAGGACGTGCCGCTGCTGTACTGGACCGGGGCGTCCTGGCTGGCCGCGATCTCCAACTCGAGGGAGGACCCGGAGCTGATCGGAGAGCTGCCCATCGCCGCCGCGTTCTTCGAGCGCGCCCTGGAGCTCGACCCCGGCTGGGGGGACGGCGCGCTGCACGAGATGATGATCAGCCTGCAGCCGTCGATGCCGATGCCCGGGGGCGCCGAGCGCGCCCGCGAGCACTACGCCCGGGCGCTGGAGCTGTCCGGTGGCGGCAAGGCCTCGCCCCACGTCTCGCTGGCCACGGCGCTGACGATCAAGGCCCAGGACCGCGACGAGTTCGAGGAGCTGCTGGGCAAGGCGCTGGCCGTGGACGTCGAGGCCCGCCCCGACGACCGCCTGGCCAACGAGTACGCCCAGCGCAAGGCGCGCTGGCTGCTGCAGCACGTCGACGACCTGTTCCTGACGCTGGAGGACGACCCGGCCCTGGCCCCCCTCCCCGACGACCCGGCCCTGGCCCCGCTCCCCGACGAGCCGGCGGCGCCCACCCCCGAGGAGCCCTGATGCGACGCCTGATCTGGACCCTGACCCTGACCCTCGGCGTGCTGCTGGCGGCGCCCGCCCACGCCGGCGACACGCTGGTGATCAAGCTGGCGACCCTCGCCCCCGAGGGGACCACCTGGTACAACGGCCTGCGCGAGATGGGGGACCGCTGGGCGGAGCTCTCCGGCGGGAAGGTCACGCTCAAGATCTACGCCGGCGGGGTGGCCGGCAACGAGGGCACGATGGTGCGCAAGATGCGCATCGGGCAGGTCCACGCCGCGGCGCTGTCCAACCTGGGGCTGATGGACATCGACCCGGCGCCGCAGGTGCTCAACACCCCGATGCTGATCGAGAGCTACGAGGAGCTCGACTACGTCAAGGAGCGGCTGTGCCCCGATCTGGAGGCGCGGCTCGCCGACAAGGGCTACGTGGTGCTCAACTGGGGCGACGCGGGCTGGGCCCACTACTTCACCAAGACCCCGATGACGACCCCCGAGGACGCCGCCAAGCTCAAGGTCTGGGCCTGGGAGGGCGACCCCGGCGCGGTGGAGGGCTTCAAGAAGGCCGGGTTCAACCCGGTGGTGCTGCCCTCGGTGGACATGATCCCCTCGCTGCAGAGCGGGCTGATCGACGGCTTCCCCAACACCCCGCTGTACGCCCTGTCGGCGCAGTGGTTCGCGCTGGCACCCAACATGATGGACCTCGGCTGGGCGCCGCTGGTGGGCGCCACGGTGATCACCGAGGACGTCTGGACCCAGATCCCCGCGGAGTACCACGAGCCGTTCATGACCTCCGCGCGGGAGATCGGCGACAGCCTCAAGGAGGAGATCCGCCGCCAGGACAAGAAGGCGATCTCGGTGATGCAGAAGTACGGGCTCAACGTCGTCGAGGTCGACGACGCCACCGAGCAGCGCTGGCGCGAGACGGTGCAGGCGGTCTACCCCTACATGCGTACCGAGATCGTGCCCACCGACGTGTGGGACCGCACCATCGAGCTGGTCGAGGAGTACCGCGCGAGCCACTGAGGGGGCCACCGGGATGGAAGCAGGGGAAGCGCTCCCCGACGAGCCCAGGCACCCCGTGATGCGCGCCCTGTGGCGCGTCGAGGGCGGGATCGCGATCGCGATCCTGGCGGCGATGGTGGTGCTGCCCGTGATCGGCGTGCTGGTGCGCTGGATCGCCGGCGAGAGCCTGGCCGGGATCAGCCTCTACGTCCAGAGCCTCAACCTGTGGATCGCCTTCGTCGGCGCCACGCTGGCGGCCCGCGCCAGCCGCCACCTGTCGCTCTCCACCGGCACGCTGCTGAAGCTGCGGGGCCCGTGGAAGAACGTCGTGGGCGGCTTCACCGCGGCGGTGGCCACCGCGGTCACCGGGCTGCTGGCCTACGCCAGCCTCGACTTCGTGCTGGCGATGCGCGCCAGCGCCGAGACCCTCGCCGGGGGGATCCCGGTGTGGGTCGTGCAGTGCATCATGCCGCTGGGGTTCCTGCTGATGGCGCTGCGGCTGGC
>CAZOYV010000124.1:0-23246 GCA_964584075.1 uncultured Rickettsiales bacterium | reverse complement strand
CTTCGGGTCGCCCCGACCGGGTGTTACCCGGCACCCTGCCCTGCGGAGCCCGGACTTTCCTCCCGCCGCGACTCGCGCCGCGGCCGGCGACCACCCGGATCACTGCACCGGCCGAGGTGTACGGTACCCCCGGGGAGAGCAGGGGGCAACGATCTCAGTCGTCGTCGTCCGGCGACCACAGCACCTTGCCGATGAAGCGGCTGCAGCGCGGGCAGACGTGGATCGTGCGCTCCTGCTGCGTCTCCACCAGGTACTGGGGCGGGACCAGGTTGCGGCAGGTCTGGCAGACCTTGTCGATCACGGTCGTCATCGGGTTGGTGCCCGGGATCTTGGCCGCGACGTTGTACTGGCGGCGCAGGACCGGGTCCATCGTCTCCAGCCGCCTCTGCCGCGTCAGCGCCAGCTGCTGGGCCTCGCTCTTGGCCTCGCCCATCAGCTTGGGGGTCTCGGCCTCGAGCCGGGTCAGCTCGGCCGCCGTGCTGTCCAGCGTGGCCTTCAGCTCCGCGATGCGCTGCTCGAGCTCCTCGGACTGCTCCATCGTCTGGACCAGCTGGTCCTCGAACTCCCGCTGGCGCCGCTCCAGCGAGGCGATCTCGACCTTGCTGGCCTCCATCTGAGTCTCGGTGGTGATGCGCTTGGCGTTCTCGCGGGACTGCGCCAGCCGCTGCCGGGTCGTGGCGAGGTCCTTCTCGGCCTGACCGTGGGCCGTCCGCGCCTCCTCGTGGAGGCGCTCGGCCTCCTCGAGCGCAGCCTGGGCCTCGTCGCGCTCCCGGGTCTTCTGCTGGAGCTCCACCGGCCCCTTCTGCAGCACGCGCAGCAGCTCGCCGATGCGGACCTCGTCCTGGGCCATCTTGGACAGCTCCAGCATGTCTTCCTGAAAGCTCATGAATCCTCCACGCGCTTCTTGACGGCGCGGGCCACCACGGCGACGCCGCTGGCGCCGAGCGCCAGCTCCAGCGACGGCTGCTGCTGGAGGAACGGGCGCAGCATCCGCATGGACGCGTAGTCGTAGTAGTTCGCGTAGTACAGGATGCTCCGGTCGCCGTGCGGGCGGACCTCCCAGTACCCCTCGTTGCGGGACACGTCCCCGTCGACGAGTCGATACTCCATGCGATGGTCGCCGCGATCATGGAACTCGAGGGTGTACCGGACCTTCTTGCTGATGACCAGTTCGAATTGCAGGGTATAGCCCACCGTCACCGCGTCGTCACCCCGCTCGACCTCGGTGGCGCGGGTCTGCGGCATCCACTCCGGGTAGGACTCGAAGTCCGCCAGCGCGTCCCAGACCGCGTCCGGCGGGCCGTCGACGACGATCACCGCGATGGCCATCGTCAGCCGCCCGTCGTCGTCCCCGGCGAGCACCACCAGCGGGCCGGCGGCGGTCAGCGCGGCGATGGTGTCGGGGTCGAGGCGGTCGACGTCGAGGGCGAGGGCCGGCGTCGCGAGCGCGAGGCACAGGGCGGTGGTCAGTCCCTGGGCGGCTCGCGTCGGGGTCATGCGTCGAGGTGCTCCCGGAGCAGGCGGATCATGTGGTCCTGGTCCGCGGTCCCGCCCATCTCGCGGATCGAGTGCATCGAGATCATCGCGACCCCGAGGTCCACCGTGGCGACCCCCAGGCCGGTGGCCGAGATCGGCCCGATCGTCGATCCGCACGGCAGGTCGGTGCGGTGGACGTAGCGCTGCAGCGGGACGCCCGCGCGCTCGGCGCAGGCCGCCAGGTGGGCGTCGGTGTGCAGCGTGGTGGCGTAGCGCTCCATCGCGTTGATCTTGATCACCGGGCCGCCGTTGAGCAGCGGCTTGTGCTGCGGTTCGTGGCGATCGGCGCGGCTGGGGTGCACGGCGTGGGCGCCATCCACCGAGGCCAGCACCGAGCGCGCCATCGCTCGCAGGTAGTCCTCGCGAGGGCGGTCGCTGCGGGTGCACAGCCGCTCCAGGGTGGCGCCGAGGAAGTTGGAGCCCGCGCCCTCGGCGGTCGAGGAGCCGACCTCCTCGGAGTGGAACAGCGCGACCACGCGGGTCGCGGCCCCCGGCGAGGTGTGCCCCACCAGCGCCTCGATGCCGGCGTGGCAGCCGGCCAGGTTGTCGATCCGCCCGGTGAAGTAGAACTCGTCGGCGGCACCGGCGAGGGTCCCGGGCTGCAGGTCGACCAGCTCCAGGGTCGAGCCGAGGATCGCGTCGGGCTCGCAGCCGGCGGCGTCGGCCAGGATCGCGTCGAGCGGGTCGTCGTCGCCCAGGACCATGCCGTAGATCGGCGGCAGGTGCTTCTGGCGGTCGAGCACCAGGCCCTTGTCGTTGACCTCGCGGTCGAGGTGGATCGCCGGCAGCGCGATGCGGCACAGCGGCCGCGCCACGTGGACCAGCCGGGTCTCGACGCCGCCGCCGTCGCCCCGCACCAGCAGGCGGCCGGCGATGCCCAGATCGCGGTCGGCCCAGGTCGCCAGCAGCGGACCGCCGTAGACCTCGACACCCAGCAGCCGGTACCCCTCCTGCTGCAGGCGCCCGTTCGCTTTGACGCGGAACCCGGGGGAGTCGGTGTGGGCCCCGATCAGCCGGAAGCCCTCCTCCCACGGCGGGCGAGTCCCGACCTGCCCCGCGACGAGCGCGGTGTCGTTGCGCACGACGAGGAAGCGGTCGCCCTCGGACAGCTCCCAGCGGTCCTGCTCGGCGATCTCGCGGAACCCTGCGGCGAGCAGCCGCTCGCGGGTGACCTGCACCGCGTGAGAGGCAGTGGGGCTCGCCGAGATGGTCTCCATCAGGTCCAGGGTGACGGCTCGGGCGCGGGGATCGATCATCGGCTCCTCCACGAGGCCGCGGCATGATAGCACGCGCGCCTCATCGGATCGCGCCGCTTGACCGGACGCCCAGAGACCCTATGCTTGCGGTTCTTTCCAACCCTGGGAGGGAACCATGCCCGGAGACAACGGCGGGGACGGCGGGAACGGTCACGGCCGGCCGGTCAACGTGCGCATCCTCAACACCGGCAAGAGCCTCAACTTCGAGTTCAGGCCGGCCTACGTCTGGGGGCCGCTGGTCGCGCTGATCGTGATCTACGGCGTCCTGACCTCGTTCTACTCGGTGCCGCAGGACTCGGTGGCCCTGGTGCAGCGCTTCGGCGCCTACACGCGCACGGCCGAGCCGGGGCTGCAGTTCCGGATCCCGTTCGGCGTCGAGCGCGTCACCCGCGTACCCGTCGAGCGCGTGATCAAGGAGGAGTTCGGGTTCCGCACCGTCGACGCCGGGGTCAAGAGCGAGTACAGCACTCGCGACTACAGCGACGAGTCGTTGATGCTCACCGGTGATCTGAACATCGCGGACGTGGAGTGGGTGGTCCAGTACAAGATCAAGGACCCCTACCTGTACGTGTTCCACGTCCGCAACGTCGAGGAGACGTTCCGCGACCTGAGCGAGGCGGTCACCACGCGGATCGTCGGCGACCGCTCGGTGACCGAGGTGATCACCGAGGGCCGCTCCGAGATCGCGGTGGTGATCCAGGAGGAGCTCCAGGACGCGCTCGACCGGTACGAGACGGGGATCTACGTCGTCACGGTGCAGCTCCAGGACGTCAACCCGCCCGACCCGGTGAAGGCCTCGTTCAACGAGGTCAACGAGGCCGAGCAGGAGCGGGACCGGATGAAGAACGAGGCGCTGCAGGCCTACAACAAGGCGATCCCCGAGGCCCAGGGGAAGGCCCAGCGCCAGATCGCCGAGGCCGAGGGCTACGCCACCGACCGCGTCAACCGCGCCCTCGGCGACGCCGCCCGCTTCGAGGCGCTGTACGAGGAGTACCGCAAGGCCCCGGACATCACGAGGCGGCGGATGTACCTCGAGACGATGAACGACGTGATGCCGCGCATCGGCGGCAAGGTGATCATCGACGACAACATCGAGGACCTGCTGCCGATGATGGAGATCCAGGCCGGCGCCGCGGCGCAGTCGAGGAAGGGAGGCAAGTGATGAACGCCACCCGGACCGCCATCGTCGTCGTCGTCGTGATCCTCGTCGGGATCCTGCTGCGGAGCTCGATCTACACCGTCGACGAGCGCGAGACCGTGATCATCACCTTCGCCGGCAAGGCCGTGGACCAGGTGGACGAGCCCGGACTGAAGTTCAAGGGCCCGTTCTTCTGGCGCGTGGTGCGGATCCCCGACTGGATCCTCGAGTGGGACGGCTACCCGTCCGAGATCCCGACCAAGGACAAGCGCTACATCTACGTGGACACCTTCGCCCGCTGGCGGGTCGCCGACGCGCTGCTGTTCTACGAGTCGGTGCAGAACGAGCGGGGCGCCCAGGCGCGCCTCGACGACATCATCGACGGCGCCACCCGCGACTACGTCTCCAGCGAGAACCTGATCGAGGTGGTGCGCGACACCAACCGCGAGATGTACATCGAGTCCGAGGGCTACCGGCAGGCCGAGGAGATCACCGACGTGGAGGTCGGGCGCCGCGAGCTGGCCTCGCGGATCCACGAGAAGGCTGCGCCGCAGACGCTGGAGAAGTACGGCATCGAGCTGCTCGACGTGCAGATCAAGCGCATCAACTACGTCGAGCAGGTCCGCCAGGACGTCTACGAGCGGATGATCTCGGAGCGCCAGCGGATCGCCGAGCTGTACCGCTCCCAGGGGCGCGAGTCGGCGGAGAAGATCGCCGGCGAGCGGGAGCGCGAGCTCAAGAAGATCACCTCGGAGGCCTACAAGCAGGCCCAGGAGATCCGCGGCGACGCGGACGCCGAGGCCACCCGGATCTATGCCGAGGCGTTCAGCCGCGACGCCGACTTCTACCAGTTCCTGCGGACGCTGGAGTCGTACCCCCAGACGATGCAGGAAGGGGACACGTTGATCCTCTCGACGGACTCGGAGTACTTCGAGTATCTGAAGAATTACGAATGATAACGTCCTGTAATATATAGTCTTTCGTTGTCTCGCCTTATTCTCGCCGTTGGCCTCCTGTCCGCCTCGCTGGCGTCACCCGCGTGGGCAGCCAGCCCCCCCGAGGCGCCCTACATGCTGGTGCGCGACAGCGACACCGGCGAGGTGTGGTTCGAGCACCAGGCGGATCTCCCGCGTCCGATCGCCAGCATCACCAAGCTGATCAGCGCGATGGTCCTGCTCGACCTCGAGCCCGCCTGGGACCGTCCGGTGACCCTGGGCGAGCAGCACATGCTGACCCCGTTCGGCTGGAAGACGCCGTGGGCGGTCGGGCTGACCGTGACGCCGGCCGAGATGCTGCAGTTCGCGCTGGTCGCCTCGGACAACATCGCGATGACCACCGCGGTGGAGGAGAGCGGCGTCCCGCTGGGCGTGTTCGTCGAGCGGATGAACGACAAGGCCGCGGAGCTGGGGATGGTGGACAGCGAGTTCGTCGACCCCACGGGGCTGGACGACTGGAACAGCTCCACCGCCGCGGACGTGGCGCGGCTGGTCGAGGCCGCGGCGGAGTACCCCGCGATCACCGCCGCGTGCCGCCGCAAGGCCGCCGAGGCCCACCCCCCCGAGCTCCCGGAGGCGGTGGTCAGCGGCGCGACGAACCGCGTGCTGTGGGACCCGTTCTGGACCGTCCACGCCGCCAAGACCGGGTACACTCGGCTGTCGGGCTACTGCCTCGCGGTGGTGGCCGACGCCGCCACCGGGGAGCGGATGACGATGGTGTTCCTCGGGCTGGACCGCGACGGCAAGCGGTTCCGGATGGTCGAGCGGGTCGAGCGGGTCCTGCAGGAGCGGGCCGCGGGGGTGTCGGACGGGAGCGAGTGACGGGGCGCGCCCGACCGGGGCGCGGAGCGCACCGAGAAGGAGCGATGAGGCGAGCGATCCTGGGGGTGCCGGTGGACTCCGTCGCCCTGGCGCTGGTGGCGGCCACCGCCCTGGGCGGGCTGGCGCTGATCCCGTGGAGCTGGGGCGGGGCCGGGTGGCGCTGGGCCGCGGCGGTGCCGTTCGCCGGGATGCTGGCGATCGCCGCTGCGCGGCCGGCGGTGGGGCTGGCGCTGCTGATCGGGACCACCCCGTACAGCGCGATGCTGCTCACCACCGGCTCCAGCTGGTCGGTCCCGCGCTGCCTGGCGGCGGCGGCCCTGCTGGGCGCGGTGGTCGGGTGGCTGCGCCAGCGCCGCCTGCCCAGGATCTCCCCGGTGACCTGGGCGTTCGCCGCGCTGCTCGCGCTGGCGCTGATCTCGCTGCCGGGCCAGGTCGGCGAGGCGTCGTGGTGGCACCTGAGGCGCTGGGCCCAGTCGCTGCTGCTCGCCGTGCTGATCGCCGACGTCCTGGGCCGCCGCGGACCGCGGCCGATCGCGCTGGCGATCGGCGCCACCGCAGCGGTGCAAGGGATCTTCCTGCTCGTCGACTACCCCGGCTACGCCGCGCTCACGATCCGCTCCGGGCTCGCCGAGCGCTACCTGTGGGGGGGCGCGTCCGCCGCGATGGTCTCGCTGATGCAGGGCGCCGGGTTGCTGGCGCTGCTGACGGCCCTGCTCCACGAGCGCCGGACGGTCTGGCGCGTGGCGCTGTGGGTCGGGGCGCTGCTGGCCGGCCTGCCGCTGACGTTCCTGGCGTGCCGCGGCGCATGGGTCGCGCTCGCGGTGGCGCTCGTGGTGCTCGCCGTCGCCGGCGGGCGCCGCGCTGGAGCCCGCCGGATCGCCGCTGCCGGCGCCGCGCTGGTGTTCGTGCCGCTGGCGCTGGGCCTCGCGCTGGGCGCCTGGGACCCCGGGACCGCGCGGCGCGTGGACCGCACCTTCGAGTCGGCCTACCACGCCACGAGCGGGCGCACGGTGATGTGGACGCTGACGTGGCGCATCATCCGCGAGCACCCGCTGCGCGGGGTGGGGCTGGGCAACGTCCGCGAGCACTACGACGTCCAGCGGCTGAAGGCCGATCCACCGCTGCCGACCAAGCCGTCGCGCAATCCACACAACGAGCTGCTGCGCGTGGCGGCCGAGCTGGGCCTGCCCGCCGCGGTGGTGCTCTGGGTCGCGATCCTGTGGTTGGCCCGGCGGCTGGTGCGGCGGCGGGGCCGTCCCCTCGTGGTCGGCGCGCTGGCGACGATGGTCTTCGTCGTGATGCTGTCGATGACCGTCGAGGTGCTCGATCAGCTCGCGACGTGGGCCGTGATCGCGCTGGCGCTGCGAGCCGGGATGGACGGGCGCGCGGGAGAGACCGACGAGAATTCAGGTGTAGCCTGAAGAAAGCTCGATCAAGCGTCCTTCTTCCCGAAGATCCCGATGGAGCAGACGCTCATGATCGGGAAGCCGCCCAGGTTGTGGGTCAGGCCCAGGCGGGGGTCCCCGAGCTGGCGCTCGCCGGCGCGGCCCTCGAGCTGCTGGTAGACCTCGTAGATCATCCGGATCCCGGACGCGCCGATGGGGTGGCCGAAGCACTTCAGCCCGCCGTCGGACTGGCACGGGATCGGGCCGTCCAGGTTGTAGAACCCGTCCAGCACGTCGCGGCCCGCCTCGCCCTGCTCGGAGATGCCGAGGTCCTCGAAGGTCACCAGCTCCGTGATCGAGAAGCAGTCGTGCAGCTCCAGCATCGACAGCTGCTCGCGGGGCGCCGTGATCCCGGCCTCGGCGTAGGCCCGCCTGCGCGCCTGGCGCGTGGTCTCGACGTAGGTGCCGTCCCAGCGGCCGGGCAGCAGCATCTCCTCGCCCGACGTCACCGCGATCTGCAGCGCCTTGACGTACACCGCGTCGTCCCGCAGCTCGGCGGCGATCTCCGGGGTCGTGACGATCGCGCAGGCGGCCCCGTCGCTGACGCCGCAGCAGTCGAACAGCCCCAGCGGGTCGGCGACGATCGGGGCCTTGAGGATCCGCTCGACCGGCACGGCCTTGCGCAGGTGGGCCTTGGGGTTGAGCGCCCCGTTGGCGTGGCTCTTGGCCGAGACGTGGGCCAGGATCGTCTTGCCCTCCTCGCGGCTCAGCCCGTAGCGGGCGAAGTAGCGGGTGGCCATCATCGCGAAGGCCCCCGGGGCGGTCATGTTGGGGAAGTTCAGCCGGTTGCTGGTGCCCAGCGACTGGCCGAAGTCGGGCAGCCCGCCGTAGCCGGTGTCCTTGAGCTTCTCGACCCCCATCGCCAGCGCGAAGTCGCAGGCGCCCGAGGCCACGGCGTAGCACGCCCCGCGGAACGCCTCGGTGCCCGACGCGCAGAAGTTCTCGACGCGGCTGACCGGGATGTAGGGCAGCTTCAGCGCGATCGACAGCGGGATCGCGCTCTTGCCCAGGTTGACCTCGTCGAAGCAGTTGGCCAGCCACGCCGCGCCGATCTGGTCGCGGTCGATCCCGGCGTCGGCGAGGGCCTCGGTGAACGCCTCGACCATCAGGTCGTTGGCCGACTTGTCCCACAGCTCGCCGAAGTGGGTGCAGCCCATCCCGACGATCGCCACCTTGTCGCGGATGCCCTCAGCCATCGGTCCGCTCCTCTCCGCTGGTCGGGGCGGCCGGGACCGCCTTCCAGAAGTACCCGTGGAACTGGCGCTGGCGGTCGTGGTACTTGCGCCGCAGCATCATCCGCACCGGGGCACCGACCTGGAGATCGGCCAGCGTGCAGTCGGTGAAGTCGACGAACAGCCGCCCCCCGCCGTCGGGGTCGACGATCCCGTAGATCTGCGGCGGCTCGACGCTGAACGCCAGGTGGTCGCCGGTGAACGTGAAGATCGTGCCGCTGCGGTCCGAGAACCGGTACGGCTCGGCCTGCTCCACCGCGCGGCACTCGGGGTTGGCGCAGATGTTCTGCGCCGGATACTGGGGCGTGCCGCACGCGGTGCAGCGGGACCCCACCAGCCCGAGCACGCGGCGGTGGTCGCGCCACAGCACGCTCAGCGCGGTGGGGGCCTGGAGCTCGCCGCGGATGCCGAACTCGGCGTCGGTCAGCTCCCGGAAGGTGCCGTACTTCTCGTAGCTGCCCAGATCGACCTGGCGCGCCAGCTGCCCCGCGATGCCGGCGCCGCGGGCGGCCTCGATGTGGTGCGTGACCTCCAGCGCGAGCACGTCGACCCCGCTGCCGAACGCGGCGACGAGGATCTTCTCGCCCGGCCGGGCCTGGTCCAGCGCGGCGGCCAGCATCAGCAGCCCGTGGGCCGCACCGGTGTCGCCGATGGCGCCCATCAGCGGGTCCTGCAGGGCCTCGGGGGCGGCTCCCAGGATCTGGCCGATCCTGGCGTGGTCGCGGACGAACCGGCACGGGTAGACGACGCGGTCGTAGTCGGCGATCGCGGTGCCGGTCTTGGCCAGGAACGCCTGGATCGCCCGCGGGACGAGCTTGGCGAAGCCCTCGTCGCGGATCCAGCGCTCCTCCCAGCCGCGCTGCTGGGCGGCGCCGTCCGCGCGGTAGCCGTCGATGAAGTCGAAGCTCTCGCTGTGGGTCCCCAGCAGCGTGGCCAGGGGCGTGCCGTCGCCGATCAGCATCGCGGCGGCGCCGTCGCCGAACAGGTGCTCCTCGGGGGAGCCGGCCTTGGCGATCCGGCAGTCGGCGGCCACGGCCAGCGCGCTGGCCGAGCTTCCCGCCGCGGTGGCGTCGAACGCCGCGAGCAGGGCCGAGGTCCCGGCGCGGTGGCAGTCGGTCAGGTCGACGCTGCGGACCCCCTCGCCGAGGTCGAGCGCCGCGGCGACCATCGCGGCGCCCTGGCGCAGCTGGAACGGCAGCGTGGTGGAGCCGAGGAAGACCGCGTCGAGGCAGCCCCGGTCGAGCTCGCCGAGGCAGTCGATCGCGGCGGCCACCGCCAGCGTGACGGCGTCCTCGTCGTGGCTGGCGACCGCCTTGCTGCCGCGGGCCAGGCCGTAGGTCGCCGGGTTGAACCAGCCCATCGCCTGCACGATGGCCTTGCGATCGAGTCGATAGCGGGGCACGAACCCGCCGTACGCGAGCACTCCGAGCATGGGTGACTCCTTCCGGAAGAGCGATCATTCGACCGGACCCGGCAGCGGATTTCAAGCGGCCTGCACGACGGTGCCTTGCCGCCCGGGGCGGCTGGGGTGTCGATCCACGCAGGGGCGGGGCGAGCGGTGGCCGCATTGACGGTACACTGGAGGAGCATGACCCGGCTGTCGACCCTGCTCTCCGCGGTCCTCTGGATCGTCCCCGGCTTGCCTGCGCGCGCAGGTGATGTCGTGATCCATGGGCCCGGCGAGCCCGACCCCGCCCTCGAGCAGCGGGTCCGCAGCCGGGCCCGGGCGCCGATCGATCGGTGGGTCTCCGTCGAGGAGCTGTCCGACGGCGCGCTGATCCCCGTGCGGCTGTACGGCGGCTCCGACCGGGTGCGCTGCGAGCACGAGCCGATGCCGGCCGCGGCGGTGGCGCGGCTGCTGCGCGAGGCCGAGCTGGCGCTGGACGACCTGGCGCTGGACGGCTCCCGCGAGATCTTCGATCGCACCACGCCGGCGCTGTGCTGCGCCGCCGAGATCATCCCGGCCGAGACGCTCACCGATCTGTTCTTCTACCGGGGGATGCTGGCGGTCTACTCGGGGGACACCGACCAGGCGATCCGGGACTTCCAGCAGGCGCTGGCGGTCAAGCCGGACCGCGAGTGGGACCCGACCTATCCGCCCGAGGCGTTCCAGGTCTACCTGCAGGCGATGGAGCAGCACTACCACGCCGATCCGGTCCCGCTGGGCGTCCTGGCCGGCGGCGGCGAGCGGATCGAGGCCTACGTCGACGGCGCCGCGATCGACCCCACCGCGCCGCTGGAGCTGCCCCGTGGCTGGCACTTCCTGCAGTTCCGCGCCCGGGACGGGCAGGTCGTGACGTTCCAGTTCCGCGCGGGGCTCGCCGACCAGCTGGTGCTGGCCAGCGACGCGGGGCTGGCCGGCGCGCTGCTCGCCGGTCCCGGCGCGTCCTCGTTCGACGAGGTGGTGCGCCAGCGCCTCGCGGAGATCGCCGACCAGTACGAGGCGGACGCCGTACAGGTCGCGTCCGGCGAGACGCTGTACCGCTACGTGCGGGCCAGCGACGAGCTGGAGGTGCTGTGGGAGCCGCCCGATCGCCACCAGCAGGCCCACCGCTTCGGGATCGCGCTGGTCGTGTCGGGGAGCGCCGCCGCGGCGGTCGGGCTGGTCGTCGCGGGGGTGGCCGCCGGGCGGGCGCAGCACCCGGCCCAGGGCTCGTACCCGGGATCCTACGACGCCAACCGGTTCGGCTTCGGGATGGCGATCGGCGGCGGGGTGCTGGCCGCCATCGGGCTGCCGGTGGCGATCACCAACGCGCCGGCGCGGCGGCGGACGGCTCCGCCCGCGACGGCGACGCTGACGCTGTCGCTGGGCGAGCAGTGCTGGGCGCTGGGGGTGGTGGGACGATGGTGAGCCCTCCCCGGCGGCCCCCGGTCCTGCTCGCGCTGGCGCTGATCGCGGCCGGCGGGTGCCTCGAGCCTCCCGCCGAGTCGACCCTCGCCGGGTTCCTCGACACCTCGGCCTCGCCGGTGGGGGAGGACCCCGCGGGCCGGGAGCTGGAGCTGGTCTGCGAGACCTCGCGGGAGGTGCTCGTCTCGCCGCTGCAGCACGACCACGGGTACGACTCGCGGTGGCCGCTGTTCGAGCAGGAGATCCCCGCGGGCGAGCCGACCTACTGCTACTTCGTCGAGCGCGCCGAGCCGTTCGACGTGTTCCTCGGGTTCCTCGGCCTCGAGCCGGCGCGCTGCGAGGAACCCCGTGGCTGGGATCGGCAGTGGATGGTGTGGGACGGGGACAACGCCTGGGCCGGCACCGTGCGGGCCGGGGCGCTGCGGACCTGCCCCGCGGTGGAGCTGGCCGAGCCCGCGCCGCCGCGCAGCGCCGCGATGGACGAGTGCATCTACTGCGGCCAGACCGACGTGACGTACGTGCTCGACCCGGGCGACGGCTCGATGGAGGCGGACTCGACGTTCGTGATCTACGCCTGCGCCGGGTTCCGCGAGATCCTCGGCGAGCCCTACTTCTCGCTGTACCTGGCGTGGGTCGACGGCTTTCCCCCGGACCTGTACTACGAGTTCCTCACCGACTGGCCGATCGCGCTGACCTCCCGGATCGAGCGGATCGACGGCGGGATCGGGTTGTCCTCGCTGGAGTTCGTGCTCGAGGACTACGTCGGGGACCTGCAGGTGGAGATGATGTTCCACGCCGAGGAGGACGCCGCCGGCGTGATCCGCTCGCTGTCGGGGATGGTCGCGCTGTACAGCGGGGTCCCCGGCTACGAGTGGGGCATCGCGACGCACACCATCGAGCCGCTGGAGCTGCCGGGGGGGGAGTGCATCGAGCCGCCCATCGAGTGGTTCCAGGACCCGCTGCGCTGATCCTGCAACGCCCGTTGCAACCCACCCGCCATCCTGGTAGAGCAGTTGCGCTGCGAGGAGACCGGCGATGAGCACTCGACCGAAGTACCGCATCCAGGCCCGCAAGTCCTACCAGTTCTTCCGCATGAACCAGGACCAGAAGCGCGAGCTGAAGAAGATCGTCGACCGCCGGGAGCAGTTCGAGGAGATCCGGGAGGCCACCGGCGAGGAGAGCGACGACGCGCTGACGGTGCTGGTCGACCTCGGCCTCGACCAGGACTCGGTCAACCTCGTCCACCTGGTGCCGCTGCTGCAGGTCGCGTGGGCCGACCAGGAGATCAAGCCCCGGGAGGAGGCGCTGCTCCGCGAGCTGGCCGCGGCGCGCGGGCTGCGGGAGGGGACCCACGCCGCGGAGCTGTTCGAACGCTGGCTGCGGCGCAAGCCCTCCGACGCGGTGTTCGACGCGTGCGACCAGGTGGCCCACACGATGCTCGAGCACCTGCCCGAGGAGCAGCGCGAGCAGGCGGTGAACAACCTCGAGGAGTGCTGCGTGGCGGTGGCGGAGATGGGCAACGGGATCTTCGGCTACTTCCACCGCGTGGGGGACGAGGAGCGGGCGATCCTCAACCGGCTCCACGCGATCTTCTCGACGCACGACGCCGACGAGATCGACGAGGACGACGAGATCACCGAGGTGGACTGAGATGTCCGAGCAAGCTGTCTCCCTGATCGTGCACTGCCTGGACGGGCTCAGGGCCCACCTCCAGGGCGACCCACCGCCGGCGCTGGACGCCGACGCCCCGCCCATGGCGGCCTCGTTCCGCGAGGACTTCCTGGCGCTGTACACCGCACCGGAGTTCGCCGAGCGCTGGGACCCCGAGAACCCGGCCACCGAGGAGACGATGGCGACCCTGGCGCACATCGCCGAGGCCTACCTGCGCAGCGACGAGGAGCGCCGCCCGTACCTGCGGTCCCTGATGCAGCGCACGCGGGACCAGAGCGAGGAGCCGACCTACCTGCGGGCCGCGGCGGTGCTGGTCTCGATCAGCCCCGCGGACCGCATCGACCTGCTGGCCCACGGCGGCCTGGCCCACGGCGTGTACGCGGCGGACGGCGAGGAGCGCTGGCCGGTGCCCCGCGCGCGCCTCGAGGCCACCGCCGAGCGGTTGACCGACCCGGAGCTGGACAAGGGCGCCAACTGGCACGTCAAGCACCTGCGCGAGGCCGGCCTGGTCAAGGTCTCGGCCAAGCCCCGGTTCCAGAGCGAGCTCGAGGGCGAGCCCGCCGACCTGTGGCTGTTCGTCAAGCTCACCGACGACGCGCCCCGGCTGATCTGGGCGCTGGGCTTCGAGTAGCCGCGAGGCCCGGCCAGGCACCCCCGGGCCGCACCCGATGTCCTCCGACGAGGATCGCCACCCGCGCTGGCGCGCCGCCCTGGGCGGGCTGCTGGACGTCGCCGCGGACGACCCCCGCGGGGCGTACCGCCGCTGCGCCGTGGCGGCCGGGCGGCTGGTCGCGGCGGTCCGCGCCGCCGGCGTCCCGCTGTCCCTCGCCGGCGCCGGCCCGGCGACCGTGCTGCGGCCGCTGGCCGATCTGCCGTTCGCGGCGGGGAGCGGGGGAGGCGACGGCGTCGGCCTGGACCTCGCGGACCCCGACGCGCTGCTGCACCGCTACCACGCGGAGGTCCCCCGCGCCCTGCGGCGCGCCACCGGCGCGTTCCACACCCCGGCCTGGCTCGCCGAGCGGGCCCTGGCCGAGTTGGACGAGGCGGTGGTGCGCGGCGGACGGATCCTGGACCCCGGGTGCGGCTCGGGGTCGTTCCTCGCCGCCGCGCGCCGGGCGCGCCTGGACGGCGGCGGCGGCGCGGCAGCGGTGGAGCGGCTGCTGCGGGACGTCCGCGGCGTCGACGTCGACCCTCTCGCCGTGCTGTTCGCCCGCCTGGACCTGGCGCTCGACCTGCACCGCCGGGGGCTGCTGCCCACCGGCGACGCCCCCACGCCGGTCCGCTGGGCGGACAGCGTCCTGGGCGTGGCCCACGGCGATCCGGGCCTGCCCGGGACCGCCGATGCGCTGGTCGGCAACCCCCCGTGGCTGCCGTGGAGCGCCCTGGCGCGGGGGTACCGCGACGCGATCCGCGCCACGCTGGCAACCGGCGCCGCGGTCTTCGACCGCACCGGCTTCGAGGCCCGGCTGGGGCACGCCAACGACGACCTGCTGAGCACCTTCACGCTGGCCACCGCCGCGCGCCACCTGCGGCCCGGGGGCGTGCTGGCGCTGGTGGTCAAGCGGGGGCTGCTCGGCAACGTGGCGGGGTCGGGGTTCCGCCGCCGGACCCTGGCGGGCGGGGGCGAGGACCGCGATCCGCTGGGCGTCACCCGCGTGCTGGACCTGACCGCGCTGGGGCCGATCTTCGAGGACGCGCGGGAGCCCGCGGTGGTGCTGGTCGCGCGCCGCGGATCGGCGACGCGGTTCCCGGTCCCGTGGGTCCGCTGCCGGGCGCGCCGGGACGCGGGGCGGGACGAGGTCCTGCACGCCGTGGCGCGCTCCGCCGACCCGGGCGCGGCCTGGGACGTGGTCGGCCCCGACCACCGGGCGACCGCCTGGCTGGAGGGGGCCGGCGCCCACGCGGCCGAGATCCGCCACGGCCTGAAGCACGACGCCGAGGGCGTCTTCGCCCTCGAGATCACCGGTACCGCGGGGCCGCTGGTGTCGGTGCGCAACCGGCCGCGACGAGGGACCCGCGGCGGCGTCTCGGAGGTGACGGCGACGATCGAGCCCGACCGCCTGTTCCCCTACGTCAAGTGCCGCCACCTGCGCCCCTGGGGTGCGCGGGGGCACGCCGCGGTGCTGGTGCCCCACGACGGCGCCGGCGGCGGGGACCCCGCCGAGCTGCGGCGGCGCCTGCCGCGGACGTGGGCCTACCTGGAGCGGTTCCGGCCGGTGCTGGAGGCTCGCCGCTCGACGGTGTTCGCCGGTGGGCCGTTCACGGCCCAGTTCGCCGTCGGGCCGTACAGCTGGCGGCGCTACCGCGTCGCGTGGTGCTCGATGGCCCCGGCGCCCGCCTTCGCCGTGCTCGCCCCCCCGGCGGAGGGGCCGCTGGCGGGCAAGCCGGTGGTGGTCGACGGCGCCTGCTACGCCATCGCGACCGACGACGCGGACGAGGCCCACGCCCTGTGCGCGCTGCTGGGCAGCGCGGTGGCGCGCCGCTTCCTCGAGGCCCGGCGGGGCCAGGGCAAGCGCTGGCTGGGCAAGACCAACGTGGCCCGCCTGGCGCTGCCTGCGCTGGACCCCGCGGACCCCGACGTCCGGGCCCTCGCCGGGGCCTCCCGGCGGGCCCACCGGCGCGCCGCGGCCGGCGACGACGCCGGGCTCGCCGGGGCGCAGGCCGCGCTGGATCGCCTCGCCGAGGCGTTCCTGCGCCGCCGCCGCCCTTGACGCCTCCGCCGCGGTGCTCTTTCATTCCCCCGCAACGCCACGGAGGTCCCCCGATGTCCGACTCGTTCCGCGATCAGGTCGCCGCCGGCATCCCGGCCCAGCTGCCCCCGATGCCCCCCGAGGTCGAGGGCGTCAACCACGCCCCCGCGCGCCCCCAGGTGCTGTCGCCCGAGGAGCGCCGCCGGGCGCTGGCCAACGCGCTGCGCTACTTCCCCGAGGCGCTGCACGCCCGGCTGGCCCCGGAGTTCGCCCACGAGCTGGCCACCGACGGCCGGATCTACATGCGCCGCTTCCGCCCGACCTACGCGATGCACGCGCGGCCGCTGGACGAGTACCCGGCGCGCTGCCGCCAGGCCGCGGCGATGATGCTGATGATCACCAACAACCTCGACCCCGAGGTCGCGCAGCACCCCCACGAGCTGATCACCTACGGCGGCAACGGCACGGTGTTCCAGAACTGGGCCCAGTACCGGCTGACGATGCAGTACCTGTCGCGGATGACCGAGGAGCAGACGCTGGTGATGTACTCGGGCCACCCGCTGGGGCTGTTCCCGTCCCACCGCGACGCCCCGCGGGCGGTGATCACCAACGGGATGGTGGTGCCCAACTACAGCGGCCAGGACGACTACACCAAGATGGCGGCGCTGGGCGTGACGATGTACGGCCAGATGACCGCGGGCAGCTGGATGTACATCGGGCCCCAGGGGATCGTCCACGGCACGACGATCACGCTGCTCAACGCCGCGCGCCGCTACCTGGGGGTCGACGACCTCGGCGGCAAGCTGTTCGTCACCTCGGGCCTCGGCGGGATGAGCGGGGCCCAGGGCAAGGCGACCACGATCACCGGCGCGATCGGCGTGATCGCCGAGGTCAACCCCAAGGCGGTCCGGCGGCGCCACGACCAGGGCTGGGTCACCGAGGTCGAGTCCGATCTGGACAGGCTGCTGCTGCGCATCGACCGCGCCCGCGCCGGCCGCGAGGCGGTGGCGCTGGCCTACCTGGGCAACGTCGTCGACCTGTGGGAGCGGCTGGCCGCCGAGGGCCACCCGGTGGAGCTCGGCTCCGACCAGACCTCGCTGCACCTGCCGTTCACCGGCGGCTACTACCCCGCCGGGATGAGCGTCGAGCAGGCCAACGAGCGGATGGTCGAGGACCCCGACGGGTTCAAGACCGCGGTCCAGGAGTCGCTGCGTCGCCAGGTGGACGCGATCAACACGCTGGCCGGCCGCGGGATGAGCTTCTGGGACTACGGCAACGCGTTCCTGCTCGAGGCGCACCGCGCCGGCGCCGCCATCGAGCGGACCCCCGACGGCCGCTTCAGCTACCCGTCCTACGTCGAGGACATCATGGGCCCGATGTGCTTCGACTACGGGTTCGGGCCGTTCCGCTGGGTCTGCACCAGCGGCGACCCCGACGACCTGGCGCTCACCGACGGCCTCGCCGCCGGCGTGCTGCGCGCGATGGCCGACCGCGCGCCCCCCGAGATCGCGCAGCAGCTGCGCGACAACCAGCGCTGGATCGAGCAGGCCGGCCCCAACCAGCTGGTGGTCGGCTCCCAGGCGCGGATCCTGTACAGCGACGCCGCGGGGCGGATCGCCGTGGCGCGGGCGTTCAACGACGCGATCCGCCGCGGCGACCTCACCGCGCCGGTCGTGCTCGGCCGCGACCACCACGACACCTCGGGCACCGACTCGCCGTTCCGCGAGACCGCCAACATCCACGACGGCTCGATGTTCTGCGCCGACATGGCGGTGCAGAACGTGATCGGCGACGGCTTCCGCGGCGCCACCTGGGTCAGCCTGCACAACGGCGGCGGGGTCGGCTGGGGCGAGGTGGTCAACGGCGGCTTCGGGATGGTCCTCGACGGCAGCGACGACGCCGACCGGCGGCTGGCGATGATGCTCCACTGGGACGTCAACAACGGCATCGCGCGGCGCGCGTGGGCCGGAAACGACGGCGCGCTCTGGACGGCGCGGCAGGCCATGACTACGGAGGAGAGGTTGCAGGTGACGCTGCCTGCGGCCGCCGCCGACGACCTCGTGGCCGGCGCGCTGAAGGACGAGTACGGAGCGTGAGCGAAGTCCCCGCCGTCGATATCGACCACCTCGTCAAGCGCTACAAGGAGGTGGTCGCGGTCGACGGCATCTCGCTGCGCATCGATCGCGGCGAGCTGTTCGGGATGCTCGGCCCCAACGGCGCGGGCAAGACCACCACGCTGGGGATCCTCTCGACCCTGCGCAAGCCGACGTCCGGGACCGCCCGGGTGTGGGGCCACGACGTGGTCCGCGCGCGGGCCGAGGTGCGGCGGCGGATCGGGATCGTGTTCCAGGAGTTCTCGCTCGACGACAAGCTCACCGGCCGGGAGAACCTGGACTTCCACGGGCGGCTGTACGGCATGCCGCGGCGGCTGCGCCGCGAGCGCACCGACGAGGTGCTGCGGCTCGTCGATCTCTCGGACAAGGCCCGCGTCCGCGTCGAGAAGTACAGCGGCGGGATGAAGCGCCGGCTGGAGATCGCCCGCGGCCTGATGCACGCACCGCCGCTGCTGTTCCTCGACGAGCCGACGCTGGGGCTCGACGCCCAGACCCGCCGCCAGATCTGGGACTACCTCGCCGATCTGCGCGAGCGGGTCGGGGTCACGATGATCCTGACCACCCACTACATGGACGAGGCCGACGCGCTGTGCGGCCGGATCGCGATCGTCGACAAGGGCCGGATCGTCGCCTGTGACACGCCCGACGCCCTCAAGGCCAGCCTCGGCGGGGACGCGGTGCGGCTCGAGGTCGACGACGAGCGCGGCGGCGAGGCGGCGCACGAGGCACTCCAGGCGCTGCCGTTCGTGTCCCGCGTCGCGGTCCGCGACGGGCACCTCGACCTGGCGCTGGCCGAGGCCGAGCGCCACGTCCCCGACCTGGTCGACGCGGTGCGCGGCGCCGGCGGCGCGATCCGCTCGCTGCAGTTCCGCCGTCCGACCCTGGAGGACGTGTTCCTGCACTTCACCGGCCGCCAGATGCGGGACGACGCCGGCGGCGACGCCTGGGCGGTGTCCCGCGCCCAGCGGAGGCGCTGATGGCCGCGGCGCCCCACCCCGGCGGCCTCGACGGCACCACCGTGGTGCGGCGCAGGTGGATCGACCTGCAGGCGGTCTACGTGATGTGGGTCCGCGACATGCTGCGCACCGCCCGCGCCCCCAGCCGGATCGTCGGCTCGCTGGTGATGCCGCTGCTGTTCCTCGGGTTCCTCGGGATGGGGCTGCGCGGCACCGCGTTCGGCGTGACCCCCGACGGCGACTACCTGACCTACCTGGCCCCCGGGATGATCGGGATGACGCTGCTGATGGGCTCGGTGTTCTCCGGCCTGCACGTGCTGTGGGACCGCCAGTTCGGGTTCCTGCGCGAGATCATGGTCACCCCGGTCAGCCGGCTGTCGATCGTGCTGGGGCGCCTGGCCGGCGGGATGACGCTGGCCCTGCTGCAGGGCCTGATGGTCGCGGTCGGCGCCACGATCCTGGGCGTCGATCTGCTGGTCTCCCCGCTGGCGCTGCTGCAGGCGCTGGCGGCGATGCTGCTGATCTCCGCCTCGTTCGTCAGCCTCGGCGTGGTGTTCGCCAGCGTGCTGGACGACTTCCAGGGGTTCTCGCTGATCATGAACTTCGTCGTGTTCCCGGTGTTCTTCCTCTCCGGCGCGATGTTCCCGGTGGACAACCTGCCGGGCTGGGCCCAGCCGATCTGCTACGCCGACCCGCTGCTGTACGGCGTCGACCTGCTGCGCGGCGCGCTGATCGACGCCGGGACGCTGTCGCCGCTGCTGTCGTTCGGCGTGCTCGGCGGGTTCTGCGCGGCGATGATCACCGCCGCGTCGGTGATGTTCGCGCGGATCGAGGTCACCTAGCGCGCGCGCCCCGCTGCCGCCGGACGGCCTCGCCGCGGCGCTCGCGGCGCCCCTGGATCCAGGCCTCGAGCCGATCGGGGTCGGCGTTGAGCGGCAGCGCGGGATCGACCCCGGCGCGCCGGAGCACGTCGCGGATCGCCTCGTCGCAGCCGATCTCGCTGAACACGTGGGCGTCGGAGTTGGTCACCACCGGCACGCCGAGCGCCACCGCCTCGCGCAGCACCTCGGCGGTGTGCTCGGGATCGGCCTTGCCGAACCGGTGGTTCCACTCGTTGACCTCGAACGCCACTCCGGCCCCGGCCATCGCCGGCAGCAGCCGCCCGAAGTCCACCGGGTGGGAGCGCTGGGTCGGGTGCACGATCGCGTCGATCCAGGGGTGTCGCTGCAGCACGCGCAGCATCGCGTCGGTGTTGGCCTCTCGGCCGCGGCTGGGCAGCAGCCCCTCGGCGGGGTGGTGGCCGACGGCGACGTAGTCGAACGCGGCGCGCAGCTCCACCGGGTCGTCGAGGGTCCCGTCGGCGTCGAGGACGTTCAGCTCGATGCCCTTGTAGACCCGCACCCCGTCGACCTCGGACGGGAAGCGGTGGCACAGCACGTACAGGTAGAACCGCGGCACCTGCATCGCCAGGCCGTGGTCGGTGATCGCCACGGCGCGCAGCCCGCGGCGGCGGGCCTCGGCGACGATCTCGCCGGGGGACATCGTCCCGCACAGGGACCGGATGCTGTGGATGTGCAGATCGGCGGTGAGCATGCGGGCGAGTGTAGCAGCCCCGGGGCGCGATCACGCGGCGGGTCAGCGACGCCTGCGGGCCAGCGCGGCGAGGGCCAGCAACGCCAGCGCCGCGGCCCCGGGCCGCGGATCACCGTCGGCGCGGCAGGAGCACGCCCCGGCCTGGCTGTCCGGGGGACTCCCCGGCGGGCCGGGCGGTCCGTCGTCGTCGGCCTCGTCGTCGTCGGTGGCGTCGTCGTCGCTGGCGTCGTCGTCCCCACCGCCGTCGTCGTCGCCGGCGTCGTCGTCCCCGATCGTGTCGTCGTCACCGCTGTCATCGTCGGATGCGTCGTCGTCGCCAGCGTCGTCGTCCCCGGGGGGCACCCAGGTCAGCTTGACCGCGTCGTAGGCCAGCTTGCGCATCAGCGTGTCGTAGTCCTCGCCGGTGTTGTCGCCCAGGTGGATCCTCTGGTCGCCGGAGCCGTCGAAGGCGAACACGCCGAGGCTCTGCCAGCCCTTCTGCGTCGACTGGTCCAGCGTCGCCGGCGACACACCGCCCGCGTGGTGGATCTGGTACGTCGCCAGCTGCGAGTCGGCGTCGGTGTCGGGGATGTACACCAGCACCTCGTAGTCCCCGGGGGTGTCGACCCCGAAGACCCAATCTCCCGTGGTCTCCTCGTAGGGCTCGTCCGTGGCGTAGGTGTAGTAGTGGTGGCCGTCGTGCCCCTCGGCGGTGTCCCACCACCACTGGCTGGCCCGCAGGAAGCAGGCGCCGTCGTCCTCGCTGATCAGCGTCTCGCCGCCGGACAGCACGGCGCTGCACACCGGCGGGGACCCGCAGTTCTCGCTGGTCAGCCAGTCCCCGAGCCCCGGGTCGCCGTAGGTGTAGAACTGCGCGGGCATCGACTGGCACCACCACGAACCGCAGCTGCTCTGGACCTGGAAGTGCAGGTGGGCGCCGCAGACCCAGCCGGTCAGGCCGATCTCGGCCACGGCCTCGCCGGCATAGACGAACTGGCCGACCGACAGGTTGGACGACCACTGGGCCATGTGCAGGTACAGCGCCGCGGTGCCGTCGCCGTGGTCGACCACGACGTAGTTGCCGTCGTTGGCGTAGGCCGAGTCGCAGCCGCCGGTGTTGGAGTCCATCTTGAGGTGCGCGACGGTGCCGTCGGCGGCGGCCCACACCTCGGTGCCCACCGGGAGGCCGAAGTCCCAGGCCCAGGCCCCGTAGCCGGTGTGGCTGCCGCCGTTGTGGCCCTGGGTGCAGGAGTACGAGTCCCCGCAGGCCCACGGCAGCTCCAGCGTCGGCTGGGCGACCACGGCGAGCAGCGCCAGCGTCGCGAGGTCCATCGGCTCACCGCTCCAGCCCGAGCACCATCTCCGGCCGCACCGGGACGACGCCGAGCCAGTCCGCGGTGGCGGGATCGACGACCTGACCCTGGATCGTCACCAGCCCGCGCCGCAGCGTCGGGTCGATGCGCAGCGCGCCGTTGGTCCCCAGCCGGGCGATCTGCTGCACGAAGGGCAGCACCGCGCTGGTGAGCACGCGCGTCGACGAGCGCGCCACCGACGACGGGACGTTGGGGATGCAGAAGTGCGTGATGCCCTCGTCGTCGTAGGTCGGGTCGTCCCAGGTGGTGGGGCGCGACGTCTCCACGGCACCCGGGTCGTCCGAGGCCAGGTCGACCAGCAGCGACCGGGGCCGCATCAGGCGCACGTGCCCGCGGGTCAGCAGGTGATCGGTGCGGCCCGCCGGCCACGGCAGCGTGTTGAACACGATGTCCGCCTCGGTGCAGGCGTAGGCCACCGCCTTGCTGTGCGCGACCTTGGTCTGGACCGCCGGGATCAGCTCCTTGACCCGCCGCAGGCGCGACAGCTCGGGGTCGAGGATCATCACGTCGGCGTTGAGCCCCAGCGCCGCCCGCGCGGCGGCGATGGACATCGGGTTGGCCCCGAAGATGCGCACCCGCATCGGCGCGATCCCCGCCACGCCGCCGGGCAGGTTGCCCTGGCCGCCGAAGGTGCTGCAGCTGTAGTGCAGGGCGTGGATCATCCCCATCGTGCCGGCGATCTCGAGCATCGGCTCGAGGATCGGCCGCGTCTCGTCCTCGAGCGCCACCGCCTCGAACGCGATCCCGGTCACCTCGTGCTCGATCAGCTTGCGTGCCAGGGCGCGGTTGCCCGCCACGTGCAGGTAGGCGAACAGCGTCAGCCCGGGGTGGAGCAGGTCGTACTCCGCCGGCTGCGGCTCCTTGACCTTGAGCAGTAGCTCCGCCCGGGCCCAGACCTCCGCGGTGTCCTCGAGCACGATCGCGCCGGCCTCGGCGTACTCGTCGTCGTGGAACCGGGCGTGGTCACCGGCGAAGCGCTCGACGAGCACCTCGTGGCCGCCCTGGATCAGGTCCCGCGCCGCCGCCGGGGTGAGGGGCACGCGGCCCTCCCCGACCTTGGTCTCCCTGACGATCCCGATGCGCATGGGGTGGGGGCCCTCCTGTCGACGTGGTGCAAGCCTAGCAGACCCGTGGGGCTCCGGGATCACCCGGATCGGCCCTTCCGTCGGACGCCGCCGCGCGGTACGTTGAGCACGCGGAGAGAGGACGGGCGAGATGCACCGAAGCTGGATCATCGTGGCGATCGCAGGCGGGCTGCTGTGGGCCGCGGGGGGCTGCCCCGAGGGGGAGCCCGACCCCGGCGACGACGACACCACCCCGGGGCCGATGGACGTGCTGACGCTGGTCGAGCCGGCCTACGCCTGCACCGAGCTGGCCCTCGAGGCGGTGGCGCTGGCCCCCACCTGGCTGCAGGGCGACCTGCGCGCCACGCTGATGCAGCTCGACGACGACGAGCAGGACGAGCTCGCGGCGCTGCTGATCGATCTGCCGGACCCCCGCGGCCTCGACGAGCTGGCGTTCACGCTGGCGCACACGCCGCCCGGGGCGCATCCTCCGAGAGGGGGCATTTCGGACCTCCAATCACGCTGCTGAGTCCC
>CAZOYV010000123.1:6457-23246 GCA_964584075.1 uncultured Rickettsiales bacterium | reverse complement strand
CGGCGACGACGACAGCGGCGACGACGACAGCGGTGACGACGACGGCGGCGACGACGACAGCGGCGACGACGACAGCGGCGGCGACGACGACGACGACGACAACGGGGACTGCAGCTGTCGCCTCGACGGCGGCCCGTCGCGCAGCGCCCCGCTGGCCGCGCTGTTGCTACTGGGCCTGCTGCTGCGCCGGGTGCGGGTCCGGTAGCCCCGCCGCGCAGCCCCCCCGAGAACGCAGACGCCCCCGCCGGCATGGGCTGGCGGGGGCGTCGTCACGAGAGCAGGATCCGGTCCTGGGGACCCGATCGGGGAGCGCTACCAGCGGTCGCGCCGGCCGCCGCCACCACCCCCGTACCCGCCGCGGCCGCCGCCGCCACCGCCGCCGCCGCGGGGCGTGCGCGGGCGCGCCTCGTTGACCGTCAGGGTCCGCCCACCGGCCTGGGTGCCGTTGAGGGCCTCGATGGCCTGCATCGCCTCGTCGTCGACCGCCATCTCCACGAAGCCGAAGCCCCGGGAGCGACCGGTCTCGCGATCGGTGATGATGGTCGCGGAGACCACATTGCCGAAGGGCTCGAACAGCTCGCTGAGCTCGTCGTCCCCCATCGACCACGGCATGTTGCCCACGTAGATCTTCTTCATCTCTCTCTCGATCCTCTTGCCTTGCCCGAGCTTGTCTCTGATGAACCGTCGCCTGTTCTCGGGCGGGACCGGCAGGTTCAAGCCCCCGGACCGATCCGGGGGGGGAAACACCTTCTCTCGTCGGGAAGTCGGAAGCGTGAAGCGCGGTGGGCCCAATCCCCCCGGACCCGTCTCTCCAAAACACCGAAATCCTGGGCTCGCTGTGGCCCGACCCACGGTCCGCGGCGCCTCGGTTCGCCCGCGATTCGGGGTCGATTCAGCCTGTCGAGCGAAATCGTGGTCGAACAATCCGGGCGCTGTCAACCGAAAAAGTCGTGTCGAACCGGAGACATGCGGGGCCTCGTCCCCACGAGGCGCCCGGTTGTGGCAGCATGAATGGGCCACCGGTGCGCGGGGTCCAACCCGACGCCGCCCAGCCGGAGCGGCCGAAGAGGAGCCGCACGCCCGATGACGACCCGAGCCCTGATCACCCTGCTCCTCGCGATCGGCATCGCGGCCACCGCCGCCGCCGAGCCGATCGCGACCAAGCCCGAGTTCCCCACGCTCAGCGAGGACCAGCTGGAGAAGATCCACGCCGGCCAGGTGGTGGTCTACGCCAGCAAGGAGGACCCCCAGTCGAGCATCGCGACCGCCACCGGGATCGTCGAGATCGAGACCACCGAAGAGGAGATCTGGGACATCCTGACCAGCGAGTTCCACAGCGAGAACGCGTCCAAGGCGATGAAGGACTGCACGATCGTCAGCGACAAGCGGCTGGGGCCCAACCTGCGGCGGCTGGTGGTGACCTACCTGATGAAGGTCGGCCCCC
Source organism: uncultured Rickettsiales bacterium (assembly GCA_964584075.1). Lineage (GTDB taxonomy): Bacteria > Myxococcota_A > UBA796 > UBA9615 > CAYRNR01 > CAZOYV01. The sequence continues at coordinate 21,802 of CAZOYV010000123.1, read as the reverse complement.
AGGACATCCAGTGGACCGTGACCCGCGACGTGCACGAGGGCGGCGGGCTGCTGGCGTTCGAGATCGACGACAGCTTCGACAACGACATCGCCTGGACGGCGGGGTACTACGCGCTGTTCCCGGGCCAGACCGACGATCACGTGATCATCGTCTACGTCAGCAACCTGGACACCGGCCGCAACATCCCCCAGTGGATCGAGGACGACCTGACCCAGGGGAGCCTCAAGAAGTACCTCAAGTACCTCAAGTCCGCGGCGGAGGAGGACTGAGCGCGATGCGAGCCCTGCGTGGGCCGGGGCCCGCGGCGCTGGACCCCGAGCCCGGCTGGACCGCGCTGGGGCCGTGGCCGTTCCCCCACGGCAAGCCGGGCCGGTTCGTCTCCGGCGACGAGGACGGGACCCGCTACCGGCTGCGCTACTACCGCGACGCCGCGGACCCCGAGCGGCTCCACGGCAAGGTCTGGTTCGGGCCGGGCTGCGAGGGGCCGCCGCTGCACGCCCACGGCGGGTCGATGGCGGCGCTGCTCGACGAGGCCTCCGGGATGTGCTGCTGGATCACCGAGACCCCGGTGGTCGCGGCGTCGCTGCACACCCACTTCAAGCGGATGCTGCCGCTCGGCGCGGTGGTCGAGGTCGAGGCGTGGATCGAGCGCCGCACGGAGCGCCGGCTGGCCGTCCGGGCGCGGCTGTTCCGCGGCGAGGAGCTGTTCGCCACCTCGGAGGGGGACTTCGCCGTGGTGGGCGAGGCGCTGGCCGGGGAGATCGCGCGGGCGATGCTCGAGCGCGGGGGCGCCTAGCTCGTCAACTGCTCCGCGTAGGCCCGGATCCGGTTGATCATCGCGTGCAGCCCGTTCTGACGCCCCGGCGTCAGGTGCTGCGACAGCTGCAGCCGCTCCATCAGCTCCGCCACGTCGACCGCCAGGATCTGCTCGGCGGTCTTGCCCGAGTAGACCGCCAGCAGCAGGGCGATCAGGCCCCGCACGATCTGGGCGTCGGCGTCGCCCTGGAACTCCAGGCGTGGGGGATCGCCGTCGCTGGCGCGGGGGACCAGCCAGACCTGCGAGGTGCAGCCGCGGACGAAGAACGCCTCGTCGCGCAGCTCGTCGGGGAGCACCGGGAGCGCCTTGCCCAGGTCGATCAGGTACTGGTACCGCTCCAGGTTGTCGTCCAGGAACGCCAGGTCCTCCAGGATGTCGTCCAGCGTGGGCATCGGGCTCAAGCTAAGGCCGATCCGTGGCCTGGCAAGGCGGGCCGGTCAGCCGCGGAGGCCGCGGAGCTGGGCCACCAGCGCGGCCTCGAGGTCCCGGCGGAAGTCGACGCAGGCCACCTGGAGCTCGGGGCGCCGCAGCGCCTCGGCCACCGCCGGCGGCGGGTTGGCCGAGGGCCACATCCCGGCCACCAGGAACTGGGCCACGAACAGGAACTGCCGCGTGGCCTCGAGCGACAGGCCCGGCATCGCGACCTGCACGGCGTTGCCCAGCCGCAGCGCGATCTCGATCATCCGCGTCTTGAACGCGACCACCACGTCCAGCGAGACGTTGTGCTCCAGCACCGTCGAGAGCGACGACGCCAGGTTGCACAGCCGTGGGCGCTGGACCAGGGTCTCCACCAGCGCCGCGGCCACCGCCTGCTCGTCGTCGGACGCGGCCAGCGGTGCCAGGGCCCGCTCCACGGCGCCGACCCACTCGGCGTAGTCCTCGAGCACCAGCTCCAGGAAGATCGCCTCGCGGCTCTCGAAGTAGCGATACAGGTTGGCCTTGGACAGACCCGCCTCGCGGGCGATGGCGTTGAGGCTGGCACGATCGAGCCCGTCGCGCTCGAGCAGGGTCGCCGCCGCGTCGAAGATCGCCGCGCGGCGCTGCTGCTTCTGCTCGGGGCTGCGGGCGCGTTGCCAGGCCATCGGCCTCCTCTCCATCAAACCAGTGGTTACTTATATAGAGTTCAGCTCGCTGAGTGTCAACTCGATACGATGATTACTTCCCCATGATTACAGGTATTTGAATCGTTTCTCGCGCCGGGTCGTTGACAACCTACCGACGGTTACTTATCTAAGTGACCAATGGTTTCTAACGCAACGCCCGGCCCGGGGCGGACGGAGGACGAGATGAGCAAGTGGACCCATGAGCAGATGGACGACCAGACCGGCCGCGTCGCGATCGTGACCGGCTCCAACAGCGGCATCGGGCTCGAGGCCGCGCGGCAGCTCGCGAACAAGGGCGCCACCGTGGTCCTGGCCGTGCGCAGCGTGGACAAGGGCGAGGCGGCCGCCGAGGACATCCGTGGCGGCGATCCGGCCGGCACCGTCGAGGTGATGGCCCTCGACCTGGCCGACCTGGCGTCGATCGAGGCGTTCGCCGACGCCTTCCGCGCGCGCTCCACGCGCCTGGACCTGCTGATCAACAACGCGGGCGTGATGATGCCGCCCGAGTCCAAGACCGCCGACGGCTTCGAGCTGCAGTTCGGGACCAACCACCTGGGCCACTTCGCGCTCACCGGGCGGCTGCTGGGTCTCCTGGTCGCCACGCCGGGGTCGCGGGTCGTGACCGTGTCGAGCATGGCCCACCGCTGGGGCGGGATCGACCTCGAAGACCTGCAGTGGGAGCACAAGACCTACAAGCCGACGCCGGCGTATGGCCAGAGCAAGCTGGCCAACCTGCTGTTCACCTACGAGCTGCATCGCCGGCTTGCCGCGGCGGGGGTCGAGACCCAGGCCGTGGCGGCCCACCCCGGCTGGACCGCCACCAACCTGCAGCGCCACGCGGGCGTGTTCGAGATGCTCAACCCGCTGCTGGCGATGAAGGCCTGGCAGGGGGCGCTGCCGACCCTGTACGCCGCCACCGCTGGCGATGTCGAGGGCGGTGGGTACTATGGCCCCAAGGGCCTGTTGTCGGAGATGCGGGGCTGGCCGGCCCGCGTCGACTCCAACGACGCCTCCAAGGACGAGGCCGTGGCCCGGCGCCTGTGGGAGGTATCCGAGGAGCTGACCGGCGTCCGCTACGCGTTCGAGCGCGCCGCCGAGCAGGCGGCCAGCTGAGGCACCGATGGAGCAGACCCTCGCCGCCGTGGCCCTGACGTCCCTCGCCGGCGCCGCCGCCTACGCGGCGGTGGCGCCCCGGCTGGGGGGGCGGCCGACGGGCCCCCGCCGGGAGCGGATCGAGGCCTCGCCGAACTGGCGGGGTGGCAAGTTCCGCAACCCGGTGCCGACGTCGATGCGCGGCACCGACGGCGGCACGTCGCTGCGGGCGATGGCCGAGTTCTTCCTGCCCGGGTCGGAGCGGGTGCCGAGCTCCCCCGTCCCCCCCGAGACCGTGGACCCGGCGATCCTCGGCCGCGCTGGCGACGTCGCCCTGCGGGTCCACTGGCTCGGCCACAGCTCGGCGCTGCTCGAGATCGACGGCCTGCTGCTGATCACCGACCCGGTGTTCGGCCGGCGGGTCGGGCCGGTGCCCGGAGTGGCGGGGCCCAGGCGGTTCTTCGACCCGCTGCCGATCACCGTCGCCGCGCTGCCGGCGCTGGACGCGGTGCTGATATCCCACGACCACTACGACCACCTGGAGTACGCCGCGATCCGCGCGCTGAAGGACCGCGTCGGCGCGTTCTTCGCGCCGCTCGGCGTCGGCGCGCACCTGGAGCGCTGGGGCGTCGAGCCGGAGCGGATCGTCGAGCTCGACTGGTGGGAGCAGGCCACGCTGGGGCCGCTGACGATGACGCTGGCGCCGACCCGCCACTTCTCGGGGCGCAGCGCGCTGGACGGGTTCGAGACGCTGTGGGGCGCCTGGGCGATCCACGGCCCGCACCACCGGGTCTACTTCGGCGGCGACAGCGGCTACTGGGAGGGGTTCGCCGAGATCGGCGAGCGCCTCGGCCCGTTCGACCTGACGATGCTGGAGTGCGGCGCCTACAACGAGGGCTGGGCCTTCATCCACATGATGCCGGAGCAGACCGCGGCGGCCCACCGCGACCTGCGCGGCGCGCTGCTGATGCCGATCCACTGGGCCAAGTTCAACCTGTCGCTGCACCCCTGGACCGAGCCGGTCGAGCGGCTGCTCGCGGCGGCGCAGGACCCGGCGATCCACGTCGCTACGCCGCGGGTCGGGCAGGGCTTCGTCGTCGGCGAGGCGGTCCCGCAGGAGGCGTGGTGGAGGGCGGAGCGATGAAGATCCTGATGTTCGGCGCCAGCGGGATGGTGGGCAAGGGCGTGCTGCTCGAGGCCCTCGACGACCCGGGCGTGGAGGCGGTCCGCGTGATCGGCCGCACGCCCTGCGGCGTGGAGCACGCCAGGCTCGACGAGGTGCTGCACGACGACTTCTTCGAGTACGGCGACGTCGCCGACCAGCTCGAGGGCTTCGACGCCTGCTTCTTCTGCCTCGGCGTGTCCTCGGCGGGCATGGCCGAGGAGCGGTACCACCGCCTGACCTACGACCTGACGATGGCGGCCGCGCGCACGCTGGCCGAGCGCAACCCGGAGATGACCTTCATCTACGTCTCCGGCGCCGGCACCGACAGCTCGGAGCAGGGCCGGACGATGTGGGCGCGGATCAAGGGCAAGACCGAGAACCACCTGCAGGAGCTGCCGTTCGCCGCCACCTACCTGTTCCGCCCGGCGTTCATCCAGCCGATGCGCGGGGTCCGCTCCAAGACCGCGCTGTACCAGGCGCTGTACACCGTGATGAGCCCGCTGTACGTCGTGTGGCGGGCGGTCTTCCCCGGCTACGTGACCAACACCGTCGCCGTGGGCAAGGCGATGCTCCACGTGGCCCGCGAGGGCGCGCCGCGGCCGATCCTCGAGAACCGCGAGATCAACGAGATCGCCGCGGCCGCCACGGTCCCCTGATCGTCCCGCGCGGGTTCCCTCCAGGCCGTTTTCGGCCGATGATTCGGGATCGGAGGGAGGAACCATGAGCAAACACAGGTGGATCTTCGTGCTGCTGCTGGCCGGCGCGCTGGCCTGGAGCCTCAGCGCCTGCGCGCTGCTGCTGGACTGAGTCGGCGCTCGCCGTCCCAGCGGCGCAGCACGCCCGGCTCGACCCCCAGCGGGACCAGGGCGCGGGCCGCGGTCTGGGTGATCAGGTCGTCGAGGGACTGCAGCCCGGCGTAGAACGCCGGCACCGGCGGCATGATCGTGGCGCCGGCCTGGGCGGCCTGAAGCATCTGGCGCAGGTGGCCGGGGTGCAGCGGGGTCTCGCGGACCATCAGCACCAGCGGGCGGCGCTCCTTGAGCGTCACGTCGGCGGCGCGCTCCAGCAGGGTGCTGCTGCGGCAGCACGACACCGCGGACAGCGTGCGGATCGCGCACGGCGCGACGATCATCCCGGCGGTGGGGAACGTCCCGCTGGCGATCGGCGCGGTGAAGTCGTCCACGGCCCAGTGGTGGGTCGCCAGCGCGGCCAGCTCGGCGGGCTCCAGCCCGACCTCCATCCGTGCCACCTGGGCGCCGGCGTCGCTGATCACCAGGTGCGTCTCGACGCCGGCCTCGCGCAGCAGCTGCAGCACGCGCACGCCCAGCGCCGCGCCGCTGGCGCCGCTGATGCCCACCACCACGGGGTCGCTCATCGCTCCTCCCAGCACACCAGCGTGCCGACCGGCTCGCCGGCCATCGCGGCGGTCACCCGGCCCGCGGTCCGGGCGTCGACGATCCGGGCCTCGACGCCGCGGCGGGCCCAGTCGATCAGCGCCGCGACCTTGCCGGCCATCCCACCGGTGACGTCGACGCTGCGGGAGCCGGCCAGGCGCCCGCGGACATCGTCCCAGTTGCCGCGGTGGATCGCCGGGATCGGCCGGGCGCCGGGCTCGGCGGCCGGATCGGCCTCGAAGACCCCGTCCACGTCGGTGCCGTGGACCACCCGCGCCGCGCCCAGCCCGTGGGCCACGTAGGGCGCGATCTGGTCGCCCGAGAGGATCGAGCAGCCCTGGGCGGTGTCCCACGCGGGGACCCCGTAGAGCAGCGGGATCAGGCCGTGGTCGACCATCCCCCGCAGCGCGTCGAGGTCCATCGCGCGCAGCTGGCGGGCCTCCATCCGCGCGCTGGCCGAGGCCTGCACCGGCATCACCGGCAGCCCGGCGTCGAGCAGGATCGCCGCGATCCGCGCGTCGAGCTCGTACTGCAGCCGCTGGGTCTCGCCCATCGCCAGCAGCGAGTCCGGGCCCGTCAGGCCCTCGTGGATCCCGGTGCGCTGGACGATCCGGTGGCCCCACGAGCCGGCCCCGTGCACGATCGCCAGCGGTCGCCGCGGGGCCGCGGCGAGCTCGTCCGCCAGCAGCCGGACCCGCTCCTCGGCGACCCGCAGCTCGTCGCGGGCCTTGTCGGTCACCACCGACCCGCCGAGCTTGACCACCGCGCCGTCACGCCGGTCGTTCAACGCGCACCTCCGCCCCGTCGAGGGTCACCGTGTCCCCGTCCGCGATCCCGTCCAGCGCGACCCGATCGACGCACGGCAGCTCGCTGATGATCGCCCCGACGGCGACGATCGTGTCGCACTGCTCCATCACCAGCGCCGCCGGTCCGACGCCACCGCGCACCATCCGCAGCAGCGCGAACGACCCCACGGTCGAGCCGGTCCCGGTGGGGAACACCAGCACGCGCCCCGCGACGCTGCGGCCTTCCAGCGGGTGGTCCCGCTCGGAGACCACGCCGGTCTCGAGATCGAAGCCGCCGAAGAACGACAGCGGCGCGGTCGAGACCAGCGCCTCCCCGGCCGCCGCGCCGCGGTAGATCACCCGGCCGTGCTGGGTGCTCACGCCCACCTCCCGCGGATCGCCGCCGCGACGCAGCGCTCCACCGAGCCGAGGTGGACCCGCAGCTTGTTGTGCCCGCGCCCGTAGTAGCAGCCCTTGACGCTGTCGGTGGCGACCGTCTGGCCCGGGCGGTCGATGGGGGCCACGGCGAAGCAGGTGTCGGCCATCACCACGCCGCCGGCCTCCTCGATCGGCTCCAGCAGCCCCAGCCCGCGGGCCGCGTCGGCGGTGGGCCGCGCGGTGCTGATCCACAGCTCGCTGCGCAGCGTCGCGCCGCGCAGCAGCTCGGCGACGCGGGCCAGCTCGGCCAGCGAGGCGTGGGGGCAGCCGAGGCACACCAGATCCACCTCTTCGGCGCCGTCGGACAGCGCGCGCAGGGCGCCCTCGAGGTCGCCGCGGGTGATCGTCACCGGCGGCAGCCTGACCGGGACCCACGGCGGTGGCGGCGTCACGCCGTCGACGTAGAACAGCGGGCTGCCGCCGTACGTCACCAGCGCCGCGCCCATGCTCTTGAGCTCGGGCATCCCGGGGCGCACGGGCAGCTGCAGCAGCGGGACCCGGCCCGCGGCGCGGCGGCCGATCAGGTGCCCCAGCGCGCCCCACTCCGCGGTGTCGCGCGGGGCGTCCTCGACCATCACCTCGACCTGTGGGATACGTTGCTCGTCCAGGTGCAACCCGTAGCGCGGGGTGCGCCCGGTGAGCGCCGCGGCCAGCGCAGAGGGGCCGCCCTCGCGGTTGGTGCGGGCGCCCAGCACCGAGTTGGCGTAGGCCACCGCCGAGGACTCGGCCCACGCCACGTGCTGTCCCGGGGCCGGCAGGTTGCCGATCAGGTACGGCGTGCAGGTGCAGGTGCGGGCGACGCCCATCGCCTCGTAGGCCGCCACGACCCGCAGCTGCTGCTCGGCGAAGCCGGGGTCGACGCCGTGGGCCTCCCAGTCCTGCAGGTCCATCCCCGCGGGGTTGAGCGTGGTCAGCACCCGCACCCGTCCGTCGGCGGCCATCTCCTCGAGCCACGCGAGCCCGGCCTCGCCGAGGTTGTGGTACGAGACCCCCGCGATCTGCACGGAGTCGACGGGGACGAGGTCGTCGGCGCCGTAGATCTCGCCGAGCGCGACGAGGATCTCCATCGCCTTGCGCGCGGCGAACCCGCGCTCCCCGGCCAGCATCGCCTGCTCGGCGTCGGTCAGCTGCACGTCAGTCCCCGCGGGGCAGGTCGCCGGCACGCAGGAACTCGCGGCGGTCCGCGCCGGGCGGGATCGTGGCGTCGACGATCCACTTGGCGGTGGTGTTGTCGGCCTGGTGGCGGGAGGGGTCGAGCGACGAGCCGCGGCAGCCGGGCAGCACGATCACGTCGCGGTCGGCCTGCACGCGGGTCGCGATCGCCCACTCCACGTCGGCGGGGTCGTCGATGTCGACGTCGTGGTCGACGACGACGACGCGCTTGCACGACGGGTGGGCCCCCAGCGCGGCCATCGCCGCGTTGCGCGCCATCCCCGGCAGCGGGTCGCGCAGCGCCACGGTGGCGTGCAGCCAGTGGCAGCCGCCGTCGCTCAGCGACAGCCGCTGCAGGCACGGCACGGCGTTGGCCACCGCCCGCCAGATGCGGGGCTCCTGGGGCATCCCCATCAGCAGCTGGTGCTCGCGGCCGCCGGGTACGATCGTGTGGTACAGGAAGTCGGGCCGCGTGTAGATCGCACCGACCGTCAGCGTGGGCTGCCGGCGGACCCCGTCCAGCGTCCCGGTCAGGTCGACGAACGGGCCCTCCTCGTCCAGATCGGCCGCGTCGATCGTGCCGCGCAGGACCAGCTCGCAGCCCGCCGGGACCTGCAGCCCGTCCAGCTCGACGACCTCGAGCCCGCCGGGCAGCAGCGCCGCGGCGAGCTGCAGCTCGTCGAAGTCCGGCCCCCCCGAGCAGGCCGCCGCCACCGCGACGGCGGGGTGGACCCCGACGCAGACCGCCACCTCGGCGCGGCCGCCGCCCTCCTCGAGGATCATCCGCAGGTGGCGCGGGACGATCCGCACGCTGAAGCGGTCGCCGCCGAGGTACATCATCCGGTGGTACGAGAGGTTCATCCCGTGGCGCGCCGAGCGGGCCGCCACGATCGTCGAGCTGGTGTAGGGGCGCGTCGAGCCGGGCAGGAACGTCAGCAACGGCACGACCGCGCCCACGTCGGTGGTGTCCCGACGGCCCGCGAGGAACGGCGCGTCGTCCACCACGGTCGCCGCCCGCGGCGCGTCCATCGCCCGCGCCAGCGCCGGGACGACCTCGTCGCCGCCGACGCCCAGGGCGGCCGCCAGCAGGTCGCGGCTGGCCACCACCCCGCCCACCACGGGCGCGCCGTACCCGCGGACGTGCTCCAGGATCGCGGCGTGGCCCTCCGCCTCGTGCCGCGCCAGCACCGCGCCGGCCTCGCCGACGGGGTCCAGCTCGACGCCGACGCGGACCACCGCCCCGGCGCGCTCTTGCTCTGCGAGGAAGCTGCGTAGATCAGGCATCGCGGGCAAGGTATCCGAAGGGGAGGGGACCGTCCAGCGGCGGGCCGGCGGGGCCTCGGCGCCCCTCGCCGAGGCCGGTCCGCGCGGGGCTCACCAGTCGATCGCGTACTGGCGGATCTCCTTCACGGCGTCCCCGTTGGGCCAGTAGACCGAGGCCCACAGGTGGGTGCCGTCGGAGGCCAGGCCGGTGCACCCGTAGTCGAGGGGGAAGACCGCCTCGAGGTCCAGCGTGCCGTCCATCGCGTGGCGCCCGATGTAGTTCCCGACCTCGTCGACGTCGGTGCCGCAGGACCACAGCGCCTGGTCGACGTCGTTCCAGACCAGCCCCGAGATCCCGTGGTTGCCCATGGCGTACTCCTCGGCCCAGAGCATGTCCTCGGTCATGTCGTACTTGACGATCGAGCCCCACATCCCGCACCACAGCCAGGTCCCGTCGAAGGCCAGCGACGCCGCGTTCTTGCTGCCGGAGAGCCACTCCGCGTAGTCGCCGTGCGTCGGGGGGTGGTGGTGGAAGTGGCTCAGCCGGTCGGAGGTGGCGCCGACGGCCCACAGCGTGTCGTCGAACGCCAGGCCTTCCAGGTAGTCCGCGGCGAAGGCCCCGTTGTCCTCGGCGTGGGTCTCGAGCACCGCCCCGGTCCCGGGGTCGAGCTCCCACAGGTGGGCGCCGTAGCCGACCCACAGGTGGTCGTCGAAGTAGGCCAGCCCGCCCAGGGGGCCGGGCCAGCCGTCGGCGGGGTGGGGCAGCGTCGCCACCAGCGTCAGCAGCGGGGCGCCGGTGTCGTCGTCGCCGGCGTCGTCGTCGCCGGCGTCGTCGTCGCCGGTGTCGTCGTCTGCGACGTCGTCGTCTCCGTCGTCGTCGATCGGCGGGCAGCCCATCATGAGGCACGACACGAACCAACAGCCGATCAGGAACACGCGCATCGCCGGACCCCCTCTCACAGGTTCCAGCGTACCAAATGGCAGCTCGATCGCAGCCAGAACGAGGACGCCCCCACCAGCCGGGGCCGGTGGGGGCGTCGAGGTCTATTCGGTGTGGACGATTACCAGCGGTCGCCGCCGTAGCCGCCCCGGCCGCCGCCGCCGCCGCCGCCGTAGCCGCCGCCGCCACCGCGGGGCTTGCGCGGGCGGGCCTCGTTGACGGTCAGGGTGCGGCCCTGGTTCTGGCTCTGGTTCAGCGCCTCGATGGCCGCCATCGCCTCGCCGTCGTCCGCCATCTCGACGAACCCGAAGCCCCGGGAGCGACCCGTGTCGCGGTCGGTGACGACGTTGGCCGAGACCACGTTGCCGTGGGGCTCGAAAAGGCGTGCCAGCTCATCGTCATCGATACCCCAGGGAAGGTTGCCGACGTAGATCTTCTTCATCTCTTCAGTTCCTTGATGCCCGAGTCTCGAATTTTCCATTGAACCGGAGCCTGTTCTCGGGCGATCGGGCGGGTTCGTCGACGCCGGGCGCCCCCGGTCGTCATCAAGTTCGGCGTGAAGATGGGCCAAACCCGGCGGAAACGCAAGTGAAATCGCGGAAACATCGGCGGAACGTCACGGTTCGTCTCGACAGAACGCGAGGAACTCGGCGAGTCCGCCCGGCGCGCCCCCGAGGTTCCAGCGCTGTACCTGGCGGCGGTAGTCGTCGAGGTCGCGGAGCCAGAACTGCTCGTAGGTCTCGCGCAGCGCCTGCTCCTCGAGCGGGCCGAGCGGGAAGTCGCCCGGGCAGTAGACGTCCTCCCTCGGCCGGATCCGGACGGGATCGCCGGGATCGCCGGCGAACGGGTACATCCGGCACACGTAGGGGCGAACGCGGTGGACGGTGCACCGGCGGGTCTCGGGGTCCAGCAGCAGGCACGCCTCCCCGTCCTCGCCGACGGCCAGGATCAGCTGCGACGGGATCCCGTCGAGGTAGGCCGCGGGCATGTCGCGAGCCAGATCGCGGGTCTCGACGTCGACGAGCGCCGCGGGCGGCTCCCCGACGTGTGCGGCGATGCGCTCCAGCTCCTGCGGCAGCAGGTAGATCGCATAGTTGCGGCAGCAGGTCGCGTCGCAGGACGCGCACGGATCGGGCAAGGAGCAGGGGCGGGACGGGGCCACGGACTGATAGTGTAGTAGCCCCGGCCCCGGGATGCCGGGGGAGGTGCCGATGGACGATCGTCCCACGACCGATCCGGCCCCGATCGCGATGCGTCCGATCGGCGTCGTCCATTCCCCGTTCCGCGAGCAGCGCGGGACCCCGATCCAGGGCGCGCTGGTCCGGCACACCGAGGGCGAGGTCGAGGTGTTCGAGGCGTACCGCGAGGGGCTGGCCGATCTGGACGGCTTCAGCCACGCGATCCTGCTGTACGCGTTCCACCGCAGCGAGGGCTACCGGCTGCGGGTCGTGCCCTACCTCGACGACCAGCCCCGGGGCCTGTTCGCCACCCGCGCCCCGCGGCGGCCGAACCCGATCGGGCTGACGGTGGTGCAGCTGATCGCGGTGGACGCCGCCGCCGGCCGGTTGCGGATCCGCGGCGTCGACATGCTCGACGGATCGCCGCTGCTGGACATCAAGCCCTACGTGCCGATGTTCGAGCCGGGCGGGGAGATCCGCACGGGCTGGCTGGCGGAGGCGCGGGCGCGCGAGCCCGTGGCGGACGACCGGTTCGAGCCGAGGGAGCCCTAGCGGCCTGTCGCAGATTGCCACGCACCGCCCGCATCTCGCCTGCCGGCCGCCTCTGAACAGCCCCTCCCTCCCCATATGCCCGATATGCGTCGGTCGAGGCGGTCCAGATCCGACTCGCCAGTCGAGCGCGGCTCGGCACGCGCCAATGTGCGACAGGCTGCTAGCGGCTCCTCGATGCAGCCCGGCTCGCCGCCGAAGCGGGCGGCGCAGACCATCCCCGCGGCGGCGCAGTGGGCCGCGCAGCCGGCGCCGTCGGGCGATGACCGCCATGGTGAAGTCGCCCCGCGCCGTGACAGAATGGGCTCCACGCCGCCGAGGGCGGGCGAGGGGAGGTGGTGAGATGGGCGGGATCGGGAGCGCGGGTCGGTGGGCCGTGGCGCTGGGCCTGGCGGGGGTGCTGGCCCTCGCGGGCTGCCCCGGGGACGACGACGACGCGACGGACGACGACGCGGCCGACGACGACGTGGGCGACGACGACGCCGGCGACGACGACCTCGCCGACGACGACACCGGTGACGACGACACCTGGGAGCCGTTCTCGGGGGACGTGGACGCCTACCCCACGGAGATCGGCGACGTGCTGACCAACCCGGGGATGGGCTTCGCCGACTTCCACTTCGGGTGGTGGTGCAACCTGCCGCCGGTGACCTTCACGCCCGAGGAGTGCGCCGCCCGGGTCGAGCAGAACTGGCCCGAGAACCACCCGGACGCCGGCACCGCCTACTTCCGCTGGTCGTGGGCCGACCTGGAGCCGGTCCGCGACCAGATCGACACGGCGATGATCGACACCACGATCCTGTCGGCCAACGCCCTCGGCGAGACCCTCGGGTTCCGCGTGATGGCCATCTCCGAGGGGGGCGTGGGGGTGCCGCAGTGGCTCACCGAGCCGCCCTACGGCATCGCCGGCGAGTGGATCGACGGGACATTCTGGCCGGACGTCCGCGACCCGACCTTCCTCGCCGAGCACGAGCGCTTCGTGGCGGCGCTCGGCGATCGCTACGACGGCCACCCGGGGTTGGACCACGTGGACATCGGCACCGTCGGCTGCTGGGGAGAGTGGAACACGGCGTGCCTGACCAGCGCCGACGGCCTGTTCGACGTCTACGGTCCGCAGTCGGCCTCCGAGGAGGACGAGATCCAGGCCGCCTACGAGGCGATGATCGACCACCACCTGGATGCCTTCCCCCACACCCCGGTGGTGATGCTCGGTATCGGCAGCAGCCCCGGCCGCGAGCTGGAGATCCTGCTCCACGCGACCTCTGGCGGCGCCGGCTGGCGGGTGGACTGCTGGGGGGACTGGGGGATCTGGGGGCCGGGCTGGAACCACATGGAGGACCTCTACCCGCCGATGATCGACGCCGCCACGGCGGCCGATCCGACCTTCGCCGACCTGTGGCAGATCGCTCCGATCCAGCTGGAGGTGTGCGGCGTGATGGGGGACTGGTACGACCTGGGGTGGTCCGCCGCGGCGCCGGACGGGGAGGTCCACCAGACCTTCCAGTGGTCGCTGGACGTGCACGCCTCGGTGCTCAACGCCAAGTCCAGCCCGGTGCCGGCGGACTACGTCGCCGCCGTGGACGAGCTGCTCGTCGCCAACGGCTACCGTTTCGTGCTGGAGCGGCTCAACCACGACGGCAGCGTGGCCGCGGGGGCGCCGCTGCTGCTGTCGGCCGAGTGGCGCAACGACGGCACGACCCCCGCGTACCACCCGCGGACGCTGACCTGGCGGCTGCGCGCCGGCGCCGACGAGGTCCGGCTGACCAGCGGCGAGGACACCCGGACCTGGATGCCGGGGGCCGTGGAGCTGGTGGAGCTGTTCGATCTCCCCGGGGACGTGGCGCCGGGGGTGTACGACCTCGAGGTCGCGCTGCTCGACCGCCCGGGCAGCGAGCCGGACACCGATCCGCTGGCGCCGCTGCAGCTGGGCATCGACGGGCGGGACGCCGAAGGCTGGTACCCGGTGTCGACCATCACCGTCGAGTAGGAGAGGGGGGACCGATGTCGCATCACCTCCGGAGTCTGTTCGCCGCGCTCGCCGTCACCGCCGTCGCCCACGGGGCGGGGGCCGCGACCTACCAGGTGGGCCCCAGCCAGGCCTACGCCGACCTGGGCGCGCTGCCCACGCTGCAGCCCGGCGACGTCGTCGAGATCGACGGCGACCACACCTACCCGGACCACGCGTTCTGGGACTCGGGGGCGCCGGGGAACCCGATCACGATCCGCGGGATCCCGATCAACGACCAGCGGCCGATCTTCTCGGGCGGGACCAACACCATCGCGATCAACGCCAGCCACTTCGTGTTCGAGGGGCTGGAGATCACCGGGGGATCGTCGCGCTGCGTGTTCCACCACGGCGACGACGTGGTGATCCGCGACTCGGTGGTCCACGACTGCCCGGCCCAGGGGATCCTCGGCGCCGACCAGGACTCGGGCTCGCTGACGCTGGAGTACGTGGAGGTCTACGCGTGCGGCGGCGGGACCCAGCACCACCAGATCTACATGGCCACCGACGAGGTGGCGCACCCCGGGGCGGTGTTCCGCATGCAGCACTGCTACGTGCACGACGGCAACGGGGGCAACGGGGTCAAGTCGCGGGCCGAGCGCAACGAGATCTACTACAACTGGATCGAGGGGTCGTACTACCACGAGCTGGAGCTGATCGGGCCCGACCCGGGCGGCGCCCCGCCGGGGTGGTCCGAGGGGCTGGTGCGCGAGGACTCGGACGTGGTGGGCAACGTGCTGCGCAAGACGGGCAGCAACGCCAACGCGTGGGTCACGCGGGTGGGCGGCGACGCCACCGGGCAGACCCACGGGCGCTACCGGTTCAGCAACAACACGATCATCCTCGACGCCAGCACCAGCGCGGCGGTGTTCCGGCTGTTCGACTGCCTCGAGAGCGTCGAGATGCACAACAACGTGTTCTACCGCGACGGCGGGGCGGCGCTGGACATGGTGGTGGTCGACGGCGGCAACTGCGTGGGCCAGCCGCCCGACGTGGCGGGCTCGGACAACTGGGTGACCACCGGCTCGACGGACATCCCGGCGGCGTGGACCGGGACGGTGCTGGGCAGCGATCCCCAGTTCGCGGACCACGGCGGCTTCGACTACCGGCCGGCGGGGGTGGGCAGCCCGCTGGTGGACGCGGGCAACGGCAGCCCCGCGGTGGGGCCGCCCCACGAGTTCCCCGGCCCGCTGCTGCTGCCGCTGCTGCACCCGCCCGACCGGGCGCTGCAGGCGTGGAACACGGCCGAGGCGCGGCCCGTGGACGGCAGCGTCGACATCGGCGCCTTCGAACTGGACCAGGGGGGCGACGACGACGCGGGGGACGACGACACGGCCGGCGACGACGACACCACGGGCGACGACGACACGGCGGGGGACGACGACACGGCCGGCGACGACGACACGGCGGGGGACGACGACACGGCCGGGGACGACGACACGGCCGGCGACGACGACACGGCCG
>CAZOYV010000123.1:0-6357 GCA_964584075.1 uncultured Rickettsiales bacterium | reverse complement strand
GACGACGACACGGCCGGCGACGACGACACGGCCGGGGACGACGACACGGCCGGGGACGACGACGCCGGCGGAGACGACGACCTCGAGCCCGGCAGCGACTGCCAGTGCCGCCTCGGTGTGGCTGCGCCGAGGACCTCGGCGGCGCCGCTGGCGGTGCTGCTCGCGGCCCTGCTCCTCGCGCGCCTGCGCGCCCGCTGAGCCCCGGTTCGGGGTACAGTAGCGGTCCATGTCGCCGCTGCTGGAGACCAAGCTCCACCGACCGCCGCTGCCCCCTCGCCGCGTGCACCGCCCTCGCCTGGTCCGCAAGCTGGAGGGGGGACGCGCCGCCGGGCGGCCGATCGCGCTGGTGTCCGCCCCCGCGGGCGCGGGCAAGACCACGGCGGTGCTGGAGTGGCTCGAGCGCCAGGACCGCCCGGTGGCGTGGCTCTCGCTGGACCCCACGGACGACGAGCCGGGGCGGTTCCTGACCTACCTGGTGGCGGCGCTGCAGCGCATCGATCCGGCGCTGTGCCGCGAGCTCGAGGGGCTGCTGCGCGCCGGGCAGCTGCCGCCCACCGAGGTGGTGGTCGCCACCCTCGTCCGCGACGTGCTGGCCTTGCAAGTACGATTCGTACTCGTGCTGGACGACCTGCAGGTGGTCCGGGACCCTGCGGTCACCGGCCTGCTGGCGCAGCTCGCGGCCCACCCCCCGGCGGGGCTCGAGCTGGTGCTGCTGACCCGCGAGGACCCGCCGCTGCCGCTGGCGCTGCTGCGGGCCAACAACCGCCTCACCGAGGTCCGCGACGCCGACCTGCGCTTCCGCGCCGACGAGGCCGGCGCGTTCCTCGAGGGGGTGCTGGACCTGACGCTCTCCGCCGGCGACGTCGCCGCGCTGGCGGACCGCACCGAGGGCTGGGTGGTGGGCCTGCAGCTGGCCGGCCTGTCCCTCCTCGACCGCGAGGACCCGTCGCGCTTCATCGAGGCCCTCAGCGGCAGCCACCGCTTCATCCTCGGCTACCTCACCGAGGAGGTGCTGGCCCGCCTCAGCGAGCCGCTGCAGGAGTTCCTGCTGCGGACGTCGATCCTCGCCGAGCTGCACGGCGAGCTGTGCGACGCGGTCACCGGCCGCGCCGACGGGGCCGCCACGCTGGAGCAGCTGCTGCGCGCCAACCTGTTCCTGATCCCGCTGGACGACGAGGGCCGCTGGTACCGCTACCACCACCTGTTCGCCGACCTGCTGCGCGAGCGGCGGGCGGCGCTCCTCGACGAGCAGCAGACCCGGTCGCTGCACCGCCGCGCCAGCGCCTGGTACGCCGCCGCCGACCTGCCCGGCGACGCCATCCGTCACGCCCTCGCCGCCGAGGACCACGAGGGCGCGGTGGCGCTGATCGAGGCCCACGCGATGGGCATGGTCATGCAGTGGTACGCCAGGACGGTGACGGGCTGGATGGAGCTGATCCCCCCGGAGTGGGCCGCGCGCAGCCCGCGGACCAACTTCGCGTTCGCCTGGATGCACCTCAGCCACGGCAACTTCGCCGCGGCGCTGCCCTACCTCCAGCAGCTGCAGCAGATGGACGCAGACGGCCTGTTCACCGAGGACGACCCGGCGCTGCTGGCCCAGTGGCTCAACATGCAGGTGATGATGCTCAACGCCCAGGGCCAGGCCGACGAGGCGCTGGCGCTGGCCCGGCGCGCGCTGGGGATCGTGCCCCCCGAGGACCACTTGATCCGCTGCTACCTGTACGGCGGGCTGGCCACCGCCCACGAGCAGCGCGAGGAGTACGCCGCGGCCGAGCAGGCCTACCGCCGCATCATCGAGCACGGCCGCGCCGCCAACCACGTGGTCTCCGAGCTGCTGGGGATCACCAGCCTGGCGCTGCTGGGGCTGGCCCAGGGGCGGCTGCACATGGTCCACGAGGTCGCGCTCGCGGGGCTGGATCGGCTGGAGCAGTCCGGGGAGCTGTCGCCCATCGGCGCCGCGGTCCACGGCGAGATCGCCGGCGCCTACTACCAGTGGCAGCAGCTGGACGAGGCCCACCGCCACCTGCAGCGGGCCGTCGACATCAGCAACCTCGCGGGCTACAGCGACGCGGACATCTACTACCGCGTGATCCGCACGCGGATGCTGCGCATCGCCGGCGACGTGGCCGCCGCGCGGCGGGAGATCGACGGCACGCTGGAGGCGATGCGCGCCGACGCCCCGGCCCGGGTCCGCGAGCAGGCCATCGCCGAGCGGGTGCGGGTGCTGCTCGCCGAGGACCGCCCCGCCGACGCCGAGGCGGTGCTGCGCGAGGAGGGCTTCGAGCGGGACGGGCGCTTCGCGATCCCCGACCTGCCGGCCGATCGCCCCGTGACCACCAGCGAGGCGGAGCTGCACGACGCGGCGCTGCGGATCGGAATCCACCGCGCCCGCACCCGCGGCCAGCGGGACGTGCTGCGCCGTGCCATGGAGGTCGTCGACCAGCTCGTCGCCGAGGCGCTGCGGCTGCGCTTCGTCGCCATCGCGCTGCGCAGCCTGCTGCTGCGAGCCCAGATGCACGCCGCGGTGGGGGACGAGCGGGCCTGTCTCGCCGACTGCGCCCACGCCCTGCGGCTCGGTGAGCCGGAGGGCTACCTGACCGTGTTCGCCGAGGAGGGCCCGGAGATCGCCGCGGCGCTGGAGACGCTCCGCCGGCGTGGCGTCCCCGAGGGGATCGCCGACGAGTACGTCGGGCGGGTCCTGGCGGCCTGCGCGCGGATGGCCGAGCCCGGCGCGCTGCCCGCCCCGCCCGAGCCGCCCGCCGCCGCGGGGGAGGCGGTGGCGTGGTCGCCGGTGGAGGCCCTCTCCGAGCGGGAGCGCGAGGTGCTCCAGGCGATGGCCGAGGGGCTCAAGTACAAGGAGATCGCCGCGCGCCTGTTCGTGTCGCTCAACACCGTGCGCTCCCACGTCAAGTCGATCTACGGCAAGCTCGACGTCGACAACCGCACCCGCGCCCTCGAGGTCGCCCGCCGCCACGGCCTGATCTGACGCACCCCGGGGATCACATCCCGAGCCGGCGCAGAACCACATCATGATGTGATCCGGTCCCTCGACCCGCGCGCCATCCTGGGTCCACAACCCAGGAGGGACCGACATGACCCAGCACATCCTCGTCGCCTACGCGACCCACCGGGGCTCCACCGTCGACGTCGCCGCCGCCATCGCCGAGAGCCTGCGCGGCCACGGGCTCGCCGTCGACGTGCGCCCCATCGCCGAGGTGACCGACCTCGCGGCCTACGACGCGGTCGTGCTCGGCAGCGCCGTGCACCGCGGGGCGTGGCTGCCCGAGGCGCAGCGGTTCGTCGAGGCGCACCGCGAGGCGCTGCAGCGCGTGCCCACCGCGCTGTTCTGCGTGCACGTCAGCAACAAGGGCGACGACGAGGCCAGCCGCGCCCGCCGCCGCGCCTACCTGGACGGGGTGCGGCCGCTGGTGCAGCCCGTCAGCGAGGCGTGGTTCATGGGGCGCTTCGACCGCCACGGCGCCTCGCTGCTGCTGCCCCCGATCGTGTCGTGGCTGGTGCCGCCGATGGACTTCCGCGACTACGGCGAGATCCGCGCCTGGGCCGACTCCCTGCCCGCGCGGCTGGTGGCCTGATGGCGGGCATCGCGCACCTGGGCGTGGGGTTCGCCGCCAAGCGGCTGGCGCCCGACGCGCCGCTGTGGTCGCTGCTGGTGGCCTCGGAGGCCCTGTGGGTCCCACCGCCGGGCTGGGGCTGTACGACCACTCGGCCGCGCTGGCCTACGCCGTCGAGCTCGGCGCGGTGGTCGCGGGCGTCGCGATCTACGTGCTCACTCGGCGCCGGCAGCGCCGGCGAGGTGCAGCAGGAACGTGTAGGCGATCGCCGTCTCCCGGTGTCGCTTGAAGCGGCCCGTGGCCCCGCCGTGCCCGGCGGCCATGTCGGTGCGGAGCAGCAGCCAGTGGTCGTCGGTCTTGCTGGCGCGCAGCCTGGCGACCCACTTGGCCGGCTCCCAGTACTGGACCTGCGAGTCGTGCAGCCCGGCGAGCACCAGCAGGTGCGGGTACGCCTGGGCGGTGACGTTGTCGTACGGGGAGTAGGCCAGGATCGTGTCGTAGAACTCCCTCTCGTTCGGATTGCCCCACTCGTCGTACTCGCTGGTGGTCAGCGGGATCGTCTCGTCCAGCATCGTGGTCAGCGCGTCGACCCACGGCACGTCGGCGATGGCCCCGCGGAACAGGTCGGGGCGCATGTTGATCACGGCGCCGATCAGCAGCCCGCCGGCGCTGCCGCCCTCGGCGTAGA
Organism: uncultured Rickettsiales bacterium; assembly: GCA_964584075.1. GTDB lineage: Bacteria > Myxococcota_A > UBA796 > UBA9615 > CAYRNR01 > CAZOYV01. The sequence continues at coordinate 2,097 of CAZOYV010000123.1, read as the reverse complement.
CCTGGCCGGGATCGGCGATCCCCTCGGCCACCAGGTGCTCCCCGCAGGCGATGAAGTCGGTGAAGGTGTTCTGCTTGTGGTGCAGGCGGCCGGCGTCGTACCAGCGGCGGCCCAGCTCCTCGCCGCCGCGGACGTGGCAGATGGCGTAGACGAAGCCCCGGTCGAGCAGGCTCAGCCGCGGGCTGCGGAAGTCGGCCTCGGCGCTGTGGCCGTAGGCGCCGTAGCCGTACAGCAGGGTGGGGTTGCCCCCCTCGCGCCGCCGGTCGACGCGGTACACCAGCGAGATCGGGACCCGCTCGCCGTCGGGGGCCGTGGCCCACAGCCGCTCGCTGCGGTAGGCCGCGGGGTCGAACCCGCCCAGCACCTCCTCGCGCTTGCGCAGCGTGCGCTCGCGGGTGGTCAGCTCGACGTCGTAGATCGAGTCGGGGGTGGTCAGCGACGAGTAGCCGTAGCGCAGCACCGCGGTGTCGAACTCGCGGTTGTCGTCGACCCACGCGACGTAGGTCGGGTCGTCGAACGACAGCTCGTACTCGCCCTCGCCGGTCCAGGGCCGGACCCGCAGGTGGATCAGCCCCTCGCGGCGCTCGGTGAGCACCAGGTGGTCGCGGAACACGTCGAAGCCCTCGAGCAGCACGTCGTCGCGGTGGGGGACGACCTCCTCCCAGTGCGCCTTGCCCGTCTCCGCGACGGGGGTGCGCATCAGTCGGAAGTTGGTCGCGCCGTCGTTGCTGCGCACGTAGAACCAGCCGTGGGCGTGGTCGATCTCGTACTCGTGCTCGGGCTCGCGGGGGTGGAACACGCGCCACTCGCCGGCGGGCCGGTCGGCGGGGGCGAAGCGCATCTCGCTGCTCTCGGTCTGGTACGAGCCGATGATCAGGTAGGCCCGCGAGCGGGTCTTCCACACGTAGGCCTCGAACTCCTCGTCGGGCTCCTCGTAGACCAGCGTCGCCGTGGCCGGATCGGTGCCGACGGTGTGGCGCCAGATCTGGTACGAGCGCAGCGTGTCGGGGTGCTGGCGGGCGTACAGGATCGTCTCGCCGTCCTCGGCCCAGGTCAGGTCGCTGGTGACGTCGGCGATGGGCTCGCCGAGGCGCTCGCCCGTGGCCAGATCGATCACCGCGATGCGGTACTTGCGCCGCCCGACGGTGTCGAAGGCGTAGGCCAGCCGCGTGTGATCGGGGCTGGCCTCGACGCCGCGGACCGCGAAGAACTCGTACCCCGCGGCGAGCGCGTTGACGTCGAGGATCACCTCCTCGGGGGCGTCCAGCGAGCCGTGCCTGCGGCAGTGGATCGGGTACTCGCCGCCCTCGACGTAGCGCGTGTAGTACCAGTACTCGCCGTCGCGCGCGGGCGGGGTCGAGTCGTCCTTCGCGATCCGCCCGACGATCTCGTCGAACAGCGCGTCCTGCAGCGCCTGGTGCGGCGCGAGCATCGCCTCGGTGTAGGCGTTCTCGGCCTCGAGGTAGGCGACCACCTCGGGGTCGTCGCGCTCGCGCAGCCAGTAGTAGTCGTCGACCCGCACGTCGCCGTGGGCCTCGAGCTCCACGGGGACCTTCCTGGCCACGGGCGGGGCGGGAGCCTCGGCGGGCGGCCCGCCGCGAGCGCCGTGGCCCACGGTCGTGCACAGGCTCGCGGTCAGGACCAGCCCGGCGATCCAGCTTCGGCGCATCCGACATCCTCCCAGCCGCACCGCGGGACGGCGCGGGGCTGCGCTCCGGACGTTGCCGCGATTGTAGCCGTTCCGCCCGCAGACCGGTCCGGCGACCGCCGCCGGCGGCAGGTCCGGAAGGTGGGACGCGACCGTGGTCGAGCGACGACGGATCCCCGCGCCCTGCGAGCTGCTCGACGAGTGGTACGCCTTCGAGGTGCGTGGCAATGTGCGACAGGCTGCTAGACTGGGACCGACGGGAGGGGAAGATGACCCGCACGACTCCGTATCTGCTCACTCTGGCCCTGCTGTGGATCACGCCAGGCTGCCCCTCGAGCGACGACGACGCGGGGGACGACGACACCGCCGACGACGACGCGGGGGACGACGACGTCGGGGACGACGACACCGCCGGGGACGACGACACCGCCGGGGACGACGACACCGCC
>CAZOYV010000122.1:17685-23279 GCA_964584075.1 uncultured Rickettsiales bacterium | reverse complement strand
CGCGAGGACCACAAGGGGTAGTGGTCACTGGAGTCAAGGGCATACCCCTTTGGCTCGAAATGAGCCAAAAAGTAGAAGTCGGCTGGCGAAGGAGGTGCCCGGGGGGGTGGCTCGGGTCTACACTCGTCGCCGATGCTGGGCAGCCTCCCCGGGACACCACTTCGGTCGTCGGTCGCCGCCGTGCTGCTGATCGTCGCTCTGCTCCCCGTTCCCGCCTGCAAGCGCGCCCCCGAGGGCCACTTCCGCACCGCGGACGGGCAGTTCGCGCTCACCGAGGACGCCTTCCGCGAGCGGTGCAAGGCGCTGCTCGCCGAGCGGATCCCCGGGGTTCGGCTGGAGGACCGGGACGGGTTCCGGGTGGACGTGATCCTGGGCGACGGCGAGGGCAACGAGGAGGTCTCGGAGCTGTACCTCGGGAACATCTACCGCGAGTACCTCGCGGACCCGTCGCGGTTCGACGCGGTGGTGGGCCCGTTCCTCGACGCGATCGTCGCCGCGATCGACCAGCCCGATCCGCGGGAGCTGCCGTTCGAGCAGGCGGGCGCCTACGTGTACCCCGCGCTGGAGAGCGAGGACTACCTCGCGGCGCTGGACCGCGAGATGGAGGACGAGGCGGGCCACAGCGTGTCGTTCGGGCTGGTGGGGACGCTGCGCTACGCGCTGGTGCTCCCGGTGGGGGACAGCTACAGCTACGTGGTCGAGGGGGATCTCGAGCGCTGGGACGTGGGGCGCGCGGTGATCCAGGCGCGGGCGCTGCAGAACCTGGACGACGTGGCCCGCGAGGCGCCGCTGCGGCTCGGCGACGACGGACAGCTGCTGCTGGACGACAGCCCGGTGTTCCCCTCGAGCCTGATCCTGGTACAGAGCTTCCAGGAGCGGATGGCGGCGGCGCTGGGCGAGGAGCCGGTGGTGGCGGTGCCGGCCCGCGACACCTGCGTGTTGGTGCCCGCGTCCAACCTGGCGGCCCTGCAGGAGCGCGCCCCGGCGCTGGCGGCGCTGTACGGCACCGCGCCCCACCCGCTGAGCCGCGAGCTGTACCGGCTGCGGCCCACCGGGCTGGAGGTGGTGGGGACGTTCTGAGCGGGCCCCGTTGCGCCGCTCGCCACAGAGACTAGATAGACAGGGTTCCCGGAGGAGAGACCGATGGGTGACGAGTGGACGCTGGCGCCGTGGGACGGCGCGCCGGACCGGCCGGGGCCGGTGCTGCTGGTGGTGATGGACGGCGTGGGCGTGGGCCCCGGCGACGAGGGCGACGCCGTGGCGCAAGCCCGCACGCCGGTGCTCGACGAGCTGCTCGCGACCTGCCCCCACCTGCAGCTGCGGGCCCACGGGACCGCGGTGGGGATGCCCTCGGACAAGGACATGGGCAACAGCGAGGTGGGGCACAACGCCCTGGGCTGCGGGCGGGTCTTCGACCAGGGCGCCAAGCTGGTGGACCGCGCGATCGCCAGCGGCGCGCTGTTCGAGGGACAGGCCTGGCGCGAGCTGGTGGACCGCTGCGCCGGCGACGGGGGCACGCTGCACCTGATCGGCCTGCTCAGCGACGGCAACGTCCACAGCCACGTCGACCAGCTCACGGCGCTGATCGCCGCGGCGGACGCGTCGGGCGTCGCCTCGCTGGCGGTGCACCCGCTGCTCGACGGCCGCGACGTGGACGAGACCTCGGCGCTGCGCTACGTGGACTCGCTCGAGGAGGTCCTCGCCGCGGTGAACGAGGGCGGGGAGCGCGACTACCGGATCGCCTCGGGCGGCGGCCGGATGGGCGTGACGATGGACCGCTACGAGGCCGACTGGTCGATCGTCGAGCGCGGCTGGCGGGCCCACGTGCTGGGCGACGCCCGCCCGTTCGCCAGCGCGCGCGAAGCGATCGAGGCCTTCCGCGCCGAGGACCCCGGGGTCACCGACCAGTTCCTGCCGGCGTTCGTGGTGGCCGACGACGACGGCCCGGTGGGGTCCATCGAGGACGGCGACGCGGTGGTGTTCTTCAACTTCCGCGGCGACCGCGCCGTGGAGATCAGCCGCGCCTTCGAGCGGGACGACTTCCCCCACTTCGACCGCGTCCGGCGCCCCGACGTGCTCTACGCCGGGATGATGGAGTACGACGGCGACCTGCACATCCCGTCACGGTTCCTGGTGGAGCCGCCGGCGATCGACCGCACCCTGGGGCAGTACCTGTGCCACAACGGCGTGACCCAGCTGGCCAGCGCCGAGACCCAGAAGTACGGGCACGTGACGTACTTCTGGAACGGCAACTGCGCGGGGCTCTACGACCCGGCCGAGGGGCGCTACGTCGACGCGCCGATGGAGACCGTGACCCACGACGCCTACACCGCCCGCGTCCGCCGCTCCGCGCTCGAGACCTACGTGGAGATCGAGAGCGACCGGGTGCCGTTCGAGCAGCGGCCGTGGATGAAGGCCGCCGAGGTCACCGACGCGGTGCTCGACGAGCTGCGCGGCGGTCGCATCCGGTTCGCGCGGGTCAACTACGCCAACGGCGACATGGTCGGCCACACGGGCGACCTGCAGGCCGCGATCCAGGCGGTGGAGGCGGTGGACCTGTGCCTCGGCCGGCTGCTCGCGGCGGTCCGCGCGCTGGACGGGATCGCGCTGATCACCGCCGACCACGGCAACGCCGACGAGATGTTGATGCGCGACAAGCAGACCGGCGAGGTCGTCGTCGAGGACGGGCGGATCAAGCCCAAGACGAGCCACACCCTCAACCCGGTGCCGTTCGTGCTGTTCGATCCCCGGGGGCGCGGTGCGCTCGACCTCGACGCGACGGTCGACCAGCCCGGCCTGGCCAACGTCGCCGCCACGGTGCTGAACCTGCTGGGCCACGAGGCCCCCGCCGACTACCGGCCGACCCTGCTGAAGCGCTGATCGGTGTCCACATTCCGCAAAACCTGTGGCGCGAGCGACACCAACCTTTGACAGCGGGCGATTTGGCAGACATTTATGTCTCCGGACCCGACAGGGCCCGTTTATAGGATGGGATCCACATCAGCAGGAGCGCTGCATGCGAGTCGACGAAATGGTTCGAGACCTGGTCATCGGGGGCATCGCTGCCCCGGCGGCCGTCCGGGCCGGGGACGTGCCGGTGGCCGTCGGAGGTCTCAAGCAGAAGATCGCCGAGCAGATCAAGGCCGCCGGGATTCCGCGGGAGACCGCGGCACGTCACCTGGGCGTCACCCCCCGCTCGATCTCCCGGTGGCTGCACGCCGAGGAGGAGGGGGTCACCAACCCGCGCCGCCGACGCCTCGAGGGCGAGGTGATCGGCGCGCTGCGCCGCCGGCACCCCGAGGCGCTGAGCAAGCGCGAGATCCTGTGCCACCTGCTCGACGCCGAGATGGACACCAGCCCGGACGAGATCCAGGGGATCCTCGACCTGTACCTGGCGCTGGGCCACATCGAGTCGGTGGGCAAGTACCGCTACCGCGCGCTGGAGCGGCACCGGGTGCAGCAGACCCCGGAGCGCACCGAGACGCGGGCCCAGGCGGTCTACCGGCGGATCCAGGCGATCCCGGCGATGATCCGCGGCTACATCCGCGGCGAGCCCGGCTCGCGGGCACCGATCGCGAGGATGAACATCCCCCCCGACCGGGTCGAGGTCGTGGCTCAGCGGGTGACCGACGCGATCATGGACATCTACAACGAGGAGATGAACCGGGAGGTCCCCGAGGACAGCCCGCTCGTCCCGATGACGCTGTTCTTCCTGTCATCCCGTGGGTGGCATGGTGAACCGGAATAGAGGGGGAGACAGAGACATGCGCAAGCTCAAGGCCATCGTGTTGGGTGTCTTCCTCGTCGCGGCGCTGGCCGTCGCGACCCCGGTCCTCGCCGGCCCGCAGAACGGAGAGGTCAACCACGCCACCGGCTCGACCGGAGACTGTGTCGGACCGCTCCCCGACGGCTGGGTCGAGCAGGTCACGACCTACCTCTTCACCTATGTCCTCGAGTGGGTCCCGGTGGACTTCACCAGCTGGTTCGGAGACGGCGGCGAGTAGCCCGGCCCTCCCTTCCGCTTCTCCTTGACATCCCCCCACACGCTGTGTACCTTGCGTCGGCCGTTCGGCCCGGGCGCAGGAGCGCGCCCGCAGGGAGCCGGACAGGAGGTGGCCATGTACGCGGTGGTCGAGACCGGTGGACACCAGTATCGGGTCGAGGAGGGCGCCACGCTGCGCCTCGACCGGATCGGTGGAGAGGCTGGCGACGAGATCGCCTTCGATCGCGTCCTGCTCGTCAAGGGCGACGGCGATGCGCAGATCGGGACTCCGACGGTGGACGGCGCCAAGGTGGTGGGCACGATCGTGCGCCACACCAAGGGCGAGAAGCTGATCGCGTTGAAGTTCAAGCGCCGCAAGGGGCACCACCGCCGGGTGGGCTTCCGCGCGCAGTACACCGACGTTCGTATCGAGCGGATCGAGGTCTGAACGATGGCACACAAAAAGGGACAGGGCAGCTCGCGCAACGGCCGCGACAGCCAGGGCCAGCGGCGCGGCGTGAAGCGCTTCGACGGCCAGGACGTGCTCGCCGGCAACATCATCATCCGCCAGCTGGGGACCCGGATCCACCCCGGGACCAACGTCGGCTGCGGCCGCGACTACACGCTGTTCGCGCTGGTGGACGGCAAGGTCCAGTTCGGGACCGACCGGTTCGGTCGCAAGTGCGTCTCGGTGCTGCCCACCGAGGGCTGACCGACCCCACCTCCCCCTCCGCGCCGGCCGCTCCGGCGACACTCCAGGGTAGAGCCGCTCCCCCGCATCGGGCATGATCGCCACGACGTGAAGTTCCTCGACGAGGTCACCATCGACGTCCGCTCCGGCAAGGGCGGGGACGGGATGGCCCACCTGCGCCGGCAGCGCTTCAAGCCCAGGGGCGGACCCGACGGCGGGGACGGCGGCCGCGGGGGCGACGTCGTGCTGCGCGCCGTGCGGGGGCGCAACACGCTGCTGCACCTGCGGTTCAACCCGGTGCACCGCGCCGAGGCCGGGCAGCCGGGGGGGACCAACGACCGCACCGGCCGCAGCGGGGCGGACGCGATCGTCGAGGTCCCGGTGGGGACCACCGTGCGGCTGGACGGGGAGCAGGCCGTGCTCGCCGACCTGACCGAGCACGGCCAGACCTTCGTCGCCGCGCGCGGCGGGCGAGGCGGCCGCGGCAACGCGGCGTTCAAGAGCCCGACCCACCGCACGCCGCTGGACGCCGAGCCCGGGGGCCCGGGGGAGGCCCGCCGCCTGGCGCTGGAGCTGCGGCTGATCGCCGACGTGGGGCTGGTGGGCCTGCCCAACGCGGGCAAGTCGACGCTGATCTCGCGCATCTCCGCGGCGCGGCCGCGCGTCGCCGACTACCCGTTCACCACGCTGGAGCCCAGCCTCGGCGTGGTGCGCCACGGCGACGGCGGGAGCTTCGTGGTCGCCGACCTGCCGGGCCTGATCGAGGGGGCCCACGAGGGGGCCGGGCTGGGCCACCGGTTCCTGCGTCACGTGGAGCGCACGGCGGCCTTCCTGTACGTGCTCAGCGTCGAGCCCGAGGCCGCGGACGGGGACCCCGGCGCCCAGCTCGAGGTGCTGCGCGGCGAGGTGCAGCGCTACGAC
>CAZOYV010000122.1:0-17675 GCA_964584075.1 uncultured Rickettsiales bacterium | reverse complement strand
ACCCCGAGCTCGCCGCGCGCCCGGCGATGATCGCGCTGAGCAAGATCGACACGGTGCACGACCGCGCGGGGCTGGCCCGCCTCGCCCGGGACGTCGGGGAGCACAGCGGGCTGCCGGTGTACCCGATCTCGTCGGTCAGCGGCGAGGGGCTCGACGCGCTGGTCTCGGCGCTCGGCACGCGGGTCGCGCTGGAGCGGGAGGAAGGATGACGAGGAACCACACGGCGGGTCTCGCGGCGACGGGCCTGATCGCGGCGCTCTGGGTGGCAGCGCTCCCGGGCTGTGGCCGCACCCCGCAGGACGGGGCACCGGACGGCGAGGCGGCCAGCCTCGAGCTGCCCCCGATGAGCGAGGGGACGATCCAGGCCCTGGGCCCCCACCTGTTCGTCGGCGAGACGCGGGTCGAGCCGGCCGCCGGCAGCTCGGTGCTGGAGCGGACCGACCGGGTGGAGCTGCGCTGGCAGGACCGCCACCACTACCACCTGCGGCGCTGGGCCGACGGCGAGCCGCGCACCGAGGAGATCCGCGAGGACGACCTGCTGCTGGTGCGCAAGGCGCGGGGCCGGTTCCAGTGGGCCGCGCCGTCCCCGGGGCCCACCGTGCTGCGCGACACGATCGTGCCCGGCGAGCGTGCGCTGGCCGACGTCGAGGCGGTGGCGATCCTGTCCGCCGAGGAGGGGGCGTCCGAGACGCCGCGTCGGTTCTCCATCGCCCTGGCGCCCGCCTTCGCCGCCGACGACGACGCGGCGCGCTCCGCGCTGGAGGCGGAGCTCGCCCAGCGCGGAGCCTCGCGCCTGCCGGTGGCCCTCGACGGCGAGGCCGAGGTCGACGAGCTGGGCAACCGCACCCGGCTGCGGGTCGAGTACACCTACCGCGTGCCCCGGGGCGACCGCTTCGAGTCCGCCACGGTGACCCTGGTCCACGAGGAGTCGCGCGAGCCGCGTCCGGACGGCACCGACCTGGACATCCCCCCCGAGGCGGCCGTGATGCTCGCCGAGGCCCGCTCCGCGCGGGCGGCTGCGGACGACGAGGTTCGTTGACACCTGGATCCGCGCCCCGATACGATCTCGGGGGAGGGAGGGAGCGCCGGAGGGTCGCGGGCGTCCCGCGCGCGGCCGGTGCTCCCGAGGAGGTAGTCCTATTCTGACCGACGACAAGGCCCACATGCTGGCCGAAGCGATCTTGCGCAAGAAGGGGGAGGACGTGGTCCTCCTCGATGTCTCCGACCTCGTCGACTACACCGATCAGTTCGTCATCGCCACGGGGACCAGTCCGCCGCACCTCCAGGCGATGATCGCCGAGCTCGACGAGGCCGCCTCGCGGGCGGGCCTGAAGCGGACCGGGGTCGAGGGCGGCTCCGCCTCCAACTGGGTGCTCGTCGACTACGGCGACGTGGTGGTCCACCTGTTCCTCCGCGAGAGCCGCGGGTTCTACGACCTCGACGGCCTGTGGAGCGACGCGGGCCGCGTCGAGCTCGAAGGGGGCGAGGGGGGGGAGCCCCCTGTCGCGGCGGGCACGGGCTAGGAGCCACCCTGCTGGTCCAGGTCCTGTCCGTGGGCAAGCCCCGCGATCGTGCCCTCGTGGCGCTGTGCGAGGACTACGCGCGCCGCTCTGCGCCGGTGTTCCGCGTCGAGTGGATCGCCGTCCCCGACGGGGACCCGCGGGGCAGCGGCGTCCCCGAGCGGGCGGTGCAGGCCGAGGGCCAGCGGATGCTGCGGCGCCTCGACCGCCGGGCGCAGGTGGTGGCGCTGCACGAGCGCGGCGAGCGCCACGACTCCCGCAGCTGGGCCCGCTGGCTGGGCGAGCAGCGGGACGACGGACGCACCCTGCAGCTGCTGATCGGCGGCGCCCACGGCCTGTCCCGCGAGGTGCTGCAGCGCTGCGCCAGGCAGGTCTCCCTGTCGGCGCTGACGCTGCCCCACGACCTGGCGCTGGTGGTCCTGCTCGAGCAGATCTACCGGGCCAAGACGATCCTGCGCGGCGAGCCCTACCACCACTGACGCTGGCACGTCGCTTGCTTTCCCTCCGGGGTGATGTCCCCCCCGACCACCGCACGGTCCTCGAGCCTGGCCGAGCTGATCGAGCTGATCGCGCCGGAGCGCTGCGCCGTCTGCGGCGAGCCCCCCGCGGGATCGCCGGTCGCCGGGTGGTGCGACCGCTGCCTCGAGCGGGTCCCGCTGTGGGAGCAGGGACGCTGCGGTGCGTGTGGGGCGGCGCTGGAGCTCCACGGCAGCTGCCGCGCCTGCCGCGCGGCGGGACGCCCCTGGGACGGGATGTGGGTCGCGGCGGCCCACGAGGGTCCGGTGCGCGAGCTGCTCGGACGCCACAAGTACGGCCCCGACGCCCTGCTGGCGAGGCCGCTGGGGGCGCTGCTGGTGCGCGCCGCCGCCGGGGAGCTGGCCCTGCCGGCACAGACCCCGCTGGTGCCGGTACCGCAGCGAGCCGAGGCGTGGCACCGGCGCGGGTTCCACCCGGCCGGGGAGCTGGCCACGGCGCTGGCCCGAGCCCGCGGAGGGCCGGTGTGGCGGCCGCTCCGGAGGGCCCGCGGGGGCCCGCCCCAGGTGGGATTGACCGCCGCGGAGCGCCGACGTAACGTGGTGCGCCGCTTCCGCGTCTCGGGCCCGGCGGGGCGACGCCTGGCCGGGCGCCCGGTGCTGCTGGTCGACGACGTGGTGACCACCACCGCCACGGCGGCCGCCTGCGCCACCGCGCTCCGGCAGGCCGGCGCGACCTCCGTGGTGGTCGTCGCCCTGGCCCGCGCGACGCTGTGAGGTGCCGTTGTACGAGATCCACCAGCACACCACCCCCGGCGGGCTCCCCGTCCTGCTGCTGCAGCGCGACGGCCTCCACGGCGCCGAGGTCGGCCTCGTGCTCCGCGCCGGGCCGCGCTACGAGACGCCCGCGACCAGCGGCCTGAGCCACCTCGTGGAGCACATGCTGTTCCGCGGCACCGAGCGGCACCCGTCCTCGCGCGAGTTCCACTGGGCCGTGGAGTCCATCGGCGGACCGCTGATGGGCAGCACCGGGCGCGACTGCTCGCACTTCAGCCTGTTCGTCAGTCCCCGGGACCTGGAGCCCGCGCTGGACCTGCTGGCCGAGGCCACGCTGCGCCCGACCTTCACCGAGCTGGACCTCGAGCGGCGGCTGATCCTCGAGGAGCTGCTCCAGGACTGCGACGAGGACGACCGCGAGCTCAACCTGGAGAACCTGACCCGCCGGCTGCTGTGGCCCGGCGACGCGCTGGGGCTGCCGATCGTCGGCAGCCGCGCCAACGTCGAGCGCTTCACGGTCGACGACGTCCGGGCCCACCACCGGCGCAGCTTCGTCACCCGCAACGCGCTGCTGACCATCGCGGGCCCGCTGCATCCCGGGCGCTGCCTCGCCGCCGTCGATCGCGCCTTCGCCCGGATGCCCGCCGGCGAACCGCTGCGCGCCCACCCGCTGCGGCCGCCGCGGCCGGGGCCCCACCTCCAGCTGGTCTCCGACGACGCCAGCCAGGTGGAGGTGATGTGGAGCTTCCGCGCGCCGAGCGTCGCGTCGCCGGACGCCCAGGGCGCGGCGCTGCTGCAGATGCTGCTCGGGGACGGCGTGACGTCGCGCCTGCAGTGGAACGTCTGCGAGCGCCGGGCGCTGGCCTACAGCATCGACGTGCTGTACGACCCGTACGCCGACACCGGGGTCCTCGACGTCGAGGCCGCGGTCGCCCCCGAGAGCCTGGTGGCGCTCGTCCGCGAGGTGACCCAGACGCTCGCGGCGCTCAAGGAGCGCGGGCCCGCCGCGGACGAGCTGGAGCGCGCCCACCGCCGCTACCGGCTGGCCCTGGAGTTCGCGCTGGACAGCCCGACCACGCTGACGCTGTACCACCACGGCGCGCTGGTCGGTCCGCTGCAGACGATCGACGACCGCCTGGCCACGCTGCCGGACTGGACCGCGGGGCGGCTCGGCGCGCTGGCGCGCAGGGTGCTGGCGCGGGCCAACCTGGGGCTGGTCGCCGTCGGGCCGGCGAAGGACCTGGACTGGCGCTCCGTGGAGCGCATCGTGGCCCGCTCCTGATCCGGTCGCGGAGGGCGTCCGGGGACCGTCCGGGATCCGGACGGGGGCGACCGGATTCCGGACGCCTCGCGCACGCCCGCGGTCCGATTGACGGGGGGTGCCGGCGGCCCTACGATCGGGGATCGCGACTGGACCGCGGAGCCGTCGCACGCGCCGTCGTCCCGGCGCGCCCCACCGGCAGGGGATCGGAGGCACTGGATGCCGTACGCAATCGGAATCGACCTCGGCACGTCCAACTCGGTGGTCTCGGTGATCCGGCAGAACGTCCCGGTCGTGATCCCCGACGCCGAGGGGCACCGGATCCACCCCTCGGTGGTGACGTTCGGGTTCGGCAACGCCGTGCTGGTCGGCGTCCCGGCCAAGGCACAGCTGATCTACAACCCCGAGAACACGGTCTACTCGGCGAAGCGCCTGATCGGGCGCTCGATCTTCTCCGAAGAGGTCACGCGCGCCAAGGAGTTCCTGCCCTACGAGCTGGTCGCCGGGCCGCACAACGACGTGCGGGTCAAGGTCCAGGAGAAGGTCCTCAGCCTCCAGGAGATCTCGGCGTTCATCCTGCGCCACCTGCGGCAGGTCGCGGAGAACTACCTCGGCGAGCCGGTCGAGCAGGCCGTGATCACCGTCCCGGCGTACTTCAACGACATGCAGCGCCAGGCGACCAAGGACGCCGGCGCGATCGCCGGGCTGGAGGTCCTGCGGATCATCAACGAGCCCACCGCGGCGGCGCTGGCCTACGGGCTGGGGGCGGGGCTGAACCGCACGATCGGGGTCTACGACCTCGGCGGCGGCACGTTCGACATCTCGCTGCTGAAGATCATGGGCGACGTGTTCGAGGTGGTCTCCACCGCCGGCGACACCTACCTCGGCGGCGACGACTTCGACATGTCGATCGTCGAGCACCTGCTCAGCGGCTACAGCGACCAGGAGCGGGTGGTGATCCTCAACGACAACACCACGATGCAGCGGCTCAAGAAGGCGGCCGAGGACGCCAAGATGGCGCTCTCGACGCGCAACGACGCCCCGATCCACGTCCAGGGGATCCTCAAGGACGAGCGCGGCTTCGACAAGGACCTGAGCACCAACCTCAGCCAGGTCCAGTTCAACAAGCTGGTCTACCCGCTGGTGTCGCGCACGTTCCAGGTCTGCGACGAGTCCCTGCGCGAGGCGCGGATGAACCCCAACGACCTCGAGGCGGTGGTGCTGGTCGGCGGGATGACCCGCTCTCCCCTGATCCAGGAGGCCGTGGAGACGTACTTCGGGCGCTCGCCCGAGGCGGGCATCAACCCCGACGAGGTCGTCGCGATCGGCGCGGCGATCCAGGCCCACAACCTGCTCAACGCGGCCGGTCTCGGCGCCCAGCCCGGGCCAGGCGGCGGCGCGCCGGCCGCCGACGGGATGAACGCGCTGCTGATCGACGTGACGCCCCAGTCCCTCGGGATCGGCACCGTGGGGGGCTTCAGCGAGCGGTTGATCGAGCGCAACACGCCGATCCCGACCGGCGTCTCGCGGGTGTTCACGACCAGCACCGACGACCAGATCGAGGTGCGCATCGCGGTGTACCAGGGCGAGAGCCGGATGACCGAGGACAACGAGCTGCTCGGCGAGTTCGTGCTGTCCGGGCTGCGCGCCGCGCCGCGGGGCGCGGTCAAGGTGATGGTGCACTTCGACATCGACGCCAACGGGATCGTGCAGGTCACCGCCGAGGACATCGAGACCAAGCGCTCTCGCTCGATGGAGCTGCAGGCGTCCACGGCGCTGAGCGAGGATGAGATCGAAGACATGAAGTTTGATAACCTGAAGTTCTGACTTCAGGCGCGCAGGAACGCGCGGGAATTCGATGGCACAGCAGCTGGACCAGCGCACCAGGTTCGAGGTCGAGGCCCTCCACGAGGTCCTCGAGGAGGTGGACTTCTACGCCCTGCTGCAGGTCCCCCGGGGGGCCAACGTCGACCAGATCGCCGAGGGCTTCGCCCGCGAGTCGCGCAAGTTCCACCCCGACCGGTTCTTCGGCGTCCGCGATCCCCACTTCGTGCGCAAGCTCACCGCGATCTACCGCAAGATCTCGGAGGCCAACTCGGTGCTGCGCGACGACGCGCTGCGCGGCCGCTACGACCAGCGGCTGGGCATCGTCGACGCCACCGACGGCTACAACGCCAGCCTGCAGACCCTCGAGATCGAGGTGGCCGAGGAGAAGAAGGCCAGGCGGCTGGTGTGCAAGACGCGGCAGGGCCGCCGCTACTACGAGCTGGCGATGACCGCCCAGCGCAACGAGGACCTCAGCGGGATGGTGATGAACCTCCAGTTCGCCCAGAGCTTCGAGCGCGGCAACGCAGCGCTGGAGGAGCTGCTGGAGCAGGCCAAGGCCCGGCTCGCCGAGGAGAAGGCCAAGCAGCCCTACAAGGTGAAGGTCTACTGAGCCCCCGCGACCCCCGTCCGGCCTCCGTTCTCGCACCGACCGTGCTCGTGGCGCTGATCGCGGCGACCGGCGGGTGTCCGTCCGCGCCCGCGCCCGCCGTCACCACCGGCGACGGCGGTGGGGAGTTCCAGGCGATCCTCGAGATCGGGGACAGCGGCGGGATGCCGTTCCTCAGCGAGCAGGGCGTCGCGGCGGTGATCTACGGCCCGCGCGCGGCGTCGGAGCTGGTGATCCACGCCGGCAGCGACCTGGACCGCGACCGCGACCGGCTGGCGATCGCGATGGTCTTCGACCTGCGGGACCCGGAGCTGCCCGGCACCGTCGATCTGTCCCACCACTCCGTGATCCTGATGGAGCTCGACCGCTACGGCGAGCCCGAGCTGGTCCTGGACGGCACGCCCAGCGGGACCGCCGAGATCCTCGGCTCGCTGGACCCCGGCCGCGAGGTGGACGGCACCTTCAGCGCCACCGTGGCGGGGACCAACGAGCTCGGCGATCCGCTGGTGGCCCGCCTGGACGGCTCGTTCTCGGCCTGGATCACGTCCGGCACCGCGCCACAGGCCTACTAGGAGCCAGCCGCCGCGGACGGCGAGTCGATCACCAGCGTGACCGGGCCGTCGTTGACCAGCTCGACCTGCATGTGGGCGCCGAAGCGGCCCCGGGCGGTGGGGACGCCCTCGGCCTCGAGCGCGGCCGCGAGGGCGTCGACGAGGGGCTCGGCGACCTCGGGGCGGGCGGCACCGACGAAGCTCGGGCGGCGGCCCTTGCGGCAGTCGCCGAGCAGGGTGAACTGGCTGACGACGAGGACCTCCCCCCCCAGGTCGAGCACCGACCGGTTCATCCTGCCGTCGTCGTCCTCGAAGACCCGCAGCCCGGCCAGCTTGCGCGCGGTCCAGCGCACCTGCTCGGCACCGTCCCCGGGCGCGGCGCCGACCAGCGCCAGCAGCCCCGGACCGATGGCGCCGACGCGCTCGTCCCCGACCGTCACCGCTGCGCACCGGACGCGCTGGATCACGACACGCATGACCGTGTGCTCCCTTGCAGTTCCTGCTAGATTATCCTGTGGTACCATGCGCCGGCCAACGCCCCCGGTCGCGGGGGCCGGGGATGCGGAGAGTCACCGTTTCGGGATGAGCGAGTCCAAGCCACTCGACGACCTGCTGGAAGAGCTGGACAACCTCCCGGATCTCGAGGACGAGGTCCCGGAGCCCAAGCACCGGCCGGTGTCCGCCAAGATCAACTACCGGGACTTCCCGGTGCTGGTCGTCGACGACGAGGAGGAGAACCTCGTCGCGTTCCAGCTCAACTTCCGCGACGAGTTCGACCTCGACGTCGCCGACGGCGGCGAGCAGGCGCTGGAGATGCTGGAGAAGCGCGAGTACGCGGTGATCGTCTCGGACCAGCGGATGCCGAACATGACCGGCGTCGAGCTGCTCGAGCACACCGTCGACCTCTACCCGCACCTGATCCGCATCATCCTGACCGGGTACACCGATCACCAGAGCCTGATCGACGCGATCAACCTGGGCCGGATCTACCGCTACATCACCAAGCCGTGGAACCACGACGAGATGACGGTCACGCTCAAGCGCGCCATCGAGGCCTACGCCCTCGGCCGCGAGAACGACCGCCTGGTGCGCGAGCTGCAGGCCAAGAACGAGGAGCTCGAGCACATCGTCGCGGAGCGCACCAAGGAGCTGATGGAGGCCAACGGCAAGCTCCGCCAGCTGGCGATCACCGACGGGATGACCGGGCTGTTCAACCACCGCTACTTCCAGGAGAAGTGGCGCGACGAGATCAAGCGCAGCGAGCGGTACGGCGAGCCGGTCTCGCTGCTGATCATGGACGTCGACTGGTTCAAGAACTACAACGACCGCAAGGGTCATCCGCAGGGGGACGTGCTGCTCCGCGATCTCGCGATGCTGCTCGAGCAGAGCTTCCGCGAGGTGGACGTCGTGGCGCGCTACGGCGGCGAGGAGTTCGCGATCATCCTGCCGCGCACGACCAAGCAGGACGCGGCGACGCTGGCCGAGCGGATCCGCGGCCAGATCGAGAACACGCCGTTCCCCCACCGCCAGGTCCAGCCCGGGGGCAAGGTCACCGCCTCGTTCGGGCTGGCGACGTTCCCGATCGACGGCGCCACCGCGTCGACCGTGATCGAGCGCTCGGACCAGGCGCTGTACGCCGCCAAGCAGCAGGGCCGCAACCGCGTGGTGGCCTACGACAAGAACCTGCCGCCGATCTCCGAGGGCGCCGGCGCCGGCGCCGGCATCGAGCTCTCGCCCGCTCCGACCCGCGAGTCGCTGGCCGATGGCGGCTTCGAGGATCTGCCCTCGGAGGCGATCGACATGTTCGAGCCCTCCGACAAATAGCGTTTTTGCGGTATGTTGCGTCCGGGAGGATGCGATGAACCGCCGTACGTTCGTCTCCACCGCGCCGCTGGCGACCGCCATGCTGTGCCTGCTCGGCACGCTGGCCTGCTCCGAGTACAACCTGGCCCCGCTGCCCGGCTACCTGGGCAAGGAGTTCCTCGCCGTCGACCTGAACAACTACGACGGCTCGGCCACCGAGGAGTCGGCCGACGCCGCCCAGTTCTCGGTGACGGTCAGCAACCCGACGTTCAGCGGGGGCGAGGCCGACGTCACCATCTCGCAGCGCGGCGGCGACGAGGCCGTGGCCCGCGAGGACATCGAGCCCGGCGATCTCGAGACCTTCGACCTGCCGCGCTGGGACGCCGAGGACAGCTTCAAGGGGCCGCGGGCGTTCTACGTCGAGAGCGACGTCCCGGTCACCGCCCACCAGTTCAACCCGGCCAACAACGTCGGCGTGTACTCCAACGACGCTTCGATGCTGATCCCGCTGCACTCGCTGGGGACCCGCTATCGGGCGGCCTGCTGGCCACACGACGGGGTATCGGCAGGATACGCGGACTACATCACCGTCGTCGCCTCCGAGTCGGGGACCGAGGTCTCGATTGTCCCGAGCGCCAACGTGGCGGCCGGCGACGGAGTCCCGGCGGTCCAGGCCGGTGCGACCCTGGACGTGACCCTAGAGAAGTACGAGGTGCTGCAGGTCGAGAGCGTCCTGCAGAACGGCGTCGCCAACGACCTAACTGGCTCGTTGATCACTTCAAACAGGCCAGTTGCCGTCTTCAGTGGCAACGAGTGTGCGCAGATCCCATCTGGCGTTGCCGCTTGCGATCACATCGAGGAGCAATTGTTCCCCATCGAGCACTGGGGCAAACACTACTTCGTGATCAAGTTCGAGCCCCGTAAGACCGAGAAAGACCTATTCCGCATCATCGCGGACAAGGCGGGCACCACCGTCGAGACGACCCCCGCGCTGCCAGGCTTCCCCGCTACCCTCGCCGCCGGCGAGTACGTCGAGTTCGAGCACGACGCCGACTTCGAGGTCGAGGCCAGCGAACCGGTGGCCGTGACCCAGTACATGACCGGCTCCCAGTACTGCGGCCAGGACCCGGTCGCGATCGGCGACCCAGCAATGCTCGTGGTCTTGCCGGAGGAGCAGTACATCGACGAGTACATCTTCCTGACCCCGAACAACTACCTCTTCGACTATGTCAACATCATCGCCGACGAGGACACCGAGGTGACCCTCGACGACGACGAGGTCGACTCCGACGAGTTCAAGGATATTCCCTCCAGCGACTGGAAACGCGCCCGGATCGAGCTCGATCCCGGCGTACACCACATCAAGGCGACGAGGCCCGTGGGTGTGATCGTCTATGGCTATGATGACGACGTCAGCTACGCATATCCTGGAGGGGCGGAGCTTCAACCCCTTTCTCAGGAGTAGAGGTGCCATCGGGCGTCAGGGACTGGGGCAAGCACCGATGTGAGGGGTGCAATTCCACTTCGTGTCGCCACTGTCTCCGTAGCAATGGTCATCCGATTCGGTCTCGTATGTACCGTTAAGATAGTCCCACGTTGAGTCGTTGCTTCCACAAACGATGTCGTCGCCCAAGCCACCGACTACTTCGTCTGAACCCGCATCTCCATTCAGCCAGTCATCGTTATCACCACCGTCGATCACATCTCCACCATAGCCGCCATGAATCTCGTCACTGCCGCTACCACCGGATAGGACGTCGTCACCGCCCATTGCCGAGATGAAGTCTGCGCCAGCTCCACCAGAAACATCGTCGCTGTAACTGAAATCATTGCTCCCGATGATGGTGTCTGAACCATCGCCACCATTGATGTCGGAATCCTCGTGCCAGTTCTCGGTCCGGTTGTAGTTGAGACGGATGGTGTCGTCGCGATCACCACCTGCAACCCAGAGTTTATCGACGCCACCGATGTCACAGTAGTCGCAACAGAAGATGGTGGAGGAAGCGAATCCCACGCTGACTCCCCAGATGAACGGGCCATTCGTCGTATCCTCGACAGCCACCAACGAGCTTCCATAGTCTCCGAGGGTACAGAGAATCCCACCAGGGACCTCCTCACAGATATCCTCGCATTCGTAGTCTTCGGCCTTCGAGTACCCACTCGGGCAGTCGTCTCGGGCTTGCGCAGGAACCGCCACGAAGATGCAGGCCGCACCATAGAGAGCTACGATATTCCTCAAGTACATTCTTCCCTCCAAGCTGCACTACTGGCTGTTGTGTCTGAGATGGGATCCCCCCCTCCAAGGTAGCCCACTCACATTTGTCGTCTGGATCCTACCCCACGACGCGCTTCGAAGAAGCGTTTTTTTGAATGGGGACGACGTCTAGTTCCGGCGTGTCTCCGTTTCGAGATGGTGACAGGCGACGAACACGGAATTGAATTCTGAGTGAATCAGGGCGACACCACAAATACGACCGGATAGATGTTGATCCCTGCGTGCACCACCTTGGAGCCAGTGAGTTCATCCCCGGACCGAGCCAGAGCGACGCAGCGCCACGCTGGCAAGGTGCAACGAGGGAGCAGGCCCTGAGGCCTGTGACCGAGGCGCGCTGCAGAGGGGTTCGGAAAGAGCGGCGAGACTCGCCGCGCCGAACCCCGTCCAGCGGGGATGATGCGGCGCTCTGGCGACGGGAGGGGATGGACTCACTGGTTCCGAAAAAGCCAGCCGCAAGGTCGGCCTCGTCGTGTACGGGTACGACCAGTACGTCAGCTACGCCTACCCCGGCGGGGCGCAGCTCGAGCCGACGGAGCAGCAGGAGGACTAGGCTCTACTCGTCGGCCTTGCCGCCCATCCCCATCGCCTCGGCGATCCCGGACAGGAACCCGCTGCGGTCCTTGCCCGCCAGCGCCTCGAGCTCGCCCTTGTCCAGGTAGACCCCGCCGCAGTTCTTGCAGACGTCGATCTCCTGGCCCCGGAAGACCTTGGGCTCCATCTCGAAGCCGCACTTGGCACAGCGCATCCAGTGCAGCTTGCGCAGCTCGTCGCGCTCCTGCTCCGAGAGGCGGTCCGAGCGCTTGGCGGCGAGCTTGTCGAGCTTCTCGCGCTCGAGGCGGCTGAAGTACTCCTCCTCGTCGCGGCCTGGCTTGATCGGCATGCGGGTGGACTCCTCGGGGCTCGGGCCGCTCAGTCGGGCGTCCCGTCCCTCATCTCCAGGAGGCGCCGCAGCAGGATGCGGACCTCCGCGGCCTCGCGCCCGTCCGGGGCGAGCCCGATGTAGGTCTGGTACTCGTTGATCGCGTCGTCGTAGCGCTCGAGCCCCTCGTAGGCGAGGCCGAGGCCGTAGTGGTTCTCGGGGTCCATCGAGTCCAGCACGATCGCCCGCCGGAAGTGCTCGACGGCCTGGCCGTTCTGTCCCGTCTCGATGGAGGACCAGCCGATGCCCTTGCACGCCTCGGAGTTGCTGGAGTCGGCCTCCAGCGCGCTGCGGTAGGCCGCGATCGCCTCGGCGTGGTGGCCGGCGCGGGCCAGCCCGGCCGCCTGGGCGTTGTAGGTCTCGGCGAGCATCCCCTGGTCGCCGGCCGGCGGGTCCGGCTCGGGCGGCTCGGTGGCCGGCTCCGGGGTCCAGGGCTCGGGCGTCGGGGGCTCCGGCGTGGCGGGCTCCGGGGTCGGGAGCTCGGGCGACGGGGGCTCGACGTCCGCCGCCGCGTCCGTCGCGGCCTCGGCGACGTCCGTCGCGCCGTCCTCGCCGGGCGTGGCGTCCTCGCCGGGCGTGGCGTCCGCGCCGGGCGTGGCGGCCGCGGTCGCGGGCTCGGCGGGCGTGGCGTCCGCCGCCGCGTCGCCGCGGGTGACCTCCTCGGGGGTGGGGCGCTCGGTGAACGAGTCGGGCGCACCGCTGCGGATCCGGTGGACCACGTACCAGGCGCCCAGCACGATCACGATCACCAGGATCACCGCCGCCGCCACGTAGGGCACGGCCGAGACCCGCCGGACCTCGTCCTCCTCCACGGAGGTGTAGCGGGGCTCGAACCCGTCGCCCTCCCAGCGCTCCTCCTCCTGGCCGGCGTGGGCCTCCTGGAACGCCTGGAAGTCGCTGCCGAGGCTCCCCGGCTCGGAGCGCTCCTCCTCGCCGTCGTCGTCGTCCGCGACGGCCTCGACGGGTTCGTCGGAGGCTACCTCGACGTGCTCGGGCGTCGGGGGGACGTCGGGCGGAGGCTCCGGGTCGGTGTCGTCGGCGGTCGCTGCCGGTGCGCCCGCGGCGGCGCGCCGCTCGGTCGTGGAGAAGAAGCTCTGCAGCGCCGCATTGCTCTGCTCCGTCTCCGGGGACGCGCCCTCCCCCGGCTGCGCGGGCTCATCCACGGTGGGGGTCCACGCCACGGTGGCCGAGCCGTGCTCGCCGGTGTCGATGCTCTGCGCCGCGGGGTCGTACTCGGGGACCTGGACCTCCCGCGACGCCAGGTCCGTGACCAGGTGGTCGGCCGCCGCCGGGATCGGGTCCGGGTCCGGCTCGCTGATCGGCGGCTGCTCGACCGAGGCGACGTCCGCTTCCTCGACGCTCTTCTCGCCCCCGACGGGCCGCACCTGGGCCACCGGCTGCGGCGAGACCATGTCGTAGCTCTCGCCCGTGCCCTCGTCGCCCTCGAAGGTGTAGGACTGGTCTTCCCCGAGGGTGTCCCTCGTCGGGGGCTCCCCGCGATCGCGGGGCGGGGGCTCGTGGCGGTCCGCACGCTGCCGCCGGGCCTCGGCCGCGATCATCGCGTCGGGGGACTGCAGCTCCTGGCTGTCCAGCGCCTTCCAGGCCGCCTCCTGGCGGGCGTGGGCGTCGACCTCGGGCTGCTCCCCGCTGGGCGGCGCCTCGCCCATCGCGTCGATCAGGCTGTAGTGCTCCTCGCCGTCCTGGCTCTCCATCGCCGCCGCCGAGGCCAGCACCTCGCGGGTCTCCATCGCGTCGGGGACGCCGTCCTCGTGCTCGGCCTCGTCGTCGCCGTCCAGCGACGAGACGCGCTCGTACTCGCGCAGCCGCTCGCGGGTGTGGAGCAGCTCGCGGCGGGTCTCGCGGAGCTGCCGCAGCAGCGAGAAGAACGGCCGCAGCTCCCCGAGGCGGTAGACCTGCTCCCAGGTCTCCCCGTCGACGGACAGCTCGTCGGTGGCCAGCACGCGCTTCTGGATGATCCAGCGCTGCAGCAGGGCCAGGTCGCGGATCTTGTAGGACTTGTCGCCCTGCCGCAGGTACAGCTTGCGGCCGCTGAGCTTGCCCAGCTTGCCGCGGGCGCGGGTCCGCTGGTGGGTCGTCCCCTGCTCCTCGCCCTCGGGGCGGTAGACGGTGAAGACGTTGTCGCAGGAGGAGCACTTGACCCGGGTCCCGCGCCGCGAGATGCGGTCCGCCTCGACCTCGTACTCGCTGCGACAGTTGGGACAGATGATCCGCACGGGCCGATTCTACACTGCCGCGCGGGCCCACGCGAAACCCGGGGGCATCGCCCCCGCCGGCGCGATCAGCCCCCGCCCCCCTCGATCTCCTCGACCAGCTGCTGGGCGTCCGGGTACGTCGCCGCCGCGACCTTCAGCGGCCCCAGCGCCGCGGAGTCGTTGCCGCAGCGGTGGTGCGCCAGCCCCAGCTTGTAGTTGTAGGTCGTGTTCCCGGGCGCCTTGGAGACCGCCTGCTGCAGCGGCGCGATGGCGCCCCCGCAGTTGCCAGCGCTGAGCTGGGCGTCCCCCAGCAGGAACCAGTCCTCGGCGGTGGTCTCCTCGACGATCGTGTCCCCCGCCTCGGTGGGAGCCTCGGTGGGCTGCTCCACCGGCGGCGGCGTCGTGTCGGGCTCGTCGTCGGGCGTGACGCGCTCCGGGAGGCGGTCCTCCACCGGCGGCGGCGTGACCTCGGGACGGCCGTCGTCGACGGGCACCGCGCGGCCGTCGTTGTCCGGCGGCACCGGGGTCGGCGTGGCGGCGTCGCCCGCGGCATCCCCGTTCTCCTCGGAGACGATCTCCTCGCGCTGCTTCTCGAGCTTCTCGTCGATGCGGTCGCGGGCTTCCTGCCGGATGCGCTCCAGCTCGGCCTGATCGGTGTCGCCGGTGTCGGCCACGCCACCGCCCCCGCCCGCCCTGTTGCTGGTAGCGAGACTGAAGCCCCCGAAGCCCAGGCCCCCGACCACCAGGACGAGCACGACGACGAACACCGGGACGCTCATCCCCAGGATCTTGGTCGGCTCCTCCTGCTGCGGACCGGGCTTGCGCCGGCGCTTGCGGGGCTTGCGCTTCAGGTCCACCGCGAGCCCGTTGGGGGCCGCGGTCTCCTCGAGGGACGACAGGGACGAGCTGGGCGCGATCGGGTCGCCGGGGCGCGCCGCCGCGCTGTCCGACGCCGCGGCCGCGACCTGATCGGCCTCGTCGACCGCCGAGCGGGGCGCGCCGCCCGCCGCCCGCTTCTGGCGGTACAGCTCGATCAGGAACGCCTCGAACTCGGCGGGGGCCCCGATCCGGTGCCACTCCTTGCCGTCGTAGGAGACCTGATCGTCCTGGGTGATCTTGCCCTCCTGCATGTACTTCCGCAGCGTCTTGATGTCGCTGAAGTCGTACACCAGGCCGATCGAGACCTTGACCTTCCAGGTGGTGATCCCGACCCCGGCGAAGTCGAGCTTCTCGGCGTCGAGGGCCCCCTCGGAGGGCTCGTCCTGGGAGTCGCGGCTGCGCGGCCGCTCGTCGCCGAACAGCGACCCGGGTCCGGAAGGCGGCTCGGCGACGGACGCGGGGCGCCCCCCGGGCGGTGTCACGGCCGGCATCCCTCCCGGAGACGTCCCGGCCGGTGCACCGGCGTCCGACGGCTCGCCGTCGGCCACCGCGAGGTCGTCGCCGGTCCCGAAGATGTCCTCGGCCCGCAGGCCACCGGGCAGCCCGGGCGACGGTGGCGCCTCGGTCGGCGTCTTGGGAACCGCCGGTCCCGGCATCGTCCGGCGGCGAGCCGGCTGGGGCTCGACCTCGCCGTCGACCTCGACGCCATCGTCCGACCGCAAGTCCTTGCTGAAGATCACGAAGACGTGGGAGCAGCGCGGACACGTGATCTTGGCACCCCGGCCGCGGATCTTCTGGCCGGGGAGCTTGTACTTGGCGCTGCACTCGGGACAGGTGATGACCATCGTTCGACCGCCCGTGGGCCCGCAAGCCCTGCTGTTGTCCACCTTCCCTTGGACTCGCCGGGGCCCGATCGTGTTCCACGTCACGCCCCGATCGCTGCGTCCACCCCCGACCACCGAGTCTACCACGAACCCGTCGCGACCGGCGGTCCAGGCGTCTCGCTCGACGGCCCCCGCGCGGGCCTGCGCGCGCATTGCCCTGCTCCGGGGCCCATGGTATACAGACCGCCCGGCCATCGGGCTTCCCGGGCAACTCCCGCCGGGGACCGCGGTGTATATCATGGCCGGCGAACATTGGGTAGCGACCCGGCCCGGGGGGTCCACCAGACACTCCAGGAGAGAGACGAATGTCCAGCATCAAGGGAACCCGGACCGAGAAGAACCTCCTCGCCGCCTTCGCTGGCGAGTCGCAGGCGCGCAACCGCTACACCTACTTCGCCAGCCAGGCGAAGAAGGAGGGCCTCGTCCAGATCAGCCACGTCTTCGAGGAGACGGCCGATCAGGAGAAGGAGCACGCCAAGCGGTTCTTCAAGTTCCTGGAGGGGGGCGACGTCGAGATCGTCGCGACCTACCCCGCGGGCGTGATCGGCACCACCGCCGAGAACCTCGCCGCCGCCGCGGCGGGCGAGCACGAGGAGCACACCGAGCTGTACCCCGGCTTCGCCCGCGTCGCACGCGAGGAGGGCTTCGAGGCGGTGGCGGTCGTGTTCGAGGCGATCTGCGTCGCGGAGAAGCAGCACGAGAAGCGGTATCGCGATCTACTGCGCAACGTCGACAACGAGACGGTGTTCCGCAAGGACCAGCCCACGGTGTGGCGCTGCCGCAACTGCGGATACCTGCACGAGGGCACGGAGGCCCCGGCCGCCTGTCCCGCGTGCGCGCATCCGCAGGCACACTTCGAGGTTCTGGGAGAGAACTGGTAGACACGATCCCCGTTGGACGAGATCACAACGGCATCACAGGAGGATTCATCATGACCCAGTGGCAGTCCGTCGACGAGGTCCTCGACTTCGCGATCGAGCGGGAGCAGGAGTCGGCCGACTTCTACACCGATCTGGCCGGCAAGATGGAGCGCAAGTACATGCAGGAGGTGTTCGAGGGGTTCGCCCGCGAGGAGCTGGCGCACAAGGCCCGGATCACCGCCATCAAGGACGGCAGGCTGCTCGCGCCCGCGGCCAGGTCCGTCACCGATCTGAAGATCGGCGACTACCTCGTGGCCGAGGAGCCGACCACCGACATGCAGTACCAGGACGCCCTGATCGTCGCGATGAAGAAGGAGAAGGCGGCATACCGGCTGTACAACGATCTCGCCGGCGCGACCGACGATGCCAGCCTGCGCGAGACGTTCCTGGGCCTGGCCCAGGAGGAGGCGAAGCACAAGCTGCGCTTCGAGGTCGAGTACGACGAGCACTTCCTGACGGAGAACTAGGAACGCGGTCGGCCGAAGGCCGCAGCGTTCCTACGCGGAGTTGGAGCTGACGAACGCGAGCGTTCGCAGCTCAACTCCGCGGGCTCTCACTTCCGAAGACAGCGCAGGCTTCGCAGAGCGGACGGTTCGTTCACGCGGACCGGTCCGGCTCGCCGCGAGCCCGGGTCGTTCCTCACCATGCTCCGTGGAGCCACCTGGTCAACGGAACGGAACCGCAGAGACCGCCCAGAACGCGGAGGCATGGTCTGTCAAGCGCCACGAGGATGGGACCGTCTCCGCGCCACGATCTAGGGACCACC
>CAZOYV010000121.1:0-23594 GCA_964584075.1 uncultured Rickettsiales bacterium | reverse complement strand
TATAGTTGCCAACTATACAACACGCGACTTGACCCCAAATGGACCCCAAATGGACTCCGAATGCCAAATGATCCAAATGATCCTGGGGCTCGAAAAAAAGGCCCGCTCCTGGGGGGAGCGGGCCTTTCGGAACTCTGGTAGCCCCAAGGGGAATCGAACCCCTGCCTCCGCCGTGAGAGGGCGGTGTCCTAACCTCTAGACGATGGGGCCGTCCTGGTTGAGGCGCCAGGACTCGAACCTGGAACCCTCTGATCCAGAGTCAGATGTTCTGCCAATTGAACTACGCCTCAACGTTGTTCGCCATGCGAACGCGCGGATTTATAGCGGCGGCTCTGACAGGTGTCAAGGAGGATTGGCGTGGCTATACTCGAAGCGCCATGAAGCGACTCCTCCTGCTGACCTGGATGGGATCCCTGCTCGCCGCGCCCTGGGGGGCGCGGGGCTACGTGATCGCGACGACCGAGGACGGCCTGCACGAGCTCCACTGGGAGACGCTGGAGGTGCCGTACACGATCCACTTCCGCGGAGCGGAGGACGTACACGACGTCCTGCTCGACGGGGCGCTGTTCCGGGCGTTCCACACCTGGGGCGAGGTCCCGGCCTCGGCGATGCAGTTCGATCCCGTGGAGCAGTGGGTCGCGCCGGAGTCGGAGCCGCAGGGGGACGACGTCCTGTACTTCTCCGAGGCGGCGTGGGTCCACGACCCGATGGTGATCGCCCTGACCTCGATCAACTACTACCCGGACACGGGCGAGATCGTGGACGTCGACATCGAGTTCAACGGCGTCGAGTTCGACTGGACGGTGTTCGACGCCGACGTGATCATCGACGTGCAGTCGATCGCGACCCACGAGATCGGGCACCTGGTCGGGCTGGCCCACTCCCCGTCCCCCGACTCGGTGATGTACTTCGAGTACGAGCCCGGCGAGCTGCGCCAGCGCACGCTGACCGAGGACGACGCCGCCGGGATCGCGTACCTCTACCCGTGCGAGGGGGGGGACTGCACCGAGCCCTTCGTCGCGGACGGGAACGGCTGCCGGGCGGACCTGGCGGCCGCGGGCCGCGGCGGCGCCGCGGTCACGCTCGCGCTGGCCCTGGCGCTGGCCCTGTGGCGGCGCTCGCGGGGGACGCGGGGGGCCGCGCTGGCCGTCGCCGCGGTGTGGGCGGTGGCGACCGGCAGCCCCGCCCCGCGCGCCGACGTGATCTCGTTCGAGGGCCTCGAGCCGGTCCTGCAGCGGGCCGACGGCGTGGTCCGCGGCCGCGTGCGGTCGGTCGAGCCCTACTGGAACGAGGAGCGCGGCCACGTCCACAGCACCGTGACCGTAGAGGTCTCCGACTGGCTGCGTGGCGCGGGCCCCGCGGTGGTGGAGCTGGACCGGCCCTCCGGTGCGCTGCCCGGCATCGCGACGCGGGTCCCGGGCGACCCGACGTTCGAGCCGGGCCAGGAGCTGATCCTGGCGCTGGCTCCGCGGCAGGACGGGCGCCCCGGCCTGGTGGGGATGGGGCTCGGCCGCCTCGAGATCGTCGACCACGAAGGGACCCCGGTGGTGCTGCGCGAGACCGCCGCGGGGCCGGAGTACTACCCGCTCCGGCCGCTGCTGACCAGGCTGTCCGCCGAGTGACCACCGCCGGGCCGCCTCTCCGGCGGTCCCCGCAGGGAGTCCTCTCGTGTTGACAAAGCCCGGCTCCCGACTATCATGCACGCGCTCTTTGGACCGAGGATGATGCCCCAGGTGCACCACCAGCTCCGGGTCGAGGACATCCCCGCCAGCGGCGGGGTCTCGTACCACGTCGACGAGACGGTCCCGGTGATCCGCGAGCAGCTCTCGGACGCCCTCGACGGCGGGGGCGCGCACCGGCTGCGGGCCGACCTGGAGATCACGCGCACCGAGCGCACGATCCACCTCGACGGCCGGCTGGCGCTGGACCTCCAGCTGTCCTGCGCGCGATGCCTGGAGCCGTTCTCGTTCGTCGAGGAGCGCACCGTGCGCGCCGTGCTCCTGCTGGAGCCCCCCGCCGAGGGCGAGGGCGAGGAGGAGCAGGAGCTGGCCCCGGAGGAGCTCGACGAGAGCTACCTCGACGGCGAGGTGATCGACCTGCCGGAGCTGCTCCGCGAGCAGGTGCTGCTGGCGTTGCCGGCCAAGCCGCTGTGCAGCGAGGCCTGCAAGGGGCTGTGTCCCCGCTGTGGTGCGGACCTCAACCGCGAGGCGTGCACCTGTGGACCGGAGCCCGCGGACCCGCGGATGGCGGTGCTGCAGGGGCTGAAGATCGAGGAAGACAACTAGACCGGGAGACCGGGGAATCGAGGAGGCGAGCCGTGGCCGTCCCCAAGCGCAAGACGAGCAAGAGCAAGCGGAACATGCGGCGGGCCCACGACGCGATCAAGCACGGGCCGGCGCTGCAGAAGTGCCCCAACTGCGGTGAGATGAAGCTGTACCACCGCGTCTGCCCCGCCTGCGGCCACTACCGCGGCCGCGAGGTGATCGAGATGGAGGAGTAGTCGGCGGCCCACCCCGGCTCCGACCTTCCCTCCGACCGCAGCCCGCTCCCGGAGACCACCGATGAGGATTGCCCTCGACGCGATGGGCGGCGACCGCGCGCCCGAGGCGGCGGTGCGCGGAGCCCTGCTCGCCGCCGAGGAGCTCGGCTGCGAGGTCGTGCTGATCGGCGACGAGGCGGTGCTCAACCCGGAGCTCGAGGAGGCCGGCGACGTCCCCGCCGGCGTCCACGTCCACCACGCCTCCGAGGTCGTCGAGATGGACGACCACCCCTCCACCGCGCTGCGCCGCAAGAAGCACTCCAGCATGCGCATCGCGTTCGATCTCGTCGCCGCGGGCGAGGCCGACGCGATGGTCACCGCCGGGCACTCGGGGGCGGCCCTGGCGATGGGGATGTTCGTGCTCAAGCGCCTCCCCGAGGTCGAGCGCCCCGCGATCGTGGCGGTGTTCCCCACGACCCACGGTCCCCTGGCCCTGCTCGACGCCGGCGCCAACGTGGACTGCCGTCCCGAGCTGCTCTGCCAGTTCGCGCTGATGGGGGCCGCCTTCGCCGAGGTGGCGCTGCGCATCCCCCGGCCGCGCGTCGCGCTGCTGTCCAACGGCGCGGAGGAGGAGAAGGGCACCGAGGTGATCCGCCGCGCACACGAGCTGATCGGCGGGCTGCCGCTGGACTACCGCGGCTTCGTCGAGGGGCGCGAGATGTTCCACGGCGGCACCGACGTGGTGGTCGCCGACGGGTTCGTCGGCAACGTGGTGGTCAAGGTCGCCGAGGGGGTCACCGAGCAGGTCACCGGGCACCTGCGCCAGGCGGCCCGCGAGTCGGTGGTCTCCACCGCGGGCGCGGTGCTGATGCGCGGTGCGTTCCGCCGCACGCGCCGCACGCTCGACGCCGCCGAGATCGGCGGGGCGCTGCTGATGGGGGTCTGGGGCAGCGTGGTGATCGCCCACGGGCGCTCCGACGACCGCGCCGTGGCCAGCGCGATCCGGCTGGCCGCGCGGACGGTCGACGGCGGCCTCGCGGGGGCGCTCCAGGAGCGGCTCGCGCGCCTGGCGGAGTCGGGCTAGGCCGCGCCCCACGGCGGTGCGCGGGTCCGCCGCAGTGGGCAAGGGATCAGGCCAATTTTCCGAATGATCACCCCCCGTTGCCCTACCCGGGATCCGGTGATATAGGTACGACCTCACCAACGCGAAGGGCACGCGCGGAGGCGGCAATGGCAAATGCGTCCATCGAGGAGCAGGTCAAGAAGATCATCAGCGAGCAGCTGGGCGTCGGTGTCGACGAGATCCGTCCCGAGAGCTCGTTCATCGACGACCTGGGCGCGGACTCCCTGGACATCGTCGAGCTGGTGATGGCCATGGAGGAGGCGTTCGGCACCGACATCCCCGACGAGGATGCCGAGAAGATCCAGACCGTCAAGGACGCCATCGACTACGTCGAGCAGCGTCTCCCCTGACCTCGCCCCGATCGTTCCATCCGACCCGCGCGACGGGTCTCGGTCGGCCGTCCGGCGGACGAGCCGCGGGGCCTTCGTCCGTTCGGATCGGGGAACCGTGATCCGCGCTGGAAAGCCGGGAGGCGGCCCTGTATCCTGTGGCGCCCGTACGGGGCCGGGTTTCCCACCGACCCCCACGACGAGGGCGCCAGGAGCAATCGCGCGATGCGACGGATCGTGATCACCGGGCTCGGTGCCGTCTCCCCGCTGGGGGCCGACATCGGCACCACGTGGGCCAACCTCCTCGAGGGCCGCTCGGGCATCGGCCCGATCACCCACTTCGATGCCTCCGAGTACACCTGCCGGATCGGCGGCGAGGCGACCGACTTCGACCCGTCCCGCTGGTTCGACGTCAAGGAGCAGCGCAAGCACGACCGCTTCGTGCAGTTCGCGCTGGTCGCGGCGCGGATGGCGCTCGAGGACGCGGGGCTGACGATCGAGGAGGAGATCGCCGAGCGGGTCGGGACCTACGTCGGCTCCGGGATCGGCGGGTTGCAGACGCTGTGCGACGCGACCCTCGTGCTCGACGAGCGCGGCCCGCGCCGGGTCTCGCCGTTCACGATCCCCAAGATCATCATCAACATGGCGCCGGGAGAGATCTCGATCGACACCGGCGCCAAGGGCCCCAACTTCTCGGCGGTGAGCGCCTGCGCGACGGGCAACCACTGCATCGGCGAGGCGTTCCGCGCGATCCGCAGCGGCCACGTCGACGCCTGCATCGCCGGGGGCTCCGAGTCGCCGATCCTGCCGCTGGCGGTGGCGGGCTTCGCCCGGATGCGGGCGCTGTCGACGCGCAACGACGACCCCGCCGGGGCCAGCCGGCCGTTCGACGCCGGCCGCGACGGGTTCGTGATGGGCGAGGGCGCCGGGATCGTGATCCTCGAGGAGCTCGAGTTCGCCCGCGCGCGCGGCGCGCGAATCTACGGGGAGATCGTCGGCTACGGGCTCAACAGCGACGCCCACCACATCACCCAGCCGAGCCCGGGCGGCGAGGGGGCGGTGCGCTGCATGCGGCTGACCCTGCAGGACGCGGGAGTCGATCCCGCGGACGTGGACTACATCAACGCCCACGGCACGTCGACGCCGTTCAACGACCGCAACGAGTCCCAGGCGATCCGGACCCTGTTCGGCGACCACGCCGACGACCTGTGGGTCAGCTCGACCAAGTCGATGCACGGCCACCTGCTCGGCGCCGCGGGCGGCATCGAGTCGGCGGTGACGGCGCTGACGTTGTTCCACGGGGTGGTCCCCCCGACGATCAACTACGAGGAGCCCGACCCGGACTGCGACCTGGACTTCGTGCCCAACGAGGCCCGCGAGCGCCGGGTCGACGTGGCCCTCTCCAACGCGTTCGGCTTCGGCGGGACCAACGCATGCCTGGCGTTCCGTCGCTTCGAGGGGTGAGACGATGACGACGTTCTTCATCGGCGCCGACCACGGGGGCGTCCGGATCAAGGACCTGCTCGGCGAGCACCTGCGGGCCCGCGGCCACGAGGTCGAGGACCTCGGGACCCACGGCTCCGCGTCCGTCGACTACCCGGACATCGCCGTGGCGGTGGCGCGCAAGGTCGCCGGCACGGCGGGCGCCCGCGGCCTGCTGGTCTGCGGGACCGGGATCGGGATGTCGATGGCGGCCAACAAGGTCCACGGGATCCGCGCCGCGCTGGCCACGGACGCGTACATGGCCAGGATGGCCACCGAGCACAACGACGCCAACATCCTGTGCGTCGGCGAGCGCGTGATCGGCGAGGGGCTCGCGATCGATATCCTCGACGCGTTCCTCGCCGCCGAGTTCGGTGGCGATCGCCACGCCCGCCGGGTGAGCAAGATCATGGAGGCCGAGGCCGGCTGAGCCGATGCGCTGTCCGAGCTGCCAGCACCCCGACAGCCGGGTGATCGACTCGCGGATCGTGCGCGAGGGCAGCGCGGTGCGCCGCCGCCGCGAGTGCGACGAGTGCGGCCACCGGTTCACGACCTACGAGCAGGTCCAGCTCGAGGACGCCCAGCTGACGGTGATCAAGAAGGACGGCACCCGCCAGCCGTTCGACACCGCCAAGATCCGCCGGGGGATCCTCGCCGCGTGCAAGAAGCGGGACGTGGACGACGAGATCGTCACCGAGCTGGTGGACCGGGTCGTGGCCAAGATCCACGGCAGCGGCGACCAGGAGATCCCGGCGGTCCGGATCGGCCACGCGGTGGCCGAGGGGCTGCGCGAGATCGACGACGTCGCCTACGTCCGGTTCATGAGCGTGTACCAGCGCTTCGAGGACACCGGCGAGTTCCGCAAGGCGCTGGACAGCCTGGCCGGGCGACCGAGCGGGGACGGCGAATGACGGCGGCCGACGAGCACCACATGCGCCGCGCCCTGGAGCTGGCGCGCCGGGGCCTGGGCACCACCTGGCCCAACCCGATGGTCGGCTCGGTGGTGGTCCGCGACGGGCGGGTCCTGGGGGAGGGCTACCACCAGCGCGCCGGAGGCCCCCACGGCGAGATCGACGCCCTCGGCCGCTGCTCCGAGGACCCCGCCGGCGCCACGCTCTACGCCACCCTCGAGCCCTGCTCGCACCACAACCGCACCGGCCCCTGCACCGAGGCGATCCTGCGCGCCCGGATCGCCCGCGTGGTGGTCGGCACGATGGACCCCAACCCCCAGGTCGCCGGCAACGGGGTGCGGCGCCTGCGCGAGGGGGGCGTCGAGGTCCGCGTCGGCGTGCTGGCCCGCGAGTGCACCGATCTGAACGAGGTCTACTTCACCACCCGCTACGAGGGCCGCCCGCACGTCACGCTCAAGCTCGCCACCGACCTGTTCGGGCGCACCGCGACGCGCACCGGGCAGAGCCAGTGGATCACGGGTGAGCGGGCCCGCGCGCACGTGCACCGCCAGCGGGCGGTCGCCCCCGCCATCGCGGTGGGCGCCGGCACCGCGGCCGCCGACGACCCGCAGCTGACGGCGCGGGTCCCCGGCGGCGCCGCGCGCCAGCCGATCCGGGTGCTGTTCGACAGCACGCTCTCCACGCCCCCGACCGCCCGGCTGTTCGCCGACGACGGCACGGCGGTGATCGTCTACTGCACCGCCGCGGCGCCCGACGAGGCCCGCGCCGCGCTGCCTACCTACGTCACCGCGGTGGCGTGCGGCGCCGGACCGCGGGTCGATCTCGGCCAGGCGCTGCAGGACCTGCTGCGCCGCGAGATCGTCGGCCTGTTCGTCGAGGGGGGCGCGACGCTGGCCGGCGCGCTGATCGACGCCGGCGTCGTCGACCGCGTGCTGCGCTACGTGGCCCCGCGGGTGATCGGCGGCGACCGCGCCCCGGGGCCGCTGCGCGGGGAGGGGACCGCCGAGCTGGCCGAGGCCGCGGTGCTGGCCTTCGGCGAGGTCCGGCGGCTGGGGCCCGACCTGCTGCTCGAGGCCCGCCGGCCGCTGGAGATCCCGTGTTTACCGGACTGATCGAGGCCGTCGGCCGCGTCGCCGAGGTCCGCCCCGCGGCGGGCGGACGGGTGCTCGCGATCACCTGCGAGCGCCCCCTGGCGCACCTGGCGCTGGGGGAGTCGATCGCCGTCGACGGCGTGTGCCTGACCGTCACCGAGCACCGCCAGGACCGCCGGTTCCACGTCGACGTCAGCGCCGAGAGCATGGCCCGCTCGACACTGGGATCGCTGCGGGTCGGCCAGCGGGTCAACCTCGAGCGCGCGCTGGCGCTGGGCGACCGCCTCGGCGGGCACCTGGTCAGCGGGCACGTCGACGGCCGCGGCGCGCTGGCCGCCCGGCGCGCGGACGGGACCTCGCTGCGGATGACGTTCCACGCCGACCCCGCGCTGTGCAGGATGCTGGTGCCCAAGGGCTCCGTGGCGGTCCAGGGCGTCAGCCTGACGATCAACGAGATCGGCGTGGACACCTTCGGGATCAACCTCGTGCCGCACTCCCAGTCGGAGACCACGCTGCCCGATCTCCAGGTCGGCGACGAGGTCAACCTCGAACTCGACATGCTGGTCAAGATCGTCCAGCGCCTGCTCGAGCCCCGCCGCACGGAGGGGGGCGACGCGGGCGCGGGCGACATTTCGCTTGATCTCCTGGCCCGAAGTGGCTTTATAGGGGCGCCCTCGGGGAGGCGAGGAGGGGGTGGAAGGAAGTAACGTGGCGTTCGATCCGTTCCCCTCCGATCCCGCCCAGCGCGTGGAGACCGCCCTGCTGACGATCCGCTCCGGCGGCTGCGTCATCCTGGTGGACGACGAGAACCGCGAGAACGAGGGCGACTTCGTGATCGCGGCCGAGAAGATCACGGCGGAGGGCATCAACTTCATGGCCTCCAAGGGCCGCGGGCTGATCTGCCTGGCGCTGGACCCCAGCATCGTCGACCGGCTGCAGCTACCGATGATGGTCAACGACAACACCTCGCGGTTCAGCACCGCGTTCACGGTGTCGATCGAGGCGCGCCGCGGTGTGACCACGGGTATCTCGGCGGCGGACCGCGCCACCACCGTGCTGACCGCGATCGCCGACGACGCGGTCCCCACCGACCTGGTGATGCCGGGGCACATCTTCCCGCTGCGCGCCAAGCCCGGCGGCGTGCTGGTGCGCAGCGGCCAGACCGAGGGCTCGGTGGACCTGGCCCGCCTGGCCGGGCTGCGCCCCGCCGGCGTGATCTGCGAGGTGATGCAGGAGGACGGGACGATGGCCCGCCTGCCCGAGCTGATCGAGCTGGGCCGCGAGCACCACATCCCGATCCTGACCGTCGCCGACCTGATCGCCCACCGGCTGCAGACCGAGACGCTGGTGGCGGTCGCCGGCGAGGCGGTGCTGCCCACCAAGTGGGCCGGCGATCTGCAGGTCAAGGTGTTCAGCAACGCGGTCAACGGGCTGTACTACGTCGCCGCGATCAAGGGCGAGATCGACCCGGCCCGTCCGACCCTGGTGCGGGTCCACAACGGCAACCTGTGGGCCGACGCGTTCTCGGCGCTGCGCCTCGACGGCGGGATGACGCTGGAGCGCGCGCTGCGGCACATCAACGACGAGGGCGACGGGGTGGTGCTGTTCGTGCTGCGCCCGTTCGAGGTCGGCGCGTTGCTGGAGCGGCTGCAGCTGCACGTCGCCGACTCGCCGACGGTGCCCAAGCAGGGGGAGGCGGCCGACCCGTACCCCACGGGCCTGCGCGACTACGGCATCGGCGCGCAGATCCTGCACCTGCTGGGGGTCCGCGACATCCGCCTGATCACCAACCGCACGGACCTCAAGATCGTCGGGCTGGAGGGCTTCGGCCTGCAGATCACCGAGTTCGTGCGCCTGGACGAGGAACCCGAGGCCGAGCGCGGGCCGGTGCTGAAGCTGGTCCGCCAGGCGGCCGCAGACGCGGGGAGCGAGACCGATGGTCACTAGCTACGAAGGGGTGCTCGACGCCAGCGGACACAAGTTCGCGCTGGTGGTGGGGCGGTTCAACTCGTTCATCACCGAGCACCTGCTCGAGGGGGCGCTGGACGCCCTGTCGCGGCACGGGGCCGGCGAGGACGACCTGTCGGTCTACTGGGTCCCGGGGGCCTGGGAGATCCCGGTGCTGGTCCAGCGCCTGGCGCGCAGCGGCGACTTCGACGCCGTGATCGCCCTCGGCGCGGTGATCCGCGGCGGGACCCCGCACTTCGACTACGTCGCCGCGGAGGTCAGCAAGGGCGTGGCCCACGTGGGCCTGGAGACCGGCGTGCCGGTCTCGATGGGCGTGCTGACCACCGACTCGGTGGAGCAGGCCATCGACCGGGCGGGGACCAAGGCCGGCAACAAGGGCGCCGAGGCGGCGATGGCCGCCGTCGAGATGGTCAACCTGCTGGCCTCCGTCGATGCTGCGGGGGAGGGGAGCCGTGGGTAGCCGCCGGAGGGCGCGGGAGCACGCCCTCCAGGTGCTGTACCAGGTCGACCAGGCCGGTGTCGGCGTCGACGAGGCGCTGGAGCTGTTCTGGGACGAGTGGAGCGACGACGACGAGGGGACGCTGTTCGCCTCGCGCCTGGTGCGCGGCGTGGTCGAGCACCGCGAGCGGATCGACGGCCTCCTCGAGCAGTACTCGATCAACTGGAAGCTGCACCGCATGCCGGCGGTGGACCGCAACGTGCTGCGCATCGCGGTCTACGAGTTCCTGGAGTGTGCCGACATCCCGGTGATGGTCTCGATCAACGAGGCGATCGAGCTCGGCAAGCGGTACTCGACGGGGGAGTCCGGGGCCTTCATCAACGGGATCCTGGACAAGATCTCGAAGAACGTCGACATCGACAAGGACCAGAAGGCGTCCTGACGTGCAGCAGGAGCTGTTTCGTCCATCATCCCGAACGGTTGAGAGAGAAGCCCTGAAGCACTCGATGAAGGTCCTGGTGTCGATCTTGCAGGAGCACGTCGAGCGCGTCGAGGGCGCGTCGGCGGCCCTGTGCGCGGTGGCCTCGGACGAGCGCCCGCTGCGGGGTCCGGCCGGGGCGCTCGACTGGAGGCTGTGCGGCCTGCTCAGCCGCCAGCTGCTGCAGCAGCGGTTCGAGGGGCGCACCGGCGAGGACCTGCTGATCGCCGCCGGACCGCGCCTGCCGTTCGAGCAGGTGTTCCTGATCGGGCTCGGCCGCGGCGCCGACATCGACCCGCCCGCGGCGCGGCGCGTCGCCACCCGAGCCGGCACCGTGGCGGTCCGGGCCGGGGTCCCGTCGCTGGTGATGGGGCTGTGGGACCTGACCCGCGAGCGGATCGAGTTCCCCGAGGCGCTCAACGCGTTCCTGATCGGCGCCGCCACCGGCCGGGCCCACGGTGGGCCGGTGGAGCAGCTGCACCTGCTGCTGCTGGCCCGCAACCCCGCCGAGGCGGGGCGCATGAAGCACGACCTGGACCGGATCGCCAGGAAGCCGCCCGTGGAGGGCATGGCGATCGCCGCCGCAGGGGGGTAGGGGATGGACGCGCCGATCCCGGTCCTGCTGCTGACCGACTTCGGGCTCGAGGACACCTACGTCGGCCAGATGAAGGCCGTGATCCTGGGCCTCGTGCCGGGCTGCGCGCTGGTGGACCTGACCCACGGCGTCCCCCCGCAGGACGTGGTGGCGGGGGCGCGGGCGGTGGGGCAGTGCCTGCCGGTCCTGCCGCGCCCCGCCGTGGTGCTCGCCGTGGTGGACCCCGGGGTCGGCACCGACCGCCGCGGGCTGGCCGTGCGCGCCGGCGGACGCCACTACGTGGCCCCCGACAACGGCCTGCTGACCCCCGTGCTGCGCGGCGATCCCGCGGCCACCACCGTGGCGCTGGACCCCGACCGCGTGGCGATCGGGCCAGTGACGCGCACGTTCCACGGCCGGGACCTGTTCGCCCCCGCCGCCGCCCGCCTCGCCGCGGGCGAGGAGCCCGGCGCGCTCGGCGACCCGATCGACGACCCGCTGCTGCTCCCCGAGCCGCCGGCGCCGGTGCGCACGCCGCGCGGGTACCGGGGCCGCGTCGTCGCGGTCGACCGCTTCGGCAACCTGATCACCAACCTGGAGCGCCGCCACCTCGGCGACCGCCCCCGCGGCCTGCAGCTCCGCCCCCCGTGGGGCGCCACCTTGCCCGTGGTGGCGACCTACGCCGACGTCCCCGAGGGCGAGCTCGCCGCGCTGATCGGCAGCGACGGCGCGCTGGAGGTGGCCCGCAACGGCGGCTCGGCCGCGGCGGAGTTCAGCCTGGACGTGGGGGCCGAGGTCGAGCTGATCGTCGACTGATTCCGGGAGGTCGGGCCCGGATCCCCGGCAGGCTACTGCAGGTCCTCGGGCGAGGCGCCGCTGAGCGGCTCGTTGTGGTACACGAACTGCTCGAAGTACTGGTCGAAGCTCAGCCCGGTCGCCTTCTCGAGCACCATCTTGAAGTCCTCGGTGGCGATCTTCTGGCCCTTCCACTCGATCAGCATCGCGCGCAGCACCGAGACGAACTTCTCGAACCCGAGGCTCTGACGCAGCTCGTGGTACAGCAGCGGCCCGCGGCCGTAGATCGTGGCCACGTAGCGCTCGGAGTTGCGGCCGGTGGCGGCGATCCACAGCGACGAGGTCTTCTTGGTGTTCTGCGCGTTGCGGCGCTTGAGCCAGTACTTGACGTACTTGTCGTACTCCTTCTGGCCCTCGGCGGCCTCCCAGAACAGCGCGGCGCTGTACTCGGCGCCGGCCTCCATCAGCCAGTAGTCGTGGCCGGTGCGGGTGCCGATGCAGTGGCCCCACCACTCGTGGGCGATCTCGTGGGGCAGGAACATCTCGCGGATCACCGGGTCGTTGACGTTGTACACCGTGGCCAGCAGCGTCTTGGAGAGGTAGGCCTCGCCGGACATCTGGACCAGCCCCGGAGGCGCCTGGGCGAACCCGACCCCGTAGGGCATCTGTGCGATGTCCAGCTCGGGGTAGGGGTAGTCGACCTGGTACAGCTCCTCGTAGAAGTCGATGATGTCGTGGGCCTGCTGGCGGATCTCCTCGGCGGAGTCCAGCTGCCCCGGGTGGGCGAACACGCGCACCAGCCGCTTGCGGTTCTCCTCGGGCGGGTCGGAGACCACCGAGAACCGGCCGAGGATCACCGAGGCCAGCCCGGACGGCACGCTCTCCTTGATCGTGTAGACCGTGTTCTTGCCGTCGTCGACCATGTCGGTCATCGTCCCCGACGAGGCCATCACCAGCGGCTCCGGGACCGTCCAGGTCCACTCCCAGGTGTACAGCTGCCAGCTGTCGCCGTAGTTCTGCGGGAACCACGGGTAGGTGTTGAGCAGCGAGTAGTTGACGACCCCCATGAACTCGGGCATCGCCTGCGCGGCGTCGGCCTGGTCCTGGATGCTCATCTCCGGGTCGGGCTGCTTGATCACGCCGATGATGTCGCCGTAGTACTGCACCCGGACCTTGGTGCTCTCGCCCTTGGGCAGCGGCTCGGGCAGCTCCACGGCCAGCGTGTGGGACTTGTGCAGGTGGGGCAGCGCGGTGCCCTCGGTGTCGGACACCGCGGTGACCCGCACCGGGTTGCTGTACGCCGAGCCGACGGCGAACGAGGTGATCAGCGAGAACGGCACGACCTTGACGTCGCGCAGGATCGAGGTGATGTGGATCGTCACGTCGCCCTTGATCCCGTACTCCTTGGAGTCGGGGTCCTTGTAGACCTCGAAGTCGGCGACGTAGTGGTCGACGTTGTAGGTCGCCGGGTTCTTGTAGGCCAGCTCGCGGCGGCTCTTGTTCTCGCGGTCCTCCTTGCGGGGGAAGTTGCACAGGATCTCGTACTTGGCGTCCAGGTCGTTGAGCGGGTTGACCCACCAGCGGCCCAGCGTGATCTCCTCGGGCTGGGTGGCGTCCCAGCTGTAGTTGTAGACCGGCTTGGGGGCCTTGACGATCGCGTCGCGGGTGAACTTGGAGTCGTCGAGCTGGACGCCGGCGGAGAAGAAGTCGACGTACTGCATCCCGTCGACGTGGCCCCAGGCGATGAAGCGGTCGATCGTGGAGTACAGCGCGCTGGTCTCGCCGCGGCGCAGCTCCCACAGCTTCTCGGCGTCCTTGGCGACCTTCTCGTCGCCGCTGGCCGGCCCGGCGTCCACCTTCAGCTTCTCCAGGTACTGCGGCGCGAACTCGAAGTACATGTCGCTGAAGGAGACGTTCTCCTGGGAGCGGACCTTGGCCAGCCGCTCGAGCTCGTCCTGCTCCATCGCCAGGTCCGGGACGAACGTCCAGGTCCCGGTGCCGATGAACACCGCCCCGTAGACGTTGCCCTCGATCGCCTTGCGCGGGAAGAACTCGCCCTCGGCGAAGGTCACCGTGAGGCTGTCCATCTCGAGCGTGAGGTCCTCGACCGTCCAGGCGGCGCTCGGGTCGATCTTCTTGTTCTCCTCGTCCTGGAGCACGTCGTAGTAGAAGGTGTCGAGCTCGCCGATGCGCTTGTCCTCGTCGATCAGCCCGGCCGTGATCCCGGTCTCCTCCTCGTCCTGGGCCCAGGCGGGGGCCAGCAGGGCCAGCGTCGTCAGGAAGGTGGTCAGGGTGATGGTCCAGCGGGTCATTCCAGTTCCTCCAGCCCGTTCGCCCCGTGGCTTACCACGGTTGGACGAACGAATGTAGTGATTGATTGGGTCTGGAGACGCTTTTGTCCACCCCCCCGCTGCGTTCGCGCCCGTCCGCGAGCGCGGCCGGCGGTTGATCGGCCCCGCACTCGTCCCTAAGATTCGCCCACGTCGCGCTGGAGCTGCGCTTGCCGCCCGAACCGCCCGAGACCACCGCAGAACCGCCGCAGCCCGAGGGACGGCAGCCCGCCCCGGCCGAGGTCCAGGAGACCCGCGGGCGCGTCCTCGCCGAGGTCGCGATCCTGTTCCTGCTGACCTGCGTGCTGATCCGCGGGTTCCTCTTCGCCCGCGAGCTGATCCCCCAGGAGTGGCTGCGCGCCAACGCGCAGATCCTGGTCCCGCTGCTGTTCATCGGGGCCCCGATCCTGATGGGCAAGCTCAACCGCCGCCCCCTCGACCCGGACATCGTGCTGCCCGAGCCGCTGTGGCGGAGGCTGCTGGTCGCCGGGCGCGACGCGGGGCTGGTGATCCTCGTGATCTACCCGTTCTTCATCGTCGGCAACCACCTGTACCTGACGTGGCTGCTGCCCGAGCTCAGCGGGTGGGTCGGCATGGACCCGGCGATCCGGCCCCACCGCCCCGAGCACGGGCTGCCCCCCGATCTGTTCGAGATCGTCGTGTGGCAGCTGATCGCGGTGGGCTACGCCGAGGAGTACTTCTACCGCGGGTACATGCAGACCCGCCTGCGGCAGGTCTTCCCCACCGGCCGCTGGCGCTTCCTCGGGGTCGACATCGGCGCCCCGTTCTGGATCACCGCGGTGCTGTTCACCGTCGGCCACTCGCTGGTCCAGTTCCAGTGGTGGCAGCCGGCGATCTTCTTCCCCGCGCTGGTCTTCGGCTGGCTGCGCAACAAGACCGGCAACATCCTCGCCGGCGCGCTGTTCCACGCCTTCGCCAACGTGGCGATGATCACCCTCGACGCGATCTACGGGGTGCGGACGACGTGAGCCGCCGCCGCCTCGCCGTGACGGTCGCGCTGGCCGCCCTGGCGGTGGTCCGGGGGGCCCCCGCGGTGGAGGCCGTCGACGGGGTCGTGGCCGTCGTCGGCGACCAGCCGCTGATGCTCAGCGACGTGCTGTTCGAGGCCGAGGTGCGGGTGGTCGACGCCCAGGGCGGGGCGGGCGTGAACCTGGGGCCGCCGGCGCTGGACCGCGCGATCCTCGAGGAGCTGATCGACCGCGCGGTGGTGCTCCAGGAGGCCGGCGGCGAGGACCTCGGGGTCGACGAGGAGGTGCGGCGCGAGCTCGAGGAGTTCCTCGATCGCTTCGACCGCATCGAGGACCTGACCCGCTGGCTCGGTCGCTGGAAGATCGGGACCGCCGAGCTGCGGGACCACTTCGCCGCCCGGATCCGCGCCGAGACCTTCGTCGAGCTGCGCCTCGCCGCCGCGGTGCGGGTCTCCGATCGCGAGGTGGTCGAGGCCTACCGCGCGGACCGCGAGCACTACGGCGAGCTCCAGCGCGAGCAGGCCGAGGCGGCGATCCGCGCCGCCCTGTGGCAGCAGCGGCGCGACGAGCAGTACGAGCGCTGGATCGAGGGGCTGCGCAAGAAGCGCGGCGTGCGGTACACCGATCTGGGACGCGAGCGCTTCGGAGAGGAGCCGGCCGGATGAGCGAGCCCCACAGGCCCCCCTCGGACGAGCTGCGGATCCGCGACGCCGGCGAGGCCGACCTCGACGCCGTCGTGGCGCTCGAGGACCGGACGTTCCCCAACCCGTGGACGCGCAAGGCGTTCGAGCAGGAGCTGCGCACGCCGTTCGCGTCGCTGGTGCTGGCCGAGGGGGGGGATGCCGGCGAGCTGGTCGGCTTCGTCGACTACTGGGTCGTCGCCGACGAGCTGCACCTGCTGTCGGTGGCCGTGGAGCCGGCGCGCCAGCGCGCCGGGATCGGCCGCTTCCTGCTCGAGCTCGCCGAGGAGGACGGGCGCGAGCGCGGCGCGGCGTACTCCCTGCTGGAGGTGCGGGTCGGCAACGGGGCCGCCCGCGCGCTGTACCAGCAGGCCGGCTACCGCGAGATCGGCCGGCGCAAGCGCTACTACGGCGACACCGGCGAGGACGCCCTGGTGATGATGAAGTTCCTGGGAGGTGAGGCGTGAGCGAGCGCGAACCCCACGACGAGGTGCGTCCCCCCGCCGACGAGCGCGTCCGGGTGGTGGCCCTGGAGGCCCTCGACGCCCACCACCGCCGGCTGACCCTCGAGGCCGGCAACTGCGCGGGCTTCCGGCCCGGCCAGTTCGCGATGCTGCGGGTCGGGGAGCCGCTGCTGCTGCGGCGGCCGTTCAGCATCCAGCGCGGCCTGGAGCGGGGCGGCGAGGCGTGCATCGAGATCCTGTTCCGCGTGGTGGGGCGCGGCACGGCGGTGCTGGCCGAGCTGGAGCCCGGGGACGAGGTCCAGATCCTCGGCCCGCTGGGCACGCCGTTCCCGATGCCCGCCGAGGGCGAGCTGCCGGTGCTGCTCGGGGGCGGGGTCGGGATCCCGCCGGTGGTGGCGATGGCCCGCGCGCTGCTGGCCCGCGGAGGCCGCGAGTCGCTGGTCGTGGGCGGGATCACGCGGGCCTCGGACCACGCCTGCCTCGAGGGCCTGCTGGCGCTGCCCAGGACGATCCACGTCGCCTCGATGGACGGCTCCGAGGGGTTCCGCGGGACGGTCCTGGACCTGCTCGACGACCTGTGGAGCGGGGGCCCGCCGGAGGGCACGCACCTGTACGCCTGCGGCCCGCTGCCGATGCTGGCCGCGGTGGCGAAGCGGGCCGAGGAGTGGGGGGTCCCGTGCCACGTCTCGGTGGAGGCCGTGATGGGCTGCGGGATCGGCGTCTGCGTCGGCTGCGCGGTGCCGCGCCACGCCGCCGGCGGGGGGCCCAACCGGTTCGCGCTGGCGTGCCAGGAGGGGCCGGTGTTCGACAGCCGCGAGCTGGACTTCCGCGACCTGCACGGGTGGGGCTGATGGCCGATCTACGAACCGACGTCGGGGGGCTCGCGCTGCGCAACCCGGTGCTGCTCGCCTCGGGCTGCGCCGGCTACGGCGAGGAGCTCGCGGGGCTGCTGGACTGGTCGCGGCTGGGCGGGCTGGTGACCAAGGGCATCTCGCTGCAGCCGTGGCCCGGCAACCCGCCGCCGCGGATCGCGGAGGCCACCTCGGGGATGCTCAACGCGATCGGGCTGCAGAACGTGGGGCTCGAGGGGTTCCTCGAGCACAAGGCCCCGTACCTGCGCGGGATGGACTGCGCGGTGGTGGTCAACGTGATCGGCAAGACCCTCGAGGAGTACGCCGCCGTGGCGCGCGGGCTGCGCGGCGAGGGCTGGATCGGCGCCCTCGAGGTCAACGTCTCGTGCCCCAACATCGAGGCCGGCGGGATCCAGTTCGGGACGCGCCCCGACGCCGCCGAGGCGGTCACCCGGGCGGTGTGCGACGTGGCCGGCCAGCCGGTGTGGGTCAAGCTGGCGCCGACCGCCGCCGACATCGGCGAGATGGCCCGCGCGGTGGAGCGCGGGGGGGCGGCCGCGATCAGCGTGACGAACACGCTGCCGGCGCTGGCGATCGACCTGGACGCGCGGCGGCCGCGGTTGGGCAACGTGGTCGGCGGGCTGTCGGGGCCGGCGATCAAGCCCGTGGCGCTGCGGCTGGCCTGGGACTGCGCCCGGGCGGTGTCGATCCCGGTGGTCGGGCTCGGCGGGATCATGGACGGCCGCGACGCGCTGGAGTTCCTCGTCGCGGGGGCCCGCGCGGTGCAGGTCGGGACCGCCACGCTGGTCGAGCCCGCCGCGGGCTCCCGGGTGGTGGACGAGATCGACGCCTGGCTCGACGGCCACGGCATCGCGGCGGTCGCCGACGTGGTGGGCACGCTGCGCACCGGACCGGAGCCGGCGTGTCAATAGTGTCCGCGCCGGAGGGCGCCAACCCGGGTAGACCGAGGACGTGAGCGAGCAGCGACCGTCCCGCGACGCGCGCGACCGGTTCGCCGAGGTCCGCCGGGCGTGGTGGTCGGCGGCGGCGGCGGAGCGGGTCCGCGTGGCGATCGCCGCCGGCGCCGTCGACGAGCCGGAGCGGGCGTGGCTGGTCGCCCTGCTCGCCGAGGCCGACGAGCAGCGCCGGCGTCGCCTCGTCGCCCCGCTGGCGTGGCTCCTGTACCTCGGCGGGGCGTGCCTGATCATCCCCCCGCTGATCTTCCTCGGCGCCCCCCACCTGCTGGACCAGGAGGCCGAGGACGACAAGCGCGTGCTCGAGGAGGAGGTCCAGCGCGAGGCGGTCTACCTGCCGCCCCCCCCCGAGGTGGTGGAGCCCGACGAGGAGCCGGTGCTGATCCCCGAGGAGGTCACCGGCCCGGTGCGACCCACCGCCCCCGGCCAGAGCCTCGCGCCCCAGGAGGGGCTGCCGGTCCGCAGCGACGCGGTCGGCGTGATCGGCGCGCGCACCGACCCGACGATGAGCCAGCCCACCTGGCTGCAGGCGTTCCAGGGCGAGGGCGGCGGCGGCGGGGACGGGGACGAGGCGGGCGGCCAGGGCATCCCGGCCGGGATGATCTACGTCCCCGGCGGGGCGTTCTCGATGGGCTCCCCGCCCGGCGTCGGCGAGCCCCACGAGCGCCCCCGCCACCGGGTCGAGCTGTCGCCCTACGCCATCGACCGCGACGAGGTCTCCGTCGGGGCCTTCGCCCGCTGGTGCAACGCCTCGGATCAGTGTGGGTGGTCGTTCTCGGCGACCTCGTCGATGATGGCCGATCACCCCGTCACCGGCGTGACGTGGCACGAGGCGCGGGCGTTCTGCCGCCACTACGGCAAGGACCTGCCC
This sequence comes from uncultured Rickettsiales bacterium, assembly GCA_964584075.1. Classification (GTDB taxonomy): domain Bacteria; phylum Myxococcota_A; class UBA796; order UBA9615; family CAYRNR01; genus CAZOYV01. The sequence goes on along the minus strand of CAZOYV010000121.1, from coordinate 4,766 downwards.
ACCGAGGCCCAGTGGGAGATGGCGGCGCGCATCGACCCCGCCACCGGCGAGGGCGGGTCCTACCCGTGGGGCGACGCCGTGCCCAGCTGCGGCCTGGCCAACTTCGTCGGCTGCGGAGAGCTGCGCAGCCGCGCGCTGGGCGTCTCCACCGGCCTCAGCCCGGTGGGGGCGCGCGACATGTCGGGCAACGCGCGCGAGTGGACGCTGGACGTCTACGGACCCTACCCGGCGGGCCGCCAGGTCGATCCCCGCGGCCCGGCGTCCGGCGCCGAGCGGGTCCTGCGCGGCGGTTCGTTCGGTGGCGATCCCGAGGACATCCGCGCCACCGACCGCGACACCGCCCCGCCGGACAAGCGCAGCGAGTACAACGGCTTCCGCTGCGCCGTCGCGGTGGTCGGGGACCCGCCCCCGGCGGAGGACGCGCCGGCGGAGGAGTGATCCTCACGGCGAGACCTGGTAGCGCTCCGGGGCGTAGCCCCCGCGGGTCCCACCGCGCGCGCCTCGCACCGCCGAGACGAACTGCCCGCAGTTGGACCCCACCTGGTTCTCCTCCTGCTCGCCGATGCTGACGATCACCTCGAAGCCGCGCTCGCGCAGGGGGGCGGCGAGGGCCTCGGCGGAGGCGGGATCGGCGGCGTCGATGCGGGACTCGAGCCCGCTGGTGCCGGCGCGAGCCGTGGGGTTCAGCGGGGTCAGCTTGACCAGGAACCGCGCCGGGTCGAACGCGTCGGCGAGCACGCTGGCGTCCACCGGCGCCCCCCGCACCGCGGCGAAGTTCAGCGCGATGCGGCGGTCGCCGGGGCGGACCCAGCGCTCGCCGAAGCGGGCGATCTGGTCCAGCCCCCAGGTCCGGATCGGGACCAGCTCGCGGCGCCGCGCCGGATCGGTGGTGTGCAGCGAGAACTGCATCTGGAACCGGCCGCCGGCATAGGACGACTCCTTGATCGTGGCGAGCTGCTCGAGCCAGGAGTCGCAGCCCCGCGGCGCGACGGTGGAGATCGACGGCATCAGCCCCGGAGCGCGGTAGCGCCCGGGCAGCGCGCGGAGCACGTCGAGCACCGCGGGGTTGAGCGCCGGCTCGCCCATCCGCGCGAACTGGATCTTGAACTTGCGCTGGGGCAGCACGCGGTCGGGGTAGCGGCGCTCGACGGCCAGGTCGATCTGGCCGAGGATCTCCCCGGCGCTCAGCGGGCCGGCCCAGCTCGTGCCGGCGTCGCACATCGGGCAGCCCACCGGGCACCCCGCCAGCGTCGAGACGATCACGACCCACTTGTCGCGGCGCGGGACCGGGGGCTGGACCGACTCCACGACCTCGACCAGCCGCTCGCGGCCCCCGCGGCGGTCGAGCGCCACGACGGTGACGCTCGCCAGGTCCTGCTTGCGGTAGTGGGCGACGATCCTCATGGTCCGTCCGACAGCTCGCGGGCCGCCGCCATCGCGGCGGCGACCCCGTCCCCGGCGGCGATCGACGCCTGCCGGTCGCGGCCGCGGGCCACGTCCCCCGCGAGCCACAGGCGGGGTAGGGTACTCGCCTCCGCGGGGCTTGCACAGGGGGCGGCGCCGGCGCCTCCCCGCAGGTCGACGATCGGGGGCAGCGCCGGCTCGCGGCCCACCGCCGCCAGCACGCGATCGGCGTGCCACGCCGCGGGCTCGCCGCCGCGCGCGCCCTCCAGCCGCAGCGCGTCGCCGGCGGCGACCACCCGCGACACCGCGCTGTCCAGCGAGACCGCCACCCCCAGCCCGTCCAGGCGCCGGGACAGCAGCCCCAGCGCCCGCGGCGCGGTGCCCCGCACCAGGACGGTGACGTCCCACCCGCGGCGGCGCAGCGAGACGGCCCCGTCGAAGGCGATGTCGCCGCCCCCGACCACCACGGCGCGGCCCGGCTCGCCGGACCACGAGGCGAGCAGCTCGGGGACGCCGCGGAACCAGCGTGTCCCCCCCTGCTCCGCGGCGCCGGGGAGCCCCGGGTCCGCGGGACGGGTCCCCGTGGCCACGACCACGCCGCGCGCCTCCACGGCCGGCCCCGCCGCGAGCTCGAGGCGGTAGCGCCCGCCGGCCTGCAGCGCGATCCGCTCGACGGCGGCGCGGACCGCCCGCACCCCGCTGCGCGCCGCCTGGGCCACCAGCCGCGCGGCCAGCTCGTGCCCGGCGATCCAGCCGACGCCCAGGTAGTTCTCGACCAGGTCGGCGTGGTGCAGCAGCCCGCCGGGCCGATCCGCCTCGAGCAGCGCCACGGCAAGCCCCTGGCGCGTCGCCTGCACCGCCGCGGCGAGCCCCGCCGGGCCGGCGCCGATCACCGCCAGGTCGACCGGGCCCCGCGGCAAGGCGCGAGCGGTCGCGCGCGCCGGCGGGTGGGAGCCGGCCGCGGCGGCCCCGGCGCGGCGCCAGCCGATCAACGCCCGGCAGCTGCGGATCTGGGCGAAGCCGTGGGCCAGCGCCCGCAGCGCGCCGACGTGCAGCGCCTCGTCCGCGCTGGCGGTGCCGTCCGCGGCGACCGCCACGTGCAGCCCGCGGGCGAACGCGGCCCGTGCGGTGGTCTCGACGCACAGGTGGGTCATCACGCCGGCGAGCACCACGGTGGTGGCGCCGGCGTCGTCCAGCCGCCGGGCCAGGGCCGTGCCCTCGAACGCGTCGTAGCGGGTCTTGCGCAGCACCGGGTCCCCGGGGGCCGGCGAGAGGACGGGCCACGGCGCGGCCGCGGGCGAGCCCTCGCGGACCACGTCGGCCCACCAGTCGCCCATCCGCCCGGGGTCCTCGCCCGGCGCCAGCGCGTGGCGGGTCCACAGTACCGGCGAGCCCGCGGCGCGGAACGCCGCCACCAGCGCGACCAGCCGGTCCGCGAGGGGCAGCACCGCCGGAAGGTGGGCGTGGGAGCCGGGATCGCAGAAGAACCGCTGCAGATCGAGCAGCACCAGCGCCGAGCGGGCCGGGTCGCCCGCCGGGCGCGACGCCCGGGCGTAGGGCGCGACGGCCTCGAGCCAGGCCTCGCAGGCGGCGTCGATGCCCCGCTCCGTGACGTAGTCCACGCCGGCCACGTGTTCACCTCGGCGCCGCCGTCTCCCCCGGCGCCCCGCGCGGCGCGCATCATACCCGTCTTTTGGGGTTGCCTTCGACCGCAGGACGGTGCTATATGCGCCTCGACCGACGGTGCATCACGCACCTGGTCATGCTTCACATACCTCATGCGAAGCGGGTCCTCCGGGGCCCGCTTTTTTTACGCGTGAGCCAGCGGGAGTGGACGGATGCCGGGACGGACCGACATCGCCCAGCGGGCGGAGCAGCTGCTCGAGGAGCCGCTGCAGCACCACGGCTTCGAGCTGGTCGCCTGCGAGTGGACGACGGACCAGGGGCGCCCGACGCTGCGGGTCTTCGTCGACCGCGAGGGGGGCGTCGGGATCCAGGACTGCGTGCGGCTCAGCGGGACCGTCGGGGACCTGCTCGACGTCGAGGAGCTGATCGACGCCCGCTACCACCTCGAGATCAGCTCGCCCGGCCTGGACCGGCCGCTGCGCAAGGAGCGGGACTTCGAGCGCGTCGTCGGGGAGCAGATCAAGGTGCGGACCTTCGAGGCGCAGGACGGGCGCCGGAACTACAAGGGAACGCTCGAGGCCGTCGACGACGGCATCGCGACCATCCGCGTCGACCAGACGCCGTTCCGCATCGCGATCGCGGCGATGGAGCGGGCGAACCTGGTCTACGACCACACCAAGGACCTTCGTCGATAGGAGTGCACGATGGGCACCACGGCACACGGACGAGCGATCGTCGGGACCGGCCGGTAGGGGAGATGGCCATGCAGACCGACCAGTTGGCGCGAATCATCGAACAGGTCAGCAAGGACAAGGGGATCAGCCACGAGGTTCTGATCGGCGTGCTGGAGGAGGCGATGGAGGCCGCGGCCCGCCGCAAGTTCGGCGAGACCCGCGACATCGAGGCGCAGTTCAACCCCGACACCCACGAGGTCGAGCTCTTCGAGTTCCGCGAGGTCGTCGACGAGATCGAGGACGACGAGCTGGAGATCACCCTCGCCGCCGGCCAGGCGCTGGACCCCGACGTGGAGGTCGGCGACAGCCTGGGGATCAAGATCGACATCTCCGAGTTCGGACGCATCGCGGCCCAGACCGCCAAGCAGGTGATCATCCAGAAGGTCCGCGACGCCGAGCGCGAGAACGTCTTCGAGGAGTACAAGGACCGCCGCGGCGAGCTGATCACCGGCATCGTGCGGCGCTTCGAGAAGGGCGCGATCATCGTCGACCTCGGCAAGGCCGACGCCGTGCTGCCCTCGCGGGAGCAGGTCCACACCGAGTCGTACCGCCAGGGCGACCGGATCCAGGCCTACATCCTCGACATCGCGCGCAACACCCGCGGCCCCCAGATCATCCTCAGCCGGACCCACGCCAACCTGCTGGTCAAGCTGTTCGAGATGGAGGTCCCGGAGATCTACGAGGGCATCGTCGAGATCAAGGAGGCGGTCCGCGAGCCGGGCCAGCGCGCCAAGATCGCGGTGGCCTCGCGGGACTCGGACGTGGACCCCGTCGGCGCCTGCGTCGGGATGAAGGGCTCCCGCGTCCAGGCCGTGGTCCAGGAGCTGCGCGGCGAGAAGATCGACATCATCCCGTGGTCGCTGGACCCGGCGCGCTTCGTCTGCTCGGCGATCGCCCCGGCGGTGGTGACCAAGGTGATCATCGACGAGGAGAGCCACACCATGGAGCTGGTGGTCCCCGACGACCAGCTCTCGCTGGCCATCGGCCGCCGGGGCCAGAACG
>CAZOYV010000120.1:0-23762 GCA_964584075.1 uncultured Rickettsiales bacterium | reverse complement strand
CAGGCACTTACAATTACATTTTCGCGAAAATGTAATTGTAAGTGCCTGACCCCTGTTCCCGTTCCTATTCTACGACGGTCGGCGACAGCTTGATCAGCCCCAGGGTGGGGCGCTGGTCGACGGACAGCATCGTCAGCAGGCCGAGCATCCCGACGTAGACGCTGCCGTCGGGGCCGATCGTCACCGTCGCGGACGAGTCGTCGGTCAGCGCGACCTGCTCGATGGTCTCACCGGTGTCGCGGTCGAGGACCACGAAGTAGGGCTCGGAGGTGGACGGCAGGGTGAAGCCGAGCACGTCCTCGTCGGACGGGACGACCTGGCTGGCGGTGCCGATCACCGCGTCCTCGGTGACGGTCATCACCGAGTTCCAGGTCAGGTCGCCGTCCAGCGCGGCGGACCACACCGGGCCGGCGAGGCCCTCGGCGCGGACGTCCACCGCGTCGGGGCCGTAGGACGCCACGTCGAGGCTCAGCTCCCACAGGTAGATCGTGCCGTCGGGGCCCAGCGCCGGGCTGCCCGGCATCGGGCCGCGGAGCAGGGCCACGGCGTGGGTCTCGGCGCAGACGCCGGGGTCGGCATCGGCGTCGGTGTTGGCGTCGCAGGCGTCGATGTCGACCCACCGCAGGTGGCTGGGGTGTGTCTCGGGCTGCAGCATCCCGGTCAGCGACGAGCCGTCGCCGACGGTGACGTAGCGGCCGTCGGCGGTGACCGAGGGCGAGGTCGCCGAGCCGCCCTCGGTGGGCAGCGCCCAGCCGGGCTCGAGGGTCGGGGCCGCGGCGGTGCCGCCGACGCGGATCTGGACCAGCGCGCCGTGGTCCACGTCGACCCCGCCGCCGATCACGTAGATCGCGCCGTCCGGGGCGATCGCCACGGTGTTGTCCGAGAACCCGCCGCCCGCGCCGAAGAACCCGCCGAAGAACCCGCCCTCGTAGGGCCCGAAGACCGACTCGACGTCGTCCTGGACCGCCGACGGCAGCATCCCGATCAGGTCGATGTCGAACGGGTCCGGGGCGACGAAGCCCCAGGTCTCGGGGATGTCCAGCGCCGCGAGCTCGTCGCCGGTGGCGCGGTCGAGCAGGTGCACCGCGCCGGCGTTGGTCACCGTCGCGACGTGGCCGCCGGGGGTGAAGTGGACCCCCAGCGCGCCGGTCATCAGCCCGCTGCCGTCGTCCTCGCCGATGGTGGTGGTCCAGCGCTCGCCGCCGCCGGCGTCCAGCGAGACCACGTCGGGCCCGGCGGTGAAGTACAGGTGCCCGTCGGCGTCCACCTCGGGGGCCCCGCCGACGATCGCCGGGTCGTAGGAGTGGCACCACAGCACCTCGCCCGTCTCGGCGTCGAGGGCGTGCAGCCGGCAGCCGGCGGGGTCGGGGTGGGTGGTGGTGACGTACAGCGTGGCGCCGTCGGGGCTGAACGTGTTGGGCTGGACGATCGCGTGGCCCTGCAGCGCGTGCCAGATCTGCACGAAGCCCCGCCCCGCGGTGCAGGCCACCATGTCGTCGCCCCGCGGGTTGGCGTGGATCCCCAGGTACGGGACCCCATCGGCGTACGGCGCCGGCTGCGACGGGGCGCACGGGACCTCGACGACCTCGGGGCCCTCGTCGCCGGGCGGGCAGCCCGGCAGGCCGGCCGCGATCGCCAGCGCCAGCCCGGCGCGGGCAGCGCCGCGGAGCTGGAGTGCGCGCATCTCGCCATCCCCTCTCGTGGGGCCATGCTACCCGACCTTCCTCGCGGTCGATGAACGGGAGGCTGAACGGTGTCGCGACGACCCACGCGCTTCGGACGGCGCTCCCCGTGCCACGCACGGATCTCGACGGAGGGGGTTTTCGAAGGCCCCCCTACCAGGCGCACCCCGGCGCCACCTCGTCGCTGTCCTCGATCACCTGCGCCGCCTCGATGCGCTCCTTGCGCCAGTAGCACAGCTCGTCGGCCCAGTGCAGGTAGCCGTAGTGATAGATCGTCGGGTTGTCGTCCTCGGCGACCCAGCGCTCCGGGTCGGGGTCGTGGAGCGCGGCGTGGCGGCGGGCGATCACGGCCTCGGCCTGACCCAGCGCGGCGTCGGCCTGGGCCAGGTAGCCGCCGTCGGAGCCGGTCCCGGCGAACTCCACGAGGGCGGCGTAGATCGCCGCGGCGAACGCGGCGCGGTGCTGGTCGACGCGGGCGCCGTCGCGGATCTCGTCGAACCATGGATCGCCCTGGAGGCCGGCGAGCTCGTCGATGCGATCGGCGATCGCACGGGTGTCCTCGGCCAGCTGGCCGAGAGGTACGACGACGTTGTTGTTGAAGCTCTCCAGCTCGGCGGGGGTCATCGCCGCGACCTGCTCGGCGGTGGCGCGGTCGGGCATCGAGATCACGCCCACGGCGTAGCCCACGTCCATGAACGCGTCGCGGCCTGCGAGGTAGGCCGCGAGGCGGTCGACGATCAGGGCCTGGTGCTGCAACTCGGCCAGGTCGACGATCGCCCCGGCGAGCTCGGCGCCGGGATCGCCCCAGGGCTGATACATGAAACGGATCTGATCCTCCCAGCCGTCGCCCAGCCGGTAGTTCATCCGCAGCGTCGCGACGTCGTTCTGCCAGTAGCCCCACTCCCAGCCCGACGAGAACAGCACGTGCTCGTCCAGGCCGCCGTGGCCGGCGTCCGCCCCGGCGGCGCGGATCTCGGCGATGTCGAGCCACCGCGAGCGGACGTACAGCGGCAGGTAGGTCGGCACCGAGTCGTCGAACGCACACCAGTAGGCCGACTCCGGGAAGTAGGCGACCCGCTCGCCGTCGGCGAGGCGCTGCAGCAGGAACGCGCGGTGCTCGTCGAACTCGTCGTGCAGGTAGGCGCCGCCGGCATCCTCGAACAGGTTGTAGTACATCACCGTGTGGACCCACGGCACGATCGCCTCGTCGGCGAACTGGACCAGGAAGTAGTACTGGTACTCCTCGCCCTGGTACTCGACGATCATGTCGTCGTAGTTGCCCACGTGGATCGGGGCCACGACCTCGACGCCGGGCCAGGTCTCCTGCATCACGTCGTACGACAGGTTCACCGCCTCGAGGAACGCCCCGGGCTCCTCGGCGAAGAACTCGCCGAACGACAGGGTGATGCGATCCCACGGCACGCCGTCGGCGATCAGCGCCAGCTTCTGCTCCATCTGCGGCCGCATCTCCGCCGGCGTCCCCGGGTCGTCGACCAGGTCGAAGGCCTGCTGCAGGTTCCCGCTGCCGAACAGCTGGACCCCCACCCCGACCTCGAGCCCGCGGGCGTGGGCGAGCTGCACGATCTCGAGGGTGTGAGCGTGCCACGCGGCCTGGGCCGCCGGCGCCTCGATGTCGTCCAGCGCGACCCACTGGATGTAGTTGCCGCGGTTCTTGACCAGCCAGTCGAAGATCCGCCCGGCGCGCTCCACCGAGTCGTCCTCGGGGAGCCAGGTGGCCCACAGCCCCTCGATCGGGTGCAGGGTGTGCAGCTGGATCCCGCGCAGCGACATCTCCGGCTCGAAGGTGACCCCGAGGTCGGGGTGGTCGTCCAGCGGCGCCAGGGTCCCGGGCACCACCGTGTGGTACGGGTGGTGGAACCGGAAGCCCCACAGCTCCAGCAGGTGGGCCAGGCCGTACTGCCAGCCGAGCTGCCCGTCGCCGTGGACGGTGTAGACCTTGCCCTCGCCCTCGATGCGGTAGCACTCGTGGCAGTCGAGGTCCTCGACGATCGCGATCCGCATCGCCTTGCCCGCGCCCTTGCGGGCGGCCTCCTCGGGGTCCTCGGCCTCGAGGGCCTCGATGTCGCCGAACGGGATCGTCTGGACGAACGCCGCGGCGTTGGCCACGTCGAGGGGGTCGGCGTAGACCACCAGCCGCTCCAGCTCGGACGAGCAGCCGAGGGCGACGGCGAACAGCAGCGACAGCGGGGCGACGATGGCGTGCTTCATGCGGCCTCCCGGGCGGTCCAGGATACGCGAACCCTGGACATTCCCCGTAAAGATAGTAAAACGCCGCCCATGACGCCGCTGACCGTCACCACCGCCGCCTTCGCCGGTGCCGAGCTCTACATGGCGTTGACGTTCTTCTTCCTGCCGGCGCTGGGACCGGCCCAGCGGCACTACCGGGTGTTCGCGCTGGCCTGCCTGGCGCTGATGGGCTACACGGCGGCGTCCTCGGTGCTTTACAGCGCCACCACCTTCGAGGTCGCCCACTGGGCCCAGCGCGTCCAGGTCGGGTTCGCGTTCCTCGCGCTGCCGCTGATGATCCGCTTCGCCCGCGGCTTCACCGATCGCTCCGGGCGCGCCTCGCGGTGGGGCGAGCTGGTGCTCTGGGGCGCGCTCGCGGTTTACGTCGTGGGCCTCTCCGGCGAGTGGATCTTCACCCTCGAGCCGTCGTCCAAGCTGCTGGTGTTCTTCGGCCACCAGCAGGTGGTCCACGAGGCGGTCCCGGGCGCCGGCGGGCGGGCGCTGTGGGGCCTCGCGCTGGCCGGCCTGGTGTGGCTCGTGGCGCTGCTCGTCGAGCCGGTGCGCAGGGGCGTCGTCCCCGCGATCCCGTTCCTGATCGGCTCGGTGCTGGTGCTGGCCGCGACGATCAACGACATCGCGGTGGTCGAGGGCTGGGTCCAGGGGTTCTACGTCGCCGAGTTCGGCTACCTGGCGCTGGCGGTGTGCGGGGCGATCAGCCTGACGCTGCTCACCCGTGCGCGGGACCGCGAGCTGACCCGCGCCTACGGCGAGCTGCAGCAGCTGCGCGACATGGAGGAGCAGTTGGCCCGCTCGGAGCGCCTCGCCGCGCTGGGCCGGATGCTGTCCGGGGTGGCCCACGAGCTGAACAACCCGCTGACCTCGGTGGTGGGCATCGCCGAGAGCATCCGCGCCGACGAGTTCCCGTCGGGGCTGCGGACCCGGATCGGCCTGATGCGCCGCGAGGCGATGCGCGCCGGCCAGCTGGTGCGCGGGCTGCTCGAGACGACCCAGACCGACACCCCCGAGATGATGGCGGTGGACCTCGCCGACGTGATCGAGCAGGTCCGGCTGCTGCGCCGCGACGAGCAGCGGCGGCTGGGGATCCGGATGAGCGTCGAGCACCGCGGCGGCCCGCCCCACGTCCAGGGCAACGCCGACCAGCTGCTGCAGCTGGTGCTCAACCTGGTGACCAACGCCGAGTACGCGCTGTCCGGCGTGCGCGACGCGTCGATGGAGCTCGGCGACGGCCACGTCACCGTCGCCACGCGGTGCGACGGCGAGCAGGTGGTGCTGACCGTGACCGACGACGGGCCGGGGATCCCCCCGGAGATCCTGCCCAGCGTGTTCGACCCGTTCGTCACCACCCGGCGGCGCAAGAAGGGCACCGGGATCGGGCTGTTCATGGCCGCCAGCATCGCCGAGCGGCACCGCGGGGTGCTCAGCGCCCGGAACAACGACGGCCGCGGGGCGTGCTTCACGCTGCGGCTGCCGCTGACCCACGAGCAGCCGCGCACCGGCGAGGACTCGATCCCGATCGACGTGGCCTCGATCCTGGCCCAGGCCCAGGGCCACGGCGCGCTGGCCGCGACGCTGCTGATGCAGCAGGTCTCGCCCGAGCTCGCCGAGCGGCCGGAGAAGCCGCTCGACGGCGTACGGATCGCGGTGATCGACGACGAGGAGGGCGTGGCGCTGTCGGTGCGCTACACGCTGGAGGGCGCCGGCGCCGTGGTGGGCGTGGCGCTCGACGGCGGCGACGCGGTCGAGCTGCTGGTCAAGAGGCCGTGGGACGTGGTGCTGTGCGACGTGCTGATGCCCGACGTGGACGGCCTCGACCTGCTGGAGTGGGCCTCCGACGGCGCCCCCGAGCTGGCCCCGCGGTTCGTGTTCATGACCGGCGACATCTTCGCCACCCGCGTGCGCCGGGTGGCCGAGGAGCGCGCGCTGGGGGTGCTGCAGAAGCCGTTCCGCTCCGGCGAGCTGATCGACGCCGTGCAGCAGACCCTGCTGCGCCACGGCAGCTACCCGCTGCCCGACGGCCAGGCGCTGCACCAGCTGTTCAGCTGATCCGCGTCACGCCCCGAGATCGTCGTCGATGCGCTCCACCAGCGCGGCGGCGCGGCGGATCCGGTCCCCCACCGAGACCCCGCCGATCACCGAGCTGCCGATGTACAGCCCCGCGTGGCGGCGCTCGACCTCCCCGGCAGCCGCGGTGCGCAGCCGGTGCCCCACGGTGTACTGCGGGATCGCCTCGGGCCAGCGGCCGATGCGCACCACGTCGGGCTCGGCGCCGACGCCCATCAGCGCGCGCAGGTCGCCGCGCACCAGGGCGATCAGCTCGTCGTCGGGCAGTAGCGCGTTGTCCGGCGCCCGGCGCCCGCCGACGAAGGTCGTCAGCGCGGCCCCGCCCCGCGGCGCCCGGCCGGGGAACAGCGTCGAGCTCCACAGCGTGCCCAGGGTGTGGAACGGCTCCTTCTCCGGGATCAGGTAGCCGAACCCGTTGCGCGCGACCCCGCCAGGATCGCTGTCGTAGCCGAAGAACACCACCGACACCGGCGGGTTGGGCAGCTCGGCCAGCGGGGCCAGGTCGCGGTCGGGGATCAGCGCGTGGAGCGTCTTGCCCGGCACCGCCGGGACCACCGCCCGGGCGCGCAGCACGCTGGGCCCGCCGTTGTCCACGTCCAGCGTCGCGCGCCAGCCGCCCCCGCTGGAGGCCAGCGCCGAGACCCGGGCGTTGCGCTGCGCGCGGTCGCCCAGCCCGCGGGCCAGCGCGTCGGTGAGCTCCTCGATGCCGCCGGGGAAGCTCATCATCCGCGCCCGGTCCTTGGCCACGTCCCCCTGCTTGGCCCGCTTGCGCCGCTCCCAGGCGCCGAACACCGCGCCGCGGATCAGGCTGCCGTGGTTCTGCTCCAGGTCGTAGACCTTGGGGAACGCCGAGCGGACCTCGAGCTCCTCGGGGCGGCCAGCGTAGACGCCCGAGACCATCGGGTTGATCGCGTAGTCGAGGAACTCGCGGCCCAGGCGGCGCAGCACGAAGCTGGCCAGGCTCTCGTCGGCCTCGGGGGGCGCCGGGCGGATGAACGGCTCGGCGATCAGCCGCAGCTTGGCCCGCGGGCTGAACAACGGCGTGGTGACGAACCCCAGCGGGCCGCCGGGGACCGCGTGGAGCCGGCGGCCGCGCACGATGTAGCGCGTGCCGGCCTCCGAGTCGGCCCACAGCACGCGGTCGGACAGCCCGGCCTCGTCCACCAGCCGGTGGATCTCCGCGGTGGTGGCGAGCACCGTGTTGGGGCCGTGCTCGGCGAGGAACTCCCCGACCCGCTCCGAGACGATCACCCCGCCGAACCGGTCCGAGGCCTCCACCAGCCGCACGTCGCGGCCGCGGCGGGCCAGGCCGTGGGCCACCGCCAGGCCGGTGATGCCCCCCCCGATGACCAGGACGTCGACGGTGCTGCTGCGGCTCACGCGTGCTCCTCCACCAGATCGGCCAGCAGCGCGATCCAGTCCGGCTCGGTGGTCGGCGACGGCGTGCGGTGCCAGGCCACCCCGGGCCGGCGACTCTCTACCACCGCGCGGAACTCCTCGTCGAGGTCGATGCGGGTCTCGAGGTGCTCGCCGACGAAGCTCAGCGGCACCACCACCAGCCGGCGCAGGTCGCGCGGCAGCGGCTCGAGCGCCTCGTCCAGCGGCGGGCCGACCCACTCCACCGGCCCGATCCGGCTCTGGTAGCCGATGCCCCACGCCGGCGCGCCGTCGCCCAGCGCCGCGATCACCGCCCGCGCCCCGGCCTCGACCTGATCCACGTAGACATCGCCGCGGTCGACGAACCGCCGCGGGATCGAGTGGGCCGCGAACAGCACCGCCGCCGGACCGTCGCCCGCCGCGCCGAGGGCCTCGCGGATGCGCCGCGCGTGCCACGCCACGAAGCCCGGGTGGGCGTGGTAGTCGGGCGCCACGCGGGCGTCTCGCGCCCCCACCTGGTCCTCCACCGATCCGGCCCCGGCGAAGCTGCGCTGGGGGAACAGCGGCAGCACCAGCGGGGGTGGCGCGGCGGCGCCGGCGTCGAGGGCGTCCGCCACGGTGGGATCGATGTACAGGAACCCCGCCCGCACGGCGTGGGCGCGCCCGCGGCGGGCCAGCTCGGCCTGCAGCAGCTCGGCCTGCCGCTCGGTGGTCGCCGCCAGCGGGGAGCCGCCGCCGAGCCGCTCGTACTTCGGCCGCACCCGCGGCGCCCGCCGCCGCGCGATCCGCCGCGCCACGAACCCGCGCAGCGGGATCGGCAGGATCCGCCGGTCGGAGAACAGCCGCACGAGGTACGGCTCGATGCCGTCCAGCGTCCGCGGCGCGCCGAACCCGGCGAGCACCACGTCACACGGTGCGGGAGTAGCCGGGGCCATCGCCGCCCTCCGCGGCCAGGTACGCGTCGAACGCCATCGCCACGTTGCGCATCAGCAGCCGCCCGGGCTCGGTGATCCGCAGCGCCTCCGGCTCCCACGCCACGAGTCCGTCGGCCTGCAGCGGGGCCAGCGCCTCGCGCACGTCGCCGAAGGCGTCTTCGAAGTCGATCCCGAACCGCCGCTCCAGGTCCGGGATGTCCAGGCGCAGGTTGCACATCAGCGCCTCGATCGCCGCCCCGCGCAGCCGGTCGTCGGCGGTCAGCCGCAGCCCGCGGACCACCGGCGAGGCCCCGGCCGCCACCGCGTCGAGGTAGCCGTCGGTGTCGCGGCGGTTCTGGGCGAAGCCGTGGGTCAGCTGGGAGATCCCGCTGGCGCCGAAGGCCAGCACCTCCAGGCCCGCGCGGGCGGTGTAGCCCTGGAAGTTGCGGTGCAGCTGGCCCGAGTCCACCGCGCGCGCCAGCTCGTCGCCGGGGCGGGCGAAGTGGTCCAGCCCGAGGAACCGGTAGCCGGCGTCGACGAACGCGTCGGCGGTCTGCAGGAAGATCTGCAGCTTGTCGTCGGGGGACGGCAGCGCCTCGGCGGGCAGCCGCTCCTGGTGCGCCAGCCGGGCCGGCAGGTAGGCGAAGTTGAACAGCGCCACGCGGTCGGGCTGCCACGCCAGCACCCGCTGCACCGTCTCGGCGAACCGCACCGGGGTCTGGTACGGCAGGCCGTAGATCAGGTCGAGGTTGACGCTGTCGAAGCCCTCGGCGCGCGCCGCCTCGACCGCCCCGCGGGTCATCGCCTCGGGCTGCACGCGGCCCACCGCCCGCTGGACCCGCGGGTCCAGGTCCTGGACCCCGTAGCTGACGCGGTTGAACCCCAGCCCGCGCAGCGTCCGGAGCGTGGTGGGGCGCAGCGTGCGGGGGTCGAGCTCGATGCTAACCTCGGCGCCGTCGGCCAGCCCGTGGCGGGCCCGCAGCGCGCCGACCAGCGCCCGCAGCTGATCGTCGGCGAGCAGCCCCGGCGTCCCGCCGCCGAGGTGCAGCTGCTCGATCGCGCGGGCGCGATCCAGCCGCGGCATCAGCGCCTCGATCTCGGTCACCACGTGGCCGGCGTAGCCCGCCATCCGCGCGGGCTCGTCGCAGACCTCGGTGGTGCACCCGCAGTACAGGCAGCGGCTGCGGCAGAACGGCACGTGGACGTACAGCGAGAGCCCCGGCGGCGGCGCCTGCTGCTGCCCCGCGTCGATCAGCGCGGCGAGCTCGTCGCCGCCGAACGGCGCGCGGAAGTGGGGCGCGGTGGGGTAGCTGGTGTAGCGCGGTCCGCGGCGGTCGTGGCGGCGGATCAGGGCGCGGTCGAGGTCCTGGTACCTCACGGCGCGGCGACCTCGATGGCGTGCGCCGCCTCCACCGCCGCCGTGACGCGGTCGGGGTCCAGCTCGGGGTTGAGCCCGTGGCCGGTGTTGAGCACCAGCCCGCGGGTCCCGACCCGCGCGACGTGGTCGCGCACCGCCGCGGCGATCACGTCGTCGCCGGCGAACAGCAGCGACGGGTCGAGGTTGCCCTGCACCGCCGCGGGGCACGCCGGATGCTGGCGCAGCGCGGCCAGGTCCACCGTCCAGTCGGGGTTGATCGCGTCGGCGGCGCTGCGCGCCAGGATCGCCGGCAGGTACGCCCCCGTGCCGCGGCTGAACAGCACCACCGGCACGCCGGGGTAGCGCTCGTGCAGCGCGGCGATCACCCGCTCGGTGCGCGCGTGGGCGACGGCCAGGTGCTCGTCGCGGTCCAGCAGCCCGCCCCACGAGTCGAACAGCTGGATCGCCGAGGCCCCGGCGTCCAGCTGCACCGCCAGGTACTCGATCGTGGCGTCGGCGACCGCGTCGAGGATCGCACCGAACCGCGCCGGGTCCGCGCGCAGCAGCCGCCGGGCCTGCAGGAAGTCGCGGCCGTGCTCGCCCTCGGTGATGTACAGCGCCACGGTCCACGGCGTCCCGGCGAACCCGATCACCGGCACCGGGCTGGCCGCCACCGTGGCCCGCATCGCCGCGGCGAGGAACTCCACCGCCCCGCGCTCGAACGGCCGCAGCTGCTCCGGGCGGCGGAACGGCTCGCCGAACACCGGCCCGCGTCCCTCGATATAGTGCAACTCCATCCCCAGCGCCTCGGGCAGCACCAGGATGTCGGAGAAGAAGATCGCCGCGTCGACGTCGTGGCGCCGCACCGGCTGCAGCGTGACCTCGGCCACCAGCTCCGGCGTGTGCAGCATCGTCTCGAAGGTGTGGTCGGCCCGCAGCGCGCGGTACTCGGGCAGGTAGCGACCGGCCTGGCGCATGAACCACACCGGGACGCGGGACGGGTTCTCCCCGCGCAGGGCGGCGAGGTACGGGCTGTCGTGGTGGATCGTCATCGTGACCTCCATCAATAGACATCCGCAGGGGAAACGCAACGCGGGTGCGCCCCACCGGGGGGTTGATACGATGGGCCGCGGCGAGGGGGAGCGCAGGAGCTGCGCCCGGACCGGGCCGGGCACATCGGGGGAGACGGATGGCGGACGCGGAGGCGGGCAACGGGGCGGAGGGGGTGCTGCTGCGCGGCGGCACCGTCGTCGACGGGACCGGAGAGGCACGATTCCAGGGAGACGTGTGGCTCGAGGGCGGGGTGATCCGCGGCGTGTCCCGCGGGCCGATCGAGCGGGACGGGCCGGTGGTCGACTGCCGCGGGCTGGTGGTCGCCCCGGGGTTCATCGACGCCCACTCGCACAACGACTGGATCATCCCCCACGCCGAGCACGAGCGGCTGCTGCTGCCGTTCACCGCCCAGGGCGTCACGACCTTCGTCGCCGGCAACTGCGGGTTCGCCGCCGCCGGGCACCGCCGCGACAGCGAGCACGCCGGCCGGCTGACGCTGGCCGCCGAGCGCGGCTTCGAGCTGCGGTGGTCGTCGATGGGCGAGTGGTTCGAGCGGCTGCGCGCCGACGGGATGCTGCACAACCTGGTGATGCTCGCCGGCCACGGCACCGCGCGGGCCTCGATCCGCGGGTTCGCCGCCGGCCCGATCGCCGGCAGCGAGCGCGACGAGCTGCACGAGCTGCTGTGCGACGCGATGGACCAGGGCGCCGCCGGGGTCAGCTTCGGCCTGGGCTACGAGCCGGGCCTGTTCGCCGACGACACCGAGGTGCGCGACATCGCCAAGCGGGTCGCCGCGCGCGGCAAGCTGATCGCGGTCCACCTGCGCGCCTACTCGTGGGTCTCGCCGACCTACGCCAGCCTGCCGTTCCCCACCGCGCACAACCTGCGCGCGATCGACGACATGCTGGCCGTGGCCCGCGACACCGGCGTGCGGCTCCAGATCAGCCACCTGGTGTTCGCCGGGACCCGCAGCTGGTCGACGATCGGCAAGGCGCTGCGGCGCATCGCGGCCGCCCGCGACGAGGGCCTCGACGTGGCGTTCGACACCTACCCCTACCACCTGGGGATGACCGTGCTGGCCGCGTTCTACCCCCCGTGGTTCCTCGAGCGCGGCGACGCCGCCTACGAGGACCGCGGCGCGCTGCGGCGGCTGCACTGGCTGTTCGCCGTGACCCGCCGCGCGCTGGGCTTCGAGTACGAGCACGTCCAGCTGGTGATCGGCGAGTCCGACGAGTTCGCCGCGCACGAGGGCCAGTTCTTCGACGAGATCGGGCGCGCGCGGAAGGTCTCGCCGTTCCAGGCGATGCTCGACGCCACCCGCGCCAGCGGCGGCCGCGCCGTGATCCTGAACCACAACTACAGCGACGCCGGGATGGTCGAGACGCTGATCCGCCACCCGCTGTCGCTGTTCATGTCCGACGCCGCGGTGTTCCCCCGCGGCACCCAGAACCCCGCCGCGTTCGGCACCTTCCCGCGGTTCCTGGAGTGGTGCCGCGACCGCGAGCTGCTGACGCTGGAGCAGGCCGTGCACCGCATGACCGGCGCCACCGCCGAGCGCTTCGGGCTGGCCGACCGCGGCGTGCTGCGCGAGGGCGCCGCCGCCGACGTGGTGGTGTTCGACCCCGACGCCGTGCGCGATCCGCAGACCCCCCGCGAGACCGGCCTGGCCCCCGAGGGCATCGAGGCGGTCTACGTCAACGGCCGGCGAGTCCTGACCGGCGGGATCCCCGACGGCTCGGTGCGGGCCGGGCAGGTGCTCGCGGCCACGAGCTGATCCCGTACCGGGCAGCCGCGGCGGGCCCCGAGAAATGCCTCCGTGCGCAGCCGATCCTGCCGTATCATGCAGTCAGGGGGATGCCATGCGACCAACCCTGCTCCCGATCCCGCTCGCCCTGCTGGTGGCGCTGCTCGGCTGCCCGACCCACGAGGACGACATGCCCGGCCCGCCCGAGCTGGACGACGACGACGCCGGCGACGACGACGACGGCGACGACGACCTCGGCGACGACGACGAGCTGCCGTCGGACGACGACACCGCCGAGGACCTGCTGCAGCTGGAGCTCGCGTACGCGTGGTCGGACGCCGGGACCTGCATGCAGATCCACGCCGGGAACATGGTCGACGTGGACGGCGACGGCGCCGTGGAGCCCGACGAGCCGAGGCAGCTGTGGCTGGTCAGCGACCCGGGCGACAACGACACGTGGGGCACGGCGCTGGTGGGCCACGACGGCTCGCTGTACGCCTCGGTGCTGCACGGCCTGTGGGGCGCCGGGGTCACCGTCGGCGAGCTCGACGGCGGCCACGACGGCCTGGAGATGATCGCGGTGACCAACGACGGCGACCAGGACCTGGCCGCCGCCTTCGCCGCGGACGGCACCACGCTGTGGACCACGACACTGCCGGAGTACAGCGCGTACCGCCCGTGGCTCACCGATCTCGAGGGCGACGGGGCGCTGGAGGTGCTGGTCGGTCCCTTCGTCCTGGACGCCCACACGGGGACGCAGCTGGCCACGCTGGAGGGCGCCGCGCCGGTGGCGTGGTCGGTCGCCGCCGACCTGGATCTGGACGGAACCCGCGAGATCGTGACGATGACCACCGACGGGACCCAGGAGGTGCGGTTGCACGACGCCGGCGGCGCGCTGGAGGCGACCTGCTGGCACGGGCTGTGGAACTGGGCGGTGCCGGCGTTCGCGGTGGGCGACCTGGACGGCGACCCCGAGGGCGAGGTGGTGATGGCGACCACCAACCACGTCGTGATCTGCGACCACGACGGCACGCTGCTCGGCGAGACCGAGATCCTCGCGGGCCAGCCGGCGATGACCGCCCTGGTCCAGCTGGACGGCGACGACCTGCCCGAGATCGTGGTCGGCGACGCGCTGGGCATCGTCGCGCTGGACACCGACCTGAGCGAGCTGTGGACCTACGAGGGTCAGGCGCAGGGCAACAACCTGCCCCACCACCCGCTGACCGCGGCGGACCTGGACGGCGACGGCCGGCACGAGATCCTGACGCGGATGATGGACCGCCTGGTGGTGCTGGGCCCCGACGGCCAGGAGCGGGCCTCGATCACCGGCTCGGCGGTCTGCTCGGGCTGGGACAGCGCCCCGGCGGTGCTCGACATCGACGCCGACGGGCTGGCCGAGATCGTGGTGCCCGCGTGGGAGGGGTTCGCCATCGTCGACAACCCTTACGGCGGCTGGCTGGTGGACGGCGCCGACGAGCCGTGGCCCGCGGTGGACAAGCACCCGGGGGACCGCACCGCCGGCGGGGGCATCCCCGCGCCGCTGGACGTGCACTGGGCCGATCCGCGGACCAACGTGTGGCAGGGCCTGCCGGCCTGGAAGTGAGGAGGGGGGGACCATGAGGATCATCGCCAACGCGGGCCTGCTGGCGGCCCTGCTGGTGGCGGGTGGATGCCCGACCGACGCGGACGAGATCCCGGGGCCGCCGGAGTTCGAGGACGACGACGTGGGGGACGACGACGCGTTGGCGGACGACGACGTGGGCGACGACGATCTCGCCGACGACGACAGCAGCGACGACGACAGCAGCGACGACGACAGCGGTGACGACGACAGCAGCGACGACGACGTGGCCGGCCCGCCGCCGGGCCACTGCTGGACCGTGGCCCCCACCGGCGGCCAGCTCGCGGTGATCGACGTGGACATCCCCGGCGGGACCTGGAGCGAGGTCGGCCGCTGGGGCCAGTGGGTCGAGTTCGCGTTCCACACCGACGGGATCGCGCTGCTCGACGGCTCGATCCACGCCTGTGGCTACGACGGCAACGGCTTCTCCTGGTTCGAGCTCGACATGGTGGCCGGGACCTCCGCGTACGGCCCCTCGTGCGACTCGGACTCCATCGGCGCCACCAGCAGCCAGCTGGTCGTGCTCCGCAGCATGAGCCAGTTCGAGCTCTACGACTCGTACGCCGACCTGCTCGCCGGCAACGCCGCCGCCGTCTACCAGCCCGACATCCACGCCAGCCGCGTCACCGCCACCGACACCCACTTCTACGCTGCGTGGCACTCCACCGAGGAGATCGACGTCTACGACGCCGCCACCGGCGCGTACTCCCACACCATCCCGCTGCAGGACTGGGACACCTGGGTGTGGGGGATGAGCGTCGTCGGCGACTCGCTGTACGTGATGAACCACGAGCACTTCGCCCAGTACGACGTCCACACCGGCGCCCTGCTGGCCGACACGGTGTTCGGCGACATCAACGGCGACTACATGCACCCACCGTCCGGCCTGTGGTGCAACTGATCGCTTGCCATCCCACCCGCCCGTGACGAGGGTGGGCCCATGCGAGACAGGCTCGTCGAAGTCCTGCTGATCTGGACGATGCTCCCGCTGGCCTGCTCGGCCGCGCCGGTGCAGGCCGACGAGCTCGACCTGGCCGCGATCCCGGGGCCGTGGGAGAACCACGTCGTGGCCCTGCCCGACCGGGTGGTGGACCCGGAGACGGGCGAGACCTCGGATCTCGAGATGCACTACCTGGCGGCGGGCCCGCTGGACGGCGAGCGGGTGGTGCTGCTCCACGGGTTCCCCGACCTGGCCTACTCGTGGCGCGAGGTGATCCCGCTGCTGAGCGACGACCACCGCGTGATCGCCCCGGACCTGCGGGGCTACGGGGCCACCGGCATGCCCGACGGCGGCTACGACGTCGAGACGCTGGCGGGGGACGTCGTGGCGCTACTGGACGCCAGCGCGGCCGCGGACGGCGTGGACCCGGCGCGGCCGGTGCACCTCGTGGGCCACGACTGGGGCTCCGGCGTGGGCTGGTGGGTCGCGATCGGCGACCCGCAGCGGCTGGCGAGCTACACCGCGATCTCGGTGCCCCACCCGGCGACGTTCGCCGAGTTCGTCCGCGAGCGCCCGGAGCAGCGGCGGCGCAGCGGGTACATGCTGCTGCTGTCGAGCCGGGCCGCGCCGCGGCTGTTCGCCGGCTACGGCGAGAAGCGCAAGGCCAGGCTGTACCGCAAGGATCTCGACCGCGCCGAGGGCTTCACCGACGAGGACCTGGCGTGGTACGTGGCCGCCTTCGACACCGTCGAGGAGACCCGCGGGCCGCTGCTGTACTACCGCACGATGATGCAGTCGCGGAAGGAGCAGGCCGCGGCGATGGAGCAGCTCGACCCGGTGGCGGTGCCGGTGCTGATGGTCGCCGGGAAGCGCGACCCGTACCTGATGTGGGAGATGGCCGAGGCCACCTGCGAGCACGTCGACCCGGGCCCCTGCGAGGTGGCGCTGTTCGAGGACGCCAGCCACTTCGTGCAGTGGGAGGACCCCGAGGGCCTGGTGGACCGCTGGCGCACCTTCGCCGCCGGGCTCACGCCGACGACGGCGGCGGCGCCTCCCCCCGCAGCGCCCTGACGATCTCGCCGAGCAGCGCCTCGGCGCGGTCGAAGCCGCGGTCGGTGACGCAGGCGGTCAGCCTGCCGTTGCAGCGCCAGTACTGGACCACCGCGCCCGGCGGGGTCAGCACCTGCCCGGCGCCGATCGCGCGGGTCGCGCGCAGGCCCAGCAGCGTGCCGTCCGGCGGCGAGATGTCGGCGTAGGCGTAGTACAGCGTGGCCGGGTCGCGGCCGGTGGGGCCCAGCATCAGCAGCGAGTACAGCGGGTGGGGCAGCAGCCGCACCAGGCTCATCATGAAGAACGCAGCGGCGTCCTCCTTGCGCTTCAAGGCCTTGCGGTAGGTGACCTTGACCGCCTCCACCGCGGCGGGCAGCGACGTCAGCGCCCGCGCCGGCAGCTGCAGCAGCACCGAGCTGAAGTAGTTGGCGAAGATCGGGCCGCGCCAGGCCCTGGGGCGCAGGTCCATCGGGCTGGGGATCAGCAGCTTGCTCCACCGGCCGGTGTCGAGCACCCGCGCCGCGGCGAGGAACGTGGCGGCGAGGAACGCGTGGTTGGCACCGCCGAAGCCGGCCAGCTCTCGTACCCGCGTGTCGATCTGCTCCGTCTCGTCCGCGTCGAACTCGTGGAGCCGCACCACCGTGTCGCGGCCGGCGGTCCATGGCCCCTGGATCGGCGGCGGCAGCGCGCGGAACAGGTAGCGGATCAGGAAGTTGTGGATCGCCACGGCGGCGCGCAGCAGCGAGCCCCCGCGGGCGCGCCGGCCCAGGGTCGGGGGGTCGTCGTGGAGCTTGAACCCCGCGGGGTCCGCGCCGTCGAGCAGGCGCAGCAGCAGGTGGACCCCGGCCGCGTCCATCAGCGGGTGCAGCCAGCGGAAGACCACCACCGAGCGGCGCTCGCCCGGGGCGAGCACCACCGAGAAGCTGGGCTCCTCGGGCGGGGGGAAGGCGCGGAAGTGGCGGTGGTACAGCGCCAGCGCGTCGACGTCGGGCTCGTCGACGATCTCGAGCGGGATGCGGTGCCCGGGGCGCACCTGCCAGCGATACCCGGGCCAGGTCTCCAGCCCCGCCCCCAGCACGGGGCAGGCCTCCAGCAGCCGGTCGAGGCGGGCGCGCAGGTCGTCGGGGTCGACGGGCCCGTCGAGCTCGTACAGCAGCTGGGTGCCGTTGCCCGGCCCTCCGCCGCGGCGCATCCGGCGATCGGTGTACAGATCGTAGATGTCGCCGGTGCCGAGGCGGAAGGTCTCGCTCATCGATGCTTCTGGACGAGCGCCACCAGGGCCTTGAGCGTCGAGATGTTCTCGGGGACCACGTCGTCGTCGGGGATCACGGCGCCGTACTCGTCCTCGATGTAGACCATCAGGCGGTTCACGTCGAGGGAGTCGAGCCCGAGGTTGAACAGGTCC
The DNA here is from genome assembly GCA_964584075.1 of uncultured Rickettsiales bacterium. GTDB lineage: Bacteria > Myxococcota_A > UBA796 > UBA9615 > CAYRNR01 > CAZOYV01. The sequence continues at coordinate 6,290 of CAZOYV010000120.1, read as the reverse complement.
TCGTCGGCGGCGAAGTCGTCCCGCTCGCCGTCGTAGACGTACTCGGCGATCTTGCGTCGCAGCCCGGCCTCGATCTTGGTCGCGTCCATGCGGTTCTCCAGCGTCCGAGGGCCCCCTTGTACCAGCCCCTCCGCGGATCAGGCAACGCGCGCGCGCCCGCTCAGAGGACGCGGCCGCCGGGCAGGAAGCGGTCGCCGACCAGGGTGCGACCGGGCCCGCGGACGAGCTCGGCGATGCGGCGCAGGAACGCCTTGCGGCCCTTCCTGACGTGCGGGAAGTAGTAGCGCAGCGCCGCGTTGGTCTCGAAGTCGTCCGCGGCGATCACCGCGTCGTAGTCCAGCGGATCGCCCGGCGGCAGCAGCCCCTCGTCCTGCATCACGCGGTAGGCCGGGGCGCTGGGGTGGACCCACATCCCGGCGAACAACGCCACCGGCACGCCGGCGAGGTGCCGCTCGCAGAACGCCACCGTCTCGCGCACGGTGTCCTCGTCCTCGCCGATGCCGCCCAGGATCAGCGACACGTCGAACGGGATCCCGACGGCCTTCAGCGCCGCCACCGCCGCCGCGCAGTCCGCCACGGTGAAGCCCTTGCGGTAGCTGCGCAGCGTGCGCTCGGCGAGGGCGTCGGGGGTCAGCGTCAGCGCCTCGCAGCCGGCGTCGCGGAAGCGGCGCAGCAGCGGCTCGTCGAGGCCGACGGGGTTGACGTACGCCGTCCACGGCACGTCGCCGCCGCGCCGGATCAGCTCGTCGCACACCGCCGCGGCGTGGGCCGCCGGCACGTTGAACACCGAATCCACGAGGAACACCTGCGGCACGCCGTGATCGCGGCGCAGCGCCACGACCTCGTCGGCCACCCGCACCGGGTCGCGCAGCCGGAAGCGCCGCCCCTCCAGCGTCGGGTACTGGCAGTACACGCAGCGGAACGGGCAGCCGCGCTTGGTCTGGACGCTGCCGTACCCCCCGTCGCGGCAGTACAGCTCGCGGTAGCCGGCGAAGTCCCCCACCTCGGCCCCGGGGGACGTGCGCAGGTCCTCGATCGGCCGCGGCGGCTCGACCCGCACCCCGTCGCCCACGCGGGACACCACCCCGGGCAGGTCGGCGGGGTCCTCCCCCGCCGCGAGCCGCTCCACCAGCGCGGGGAACACCGCCTCGCCCTCCCCCACCACGGCCCAGTCCAGGCCCAGGCGCTGGAGGTACAGCCGCGGGGCCAGCGACAGCCCCGAGCCGCCGCCGACGACCGGCGCGTCGCTGCACGTCCGCACGAACGCGACGATCGGCTGCTCCACCGAGAGGCTGAAGAAGTTGACCAGCCGCCGCAGGTTGGTCGGCGGCTCGCCCCAGTGCAGCAGGTTGCGGAACGAGTAGCCGATCACGGTGGGCGCGAAGGCCTCGATTCCGGCCCGCAGCGCGGCGCGGGCGGCCGCGGCCTCGTCCCCGTCCGCCTGCGGTCCGAACGGATCGGGCGGGACGTGCACGATGCGGCACGCCCAGCCGCGCTCGCGGATCGCGCCCTGCAGGAAGAACAGCCCCAGCGGCGGGACCCGCAGGAAGTCGTCGATCACCGTGCTGCGGATCTCGGCGGCGTAGAGCAGCAGCACACGCGGGACGCTGGGTTCCATGAGCCCCCACTATGGCCGGCGCCGCCGGGATTGCAAACGGGCGGCGCACGCCGCGGGTACAATGGGGCGAGGGGTCGCGAGCGGAGGGGTGGTCATGAAGAACGAGCACCAGTGCCCCAAGTGCGGCAGCACCCACGTGGGCTACTTCGAGACCGTGATGGACGACATCGGGGCCATCGAGGCGGTGCCGCGCAAGCTCGCCGACGCCCGCGCCTCCGGGACCTGGAACATGGGCCCGACGGCCCGCTCCAAGGCCGAGGTCGAGGCCTACGTCTGCACCCAGTGCGGGTACTTCGAGGAGTACGTCAAGGACCCCCAGGCGGTGGACTGGGAGGCGATCGAGAACTTCCGCTGGCTGGGGGGCTGAGACCCGGTCCCCCGGCGCCGGTCAGAACGTCCGGTCCTGGGCGGCCCACCCCCCCGAGCCGAAGGTCAGCAGCCGCTGGGACGTGATCACCGTGGCGGTGGCGGTCTGCAGGTCGAGCAGCTCGAAGTCCTCCTGCAGCCGGAAGCGCTGCTCGACGAACGCGCCGCTGCCCGCGGCGTAGCCCACCGCGCCGGTGCCGAGCACCACGGTCGCCACGTCGCGCTCGGCCCCGATCAGCACCACGTCGTCGTTGAGCTCGTGCTTGTGCTCGATGAAGCCGCCGACCTTGGCGTCGTAGCCGAACAGCCGCTCGCCGGTGACGACCAGCAGGATGTTGGACGAGATCGTGGCCGCCGGGGCCGACGGCTCGCTGAGCCGGAACCGCTCCTCGGTGAACTCCTTCAGCCCCGGGGTGATGACCAGCACGCGGCGGTCGGTCAGCACCGCCCCGAGGGTCCCCGCGGAGCCGTGCCACAGCACCTGCTCGCCGACCTGCAGGTCGCACGCCACGGTGGGGGCCGTGGCGCGGATCCCGATCACCTTGCCGTCGACGACCTGGACCGAGACCGTGGTCTCGATCGGGTTCTCCGCCCGGGCCACCGGGGTCGCGGCCAGCGCCGCGATCAGCACCACCGCCGTCCAGGGTCGTGTCATCGTCCCGCCTCCTGATTCCATCATTTCCGCTGGACAGCGCCCCGTCCAGGGTAGGTAGGATCCCCCCCCGAACGATCGGGAGGGAGCCCATGCGACTCGTGCACACCACCTCGACCACCGCCGCCGTCCTGCTGATCGCCGCGCTGCTGCTGCCCGCTCCGCCGGCCGCCGCCGGAGCGCAGCAGCTCGATCCGATCGCGATCGAGACCTCCCGCTTCGAGTGGGTCACCTACGCCCTGCCGCGCCAGGTCCCGCCCGCGGTGGACGTGGACACGCTGCCGCGCCCGGTGCGCAAGCCGTACGAGACGTGGCGCAAGGCCCCCGACGGCGCCGAGAAGAGCGCGGCGCGGGTGGACCTGCTCGAGGCGCTGCGCAAGCAGGACAAGAAGCTCGAGGGCGACGCCTGGCTGCTGCGCGGGACGCTGCTCGAGGCGCAGGCCCAGGCCGAATACGACGACGCGCTCGCGGCGCTGGCCGACGGCGTCGAGGGCGCCAGCGACCCCGTGATCGACCTCGGGCCCGCGGTGGCGGCCTACGAGACCGCGGCCGCCCAGGGCAGCCCGGCGGTGGCGACGTGGGCCCACTACGCGATCGGGGTCGCGCTGGCCACCGAGGACCAGGCCCGCGCGGTCCAGGCGCTGACCGTGGTCGCCGACTCGGACGCCGTGCCGGACCTGCAGGGCGAGGCGCTGGTCCGGATCGCCGAGCTGGAGAGCGACCCGGGCCGCTCCGCCGACGCGCTGCGGCGCGCCGCCGAGGTGGACAGCGGCAAGTGCCGCGCCCGCGCCGCGCTGGGGCTGGCCCACGCCGCGCTCAAGGCCGGCGAGCTGGTCGAGGCGATGGACTGGGTCGGCAAGACGCTGGACAGCCCGGCGTTCGACGGCGACCACCGCCAGGCGCTGGCGATCGGCGTGCGCACGCTGGCGCAGATGGACGACGACTTCGCCGGCAACCTGCCCGACGGGCTCAGCCCCGAGCGCTCCGCCGACCTGCTGATCGAGCTGGGCGAGTTCTGGATCGCCGCCGACTGGGGCGTGCACCCCGCCGAGGCGCTGCGGGCGTTCGAGCAGGCCCTCGAGGTCGCCCCCGGCGCGGCCAAGGTCCGCGGCGCGGAGAAGAAGCGCGACCAGGCCCGCGAGCTCGCCGGCGCGGAGGACGAGGCCGAGGGCGCCTACCTGGAGCGGGTCAGCCGGCTGTGCTACGGCATCGCGCTGGTGGGCGAGGCGACGCTGGAGTGCGACGCCGACCTGCACCTCGTGCCGGGCAAGAAGGGCGAGAAGCCGACCATCGAGGCCGAGGTGTTCGCGATCGAGGACAGCGACGGCTCGGCGATGTTCAAGGCCTGCATCACCGGGGGCGAGCTGCCCGCCCCGCTGAACCCCAAGCCCAAGGAGACCAAGGTCACCGTCAAGCTGACCGGGAACTGATCCTCACCGCGAGCGCAGCTTGTCCCGCCGGGACTCGGTGCGCTCGTGCTCCCGCAGCCGCTGCAGCATCCGCACGCAGGTCCGCGCCGTGTCCTCCAGCTCGTCGGAGCGGGAGAAGTCGGGCTGGACCCGCTCGTGGCAGTCGTCGCGACCGCGCTCGTGGCACGCCCGCATCGCCGCGTCGTAGCGCTGCTGGTCGAGTACGCGCTCGTACTCGGCCAGCCCCCGGTAGGCCACCGCCATGTGCAGCAGCAGGTCGGCGCGGACCCCGGCGTCGAGCTCGCTGCCCTCGTCGGCGAGGCGATCGGTGGCGGCGCCGAGCTGCTCGATCAGCGCGCGGTAGGCCGCCTCGGTGAAGCCCTCGTCGTCGGTCACCGGCGCGGGGCCCAGCGGCGGGTCGGTCCGCGAGCGCACCACCGTGGACCGCGACTCCGGGCCCGCCGACACCGCGGCGCACCCCGCCAGCGCAGCCGCCGCGAGCAGCGCCGCGACGATCACGAGGGGGCGGAGGGTCCGATCCATGCGCACGTCCGATCCCCGGGTCGACAACCGGTCAACGAGCCAGCGGCGCGATCGGTTCCGGCCGCGAAGCTCCTTCCTGCAATGTAGGGCTGGAACAGGGCCACCGGGTAGGGTTTTCTTGGGTTCGTGGAACGCTCGCGCGCCATCCGGGGCTGCCTCGCCGCCGCCGTCGCGGCCCCCCTGCTGCTGGGGGTCACCTGGACCGTGCCGCGGCACGGGTGCGGGCGGCACGCGGCGTCGTGGTACGAGGCCGACGAGGCGCGCTGGGTGTCGCTGGCCGACGAGGTGGTGCGCTGGACCGACGTGGACGCCGGCGACTTCGACACCGGCAGCGAGCGGTTCGACGGCGAGTGGGCGTTCGTCGCCTGCCAGATGACGATCCTCGGCCTCGGCCAGGTGATCGACGAGCACCCCGCGCAGCGCGAGCGCTACCTGCCCGCGATGCAGACCTGTGCCGAGGCGATGCAGCGCGAGGGGGCGCTGGCGTTCGGCACGCGGGCGTGGGGCGAGGCGGGCCTGGAGACCCTGGAGTCCGACCGCGGCCACGCCTACCTGGGCTACCTCGCGCTGGCGCTGGGGGTGCTCCGCGAGCACGACCCCGACACGCCGCACGCCGCGCTCCACGACGCGCTGGTCGAGGCCCTGGTGCGCCGCGTCGACGCCGCCCCCCACGGCCTGATCGAGACCTACCCCGGCGAGGCCTACCCCACCGACACGAGCGCCGTGATCGGCGCCATCGGCCAGCACGCGGCGCTGACCGGGACCGACCGCGCCGACTGGCTCGCGGCGTGGTCCAAGCTGCTGCGCGACCAGCACCAGGACCCCACCTCGCACCTGCTGTACCAGGCGATCGATCCCGCCACCGGTGTCCCCATCGACCAGCCCCGCGGCTCGGGCACCGCACTGGCGATCTACTTCCTGTCGTGGGCCGACCCCGAGCTCTCGCACGAGCTGTACGTCTGGCTCCGCCGCCAGTGCTACCGCTTCCCCGCCGGCCTCGGCTTCGGCGCGATCCGCGAGTACCCCCACTCGGCCCCGGGCGGCGGCGGCGACGTGGACTCGGGCCCGGTGATCCTCGGCTACGGCACCTCGGCCACCGGCTTCGCCCTGGCGGGGGCGCGGCTCCACGGCGACCGGGAGACCTACACCGGCCTCTACCGCACCGCATCCCTGGTGGGCGCCCCGGTGCAGCGCCACGGCCGCACCACGTTCGCCACCGGCGGACCGCTGGGCAACGCGATCCTGCTGGCGATGCTCACCGCCCCGCGGCTCGACCCGGCGCAGGAGGCCGTCCATGACTGAGCGCCGCCGCCCGTGGCTGGGGCCGGCCCTCGGTCTGGCGCTGCTGGCGCTGGCCGCCGCGCTCCACGCCGTCGGCCTGCGCTGGCTGGCCGACCACGCCGTGCTCGACGCGATGCTGTCCCCGCCCACCGCCGGCGATCTGGCGGCGCTGGCGGTCGCCGCGGCGTTCCTCGGCCTGCGAGTGCTGCTGCTGGTGCTGGGCCCCGGCCTGGCCGCGGTCGGCCTGCTGCGGTTGGGTCTGGCGCTGATCCCGTGGCGGGAGTGACGGTGTCCCCGCGAAGCGAGGACCGTGAACGCTCCTGTCGATGACTGGGCCCGTGGCCGGTCTCCACGATCCGGTAGCGTCCCCAGACGTGGTGTAAGTCCACAAGCCGGCTGAGCTCGGCTTGTGGACTTACAC
>CAZOYV010000119.1:0-23944 GCA_964584075.1 uncultured Rickettsiales bacterium | reverse complement strand
TCAGGCTCGGTCCGGGGATAGATTCACAAGCTCTGAGGCAACCGGACAACCACGCGTCAGAGTATGCTCCCTCCTCGCGACTTGCCAGCCGCCGCGATTGCTCGCCGAAGAACGCAGCGGACTCCCGAGACAGGGGACTAGCCGTCCTCGGACGGTGGCTCGCGGTCTCCGGCACAGTCCGGGCAGAACACGTGCCGCGCGTCGCCGCCGACCGCCCCCGCGTGGTCCTCGAGCGAGCGCCACACCCCGTCCTCGCCGCGGATCTTCTCGCAGCGGTCGCAGATCGGCAGCAGCCCGCGCAGGGTGGCGACCAGGGCCAGCGCGGCCTGGTGCGCGGCCGCCAGCTCCGACTGCTCGGCCTCGGCTGCGAGCGCCTCGGTGATGTCGGTGAGGATCCCGACCACGCCGATGATCATCCCCTCGTCGTCCCGCAGCGCCGCGGTCTCGAGGGACACCGGGCGGGTCACGCCCTGCTTGGTCTGCCGGTGGACGATGTGCCGCGACGCCGGCCTGCCGTGCAGGTTGGCGTAGAGCAGGCGCTGGAACGCGGGGAACTCCTCCTCGGGGACGAGGGGGTAGGGCTGGCCGACGACCTCGACGCTGGACCAGCCGAACAGGCGCTCCGCGGCCGGGTTCCAGGCGGTGACGATGCCCTCGGGGTCCAGGGCGATGATCGCCGACGGGGAGGACTGGGTCAGCACCCGCAGCTCCCGCGAGGCGTCCTCGAGGTAGTGGATGATCTCGGCCTGACGGGCGAGCTCGCGACGGAGCTCCTCGATCATCTCCCGGGCACGGTCGAGGTCCTCCGGCATGCCGTGCAGGGGACTCCTGTCGTCCCTCATGGACGAATCCGTTCTCCACCCCCCGTGTGGACCAGCGACGCGGAACGGGTCGCCCTGCCATCTTATTCGTTCGTCGGGCCGGACGCCTCCCCCGGCGTTCGCCCGGGGCGGCATGCGCACCGATGTCCCGGGATGGCCCGCTCCCGCGGTCATCGATCCACCATTGCAGGGCGGCCCTGTCCTGGCCAGCGGCCTGACGTCGTAGACTCCTCCGGCATCGGGAGGACGCGCACCATGGCACGCCACCACTGGGCCACCGCCGTCGCGCTCTGCTCCGCCATCGTGCTGGCGCCGGGCTGCCGCACGCCGGAGCCGCAGACGGAGGAGACGATCGTGATCGACGAGGAACCCGTACCGGTCTCCGAGCTCTACCCCGAGGACGCCGTACCGATCGCCATCCGGCCGATCGGGGTGGTGGCCAACGACAAGGGCCGGGGGACGGGCGACTTCGGCATCACGGGGGGCGATCTCTCGGAGATCCGGCTCTACCCGTCGATGCAGCGCTTCATGACCGGCCTCGAGGACGAGACCTCGCTGCTGATCCTGTGGCACTTCGACCGCGCCAAGCCGGTCCGTAGCTCCTTCTCGCGCGGGTGGGACGGCAAGGTGGTCGGCCCGTTCGCCTCGCGCACGCCCGACCGGCTGACCCCGATCGGGGTGACCGAGGTGGAGCTCGTGGAGGTCGACGGGACCACGCTCACGGTGCGCGGGCTCGACGCCTTCGACGGCACGCCGGTGCTCGACATCAAGGTCGCGATGTCCAGCCTGGAGCGCCAGCCGCGGCCCGATCCGGACGAGAACCCGGCGCTGCCCTGAGCGCGCGCCTGCGATGAGCCCGGGAGGACCACCCTCGTCCCGACCACGCCGTACCCCGGACCACCACCTCTGCCAGAGTCGGACAGCATCCGGCGGCGCGGACCGCGATCCGCCGACGGTCGAGGGGGACCCACGATGATCGCTCGCCCCGAGGACTTCGACGACAAGCTAGCCGGTGTGCACTCGCTCCCGGAGGGGGCGCCGGGGATCCCGCTGGTGGTCGCACCGACCGACATCTGCGTCGTGGTCCAGGACGGGGCCGCCACCGGCCAGGCCCTCGCCGACGCCGCCGATCCCCGCCACTACGGCGTCCGCGTCGAGAACCGCGCGGGGTCAAGGTCGACGTCGGTGCGGGCGGGTTCCAGGTCGACAGGGCCAGCGCCGAGGACGCCGTCAAGCGCAAGGCGAGCAAGCAGCTGTTCGGCTGTCTCCTCTCGGCGGTGATGCTGCTGCTCGTGGCGGTGGTGCTGCTCGCCGTGGGGATCCCCATCGCGCTGATCGTGATCCGCAGGCTGTGAGCGCGCCCGCCGTCAGCCCTCGCAGCTGCCCAGCAGGTTGTAGCGGATCACGATCAGGTCCCCGGTGTCGGGGACGTACTCCGGCTCGAAGACCACCGCGTTGAGCACCGCGTCGTAGTACCAGCCGACGTACACCGGCACGTGGTTCAGCTCGACCTCGATGGTCGGCTCCACCGGCTGGGCGCTGAGCACGAAGGTGTCCTGCCAGCTCGACGACAGCCACGCCAGGTTGGACAGCGTGTTGACCCAGTTGCTGCTGCAGATCGACTCGCTCAGCCCGCCGGTCAGCGCGATCGCCTGCTCGTAGCGCACGGCGGGGCTGGCGCTGCCGTTGGGCGAGTAGCAACCGGTGGCCTGGCCGGTGATCCCGCTGAGGATCACGTGGTCCGGGTTGACCTTGACCGACTGCATCGCCGCGACGTAGTTGACCACCGTGTCGGGGGACTGGTCGGGCTCGTCGCTGACGTAGATCACGCGCAGGCCGGCGGCGGGGCGCAGGAACCCGTCGTTGGGACCGCCGGGCGCGGCCAGCGGCGGGGTCACCGCCTCCATGCCGTACAGCAGGCCCTGCTCGGGGATGTTGAAGATCAGCGGCGGCGTGACCGCGTCGGCGAACGCGGCGTGCACGTCCGGCGTGCTGGGGGTCATGATCGGCACCGGCCCGATCAGCGCGCCGCTGTCCACCGTGCACACGCCGATGTGGTAGTCGATGTCGAGCACGTCGACGATGTCGAGGAACGACGAGAAGTTGACCGCCAGGTTGGTCTGCTCGTCGGTCATCGACGAGGAGTTGTCGATCACCCACAGGATGTCGGTCTGGTTGTTGCCGGCCTGCTCGAACTCGTCCTCGACCTCGCCGGCGAGGTGGGCCGTGCCGTACTGGATCGCCAGCGCGTCGGGCCGGGCCGGGTCGTTGCTCTGGACGTGCAGGTAGCCGGTGTCGGGCAGCTCGTCGACGGGCGCGTAGAACACCGTCGCCGTCTCCTCCTGGCCCGGCGCCAGCGTGGTCCCGGGCTGGAAGAACGTGCTGACCTGGAGCTCGTCGCTGGTCGGATCGAAGACCACGTCCTGGATCACCAGCGGGGCCGACCCGACGTTGCGGATCGCCACGGCCTGCTCCTGCTCGCAGCCCACCTCGTGGTCGCCGAAGTCCCAGGTCGCGGGCTCCAGCTCGATGCTCGGCGCCAGGCTGGTGGCCAGCAGGTCGACGGTCACGACGGGGCGCTGCTGGTCGTTGCTGTGGACCTGCAGCGCGCCGCTGGCCTGCTCGTCGGCCAGCGCGGTGTAGGTCACCGGCAGCTGGGTCTGCGACCCCGGGGCGAGGATCCGGTCGACGGCGCCGTCGTCCAGCGCGAACGAGTGCGGGCCGTCCAGTACGAGGTCCTCGAGGAACAGCGTGTCCTCGCCGACGCTGCGGATCGTCACCGGCAGCGACAGCGACTCCCCCGCGGTCAGCTGCTGGAAGTCGAGCACGGCGGGCGAGACCTCGATCGCGGCGTCGACCTTGGTCGGGTCACCGTAGGCCTCCTCGGTCAGCTGGTAGTCCTGACAGGCCGCCAGCGCCAGGGAGAGACACCACACCCACGCGGTCCGTCGCATCGCAGCCTCCCGCCCGCCCGCGATCGGACCGCGGGCAACCACGGGCCCCTCGTCCCCTACAGTGTCGCCACGTGGGGGATTCGTGTCGATAGAAACCGCGTGCGCGAGAGGGGGGGAGATCTACGGCGCGGCGTCCGGGGCCGCCTGCGTGTCCCAGTACGTCTCCCCCCGGTAGCGCAGGCTCTCGGCGCGCAGCCGAGCCATCTCGTCGGCGGAGATGCCGGCGAACTCCAGGCCGTCGAGGCGGCGCTCCATCCAGCCGGGGCCGCCGGGCAGCTCGACGCCCTCGCGGCGCAGCAGCAGCCGCTCGTAGCCGAGCAGCGAGCTCATGTTGTGCTGCACGAAGTCGTTGCGGATGTCCACGTCGATCAGGCCGCCGGCCCAGCCGCCGAAGGTCTTGGCCCGGTCCTCCATCCAGAACGTCATGTCCGGGGTGTACTGGCTCATCATCTCGTGGCGGATCGTCTCCTGGAGCAGGAACTCGATCCAGGCACAGTCCTCGCCGGCCAGGCGGCAGGTCTCGAGCACGGCGCCGAGGCCCTCCCCGCGGGTCGCGGCGGGGGTGGAGCGGGGCGGGTCGTAGTAGCCGCCCTGGTAGTCGGGGTACTCGTCCCAGGCGTCGCGGTTCTTGTTGTACTGGTACTCGACCGCGCGGCAGATGTCGATCGAGTGATCCACGTACCGGCGGTCCTCTGTATACAGATACAGATAGCTCAGCGCCAGCATCAGCCAGTGATCGTTGGCCAGTGATTTCTCGTCCTTGCCCTCGTCGCGCACGTCGATCAGCCAGTCGGCGCCCCGCACCGCGGCCTCGAGCCACAGCTCGTCGCCCTCCCACGAGTACAGCCGCACCAGTCCCAGGATCGCCTCGCCGGGGTAGTACGGGCTGGCCGTGTCACGGGTCGACTCGCCGCCGGGATAGCGCGGCGGGTAGGAGTCGAACTCGCCGTCCTGGCGCTGGTTGGCGACGATGAACCGCGCCATCCCGAGCGCCTCCTCGCGGTACGTCTCGGTGTCGCCGGTGGCCTCGACGTACTGGTCGAGCATCACCAGGCCCAGCCCGGCGCCGCCGAGCTCGACGAAGCCGTCGGGGGCCTCGTCGCGGGGGGGGCCGACCACGTACAGCGAGTCCCCTTGCCGGGGGTGGTCCGCCGGCAGGTAGGGCCCCTCGCGCTGGTCGCGGTCGGTGTGCAGCATCAGGTGGTCGATGGCCTTCTTCGACGCCAGCAGGTAGGGCTCGTACCGCGTGCGGTCGTAGATCTGCAGCATCGAGTACGTCGTGCCCGCGTGGCGGATCAGGTTGTAGTTGCGGCTGTCGCGGTCGCGGTCGACCTGGTACTGGTAGCGGATCTTGCCGTCGATCGTCACCGACGAGTTGAGGTAGTCGCCGGCCCAGACCATGCGCTGCAGCATGATCTCGGGGGTGGGCTCCTCCAGCTCCAGGGGGTGCAGGCGGTACAGCCGGAACACCTCGGGCGGCTGCCGGTCGGGCTGGTCGCGCTCGACCCACGAGATGGTCTGGAACACCTCGTAGCTCCACTCGCCCTCGAGCTCGGCCAGATCGTGGTTGTTGCGCTTCAGGTGCCTGGCGATGTTCTTGCGCTCGAAGCCCTTCTTGCGGTGGTGCACGCCGATCTCGAGGACCTGGCTGGGCAGGAGGTACGCGATCTCGCCGGCGTCGTCGCGGACGAAGAACCCCCACACGGCCACCTTGCGGGCGCGGGGGTCCCACCACTCGTCGTCGAACTTGCGCCGGTCGACCTCGGTGACCACGTCGAGCTTGAGCCGGATCTGGGACCGCTCCTCGGGGTCGATCTTGCGGCCCTCGTCCCGCTCCAGCGTCTCCGCCGCCGCCGTGATCGAGCCGGCGAGATCGTCTCCCACGCCGGTGGCGCACACCCGCGTCGGCCGGTCCTGGTAGGCACAGACGTAGGCCCGCCGCCCGGGCAGCGCCGCCAGCGCCGCGGTGTCGGGCGCGGCCTCGTCGTACAGCACGTGCCGGACGATCCCCATCGCGGCGGTCGCGACCTCGACGTCGGACATCGCCTCCACGACGGCCTTGTCGTGCCCGGACTCGCCCAGCGCGTCGCCGGGATCGGACGATCCCCCTCCGCGGCAGGCGCAGGCCAGCAGGGGCAGCGCGAGCAAGGTCAGGGTGAGGACGAGGCGGCGTGGCATGGTCTCCTCCTGTGCATGGGGTTGGAAGTCGGCAGAGGGTAGCAGGGTAGGGGGCATCCACCGCAAGCCGAATCGGCCGTCCCGTGCGGTTTGATCACAAAACCCATGGCCATTGCGTTCCATTCGGCGGCCCGCCCAGCGGCGGTCCACCGTCACCGGCGACGCGCGGATCTTCACGTGCGGCGGTCGAGGCGGTGCCGCTCCGACTCGCCAGGCGAGCGCGGATCGGCACGCGCCAACGGGCGACAGGGTGCTAGCTCGGCCGCGCGACGTGGCTCGACAGCGGCGGGCGGATGTGCTCGGTGCTGCGCGGGAAGCGGCCGCGGTCCGGGGTCGCCGCCGCGGGGCGCCTGGCCTTGCGGCCGGGGTAGGCGACGTCGAAGCGATCGATGTACGCGGCGTAGTTGCGGCGGATCCGCGCCGGGTCGAGGCCCCACTGCTCGGGGCCGTAGACGTGGCAGCCGGGCTTGTCCTGCCGCGGCTTGGCGAGCCACTGCTTCATCTCCATCTCGGTCTGGGCCGAGCCGCGCAGCCCGAAGTGCTCGAAGGCCCCCATCACGGTGCGAGCCGGGTCGGCCTTGAGGTCCTCGAAGTTGATGTCGTAGAAGTGCTCCTCGCCCAGCCGGTCGCGGATCGCCATCGCCCGCTCGATGCCCTCGAGGAAGCGCCGCTCGATGTGGGCGCCGATCGCCTCGCCGTCGATGTAGCCGTAGTACAGCCGGCGGGTCAGCGAGACCATCGAGCAGTACGAGGCGATGACCTTCACCGGGTCGCGGTGGGTCCACACGATGCACGCGTCGGGGAACACGTCGAGCAGCGAGTCGAGGAACCACAGGTGCTCGGGGCACTTGAGCACGAACCGCCCGGTGGGCTGCCAGTGGGCCATCATCTGCAGCGTGCGGCGGTAGTCGCGGTAGGCCACGCGCATGTCCTGCTGCAGCAGCCAGTCGCCGAACTGGTGGAAGCCGCTCTGCAGGTCCCAGTTGTAGACCGCGAAGGAGTGGGCCATCAGGTACCAGCACTCCTCGAACGTGGTCGTCTTGACGTCGTGGACCACCGGCGTCTCCGGCGAGGTCAGCATCGCGATCCGGAGCATCTGGTCGGCGGCGGCGAGCCGCTTCTTGCGGTCGATCACCGGGTCGTCGTCCACCGGCGTCGGGGAGAACAGCTCCCAGAACTGCAGTCCGCGGGCACCGGGCTCCAGCGCCAGCAGGTGCTGCACGAGGGTCGTGCCGGTGCGCGGGAAGCCGACGATGAACACCGGCCGCTCCACCGGGATCCGCTCCAGCTCGGGGTAGCGCTTGACGTAGTCGCGGGCCAGCAGGCGGTTGGTCGCCGCGGCCTGGAACGTGGCGCGGAAGATCACCCGGGCCAGCGGCGTGACCGGGTGCTTCTGGCACGTCTCGGCGATGTGCTCGAGGTACGGCCGGTAGGTCTCGGCGCCCATGTCCTCCAGCCCGGTCTTGCGCCGCGCGGCGTCGAGGATCGAGTCGGGGTCGAGATCGCCGAGCGGCAGGCCCAGCTTGCGACCCAGCCCCACGGCGGCGTTGGCCGCCCGGAACAGGGGCGTGTAGCTCATTCGCTGTACGGTGTAGGGCTCGTTCACGGTGCTGTCACTCCGTCCGCGGCCAAAAAGCTCCACAGGGTATGCAGCGGGGCGGGGAGACTCAAGAGAAAACCCGACGTCACCAATATTGGTTGAACCAATCGCCGGGTACACTCCCAGCCCCGCGGCAACATTCGCTGCCCACGTTCGCAACACTCTCTGGTCGGGAACCCGCAAGAACGGTGCCATCTCCAGTATTGCCGCACCCACGGCGTTCTCTCCGATCGCGGCGACGCGCGATCGTCAACTCCGGTTGACACCTGACAACCCGGCTTGGCGTCTCGACCTTCCCTCCGGCCGTTCCACTATCCTTGGGGGATGGGCATCGAGCGGGTCGAGGTGGCGGTCGTCGGAGGCGGGGTGGTGGGCCTCGCCGTCGGACGGTCGCTGGCCCGCCGCGGGGTCGAGGTGGCGGTGTTCGAGCGCCACCCGCGGCCCGGTCGGGAGACCTCGTCACGCCACTCGGGGGTGATCCACGCCGGGCTGTACTACCCGACCGACTCGCGCAAGGCGCGGCTGTGCGTCGAGGGCCGGCGGGAGCTGTACGCGTTCTGCGCGCGCCACGGGGTGGGGCACGCCCGGGTGGGCAAGCTGATCGTCGCCACCGCGCCGGACGAGGAGCCGGGCCTCGCCGCGCTGCTCGACCGCGGCCGGCGCAACGGGGTCGAGGGGCTGCGGATGGTCACCGCCGCCGAGGTCCGCGCCCGCGAGCCGGCGGTGGCGGCCGTCGCCGGGCTGCTCAGCGAGGCCACCGGGATCGTGTCCTCCGACGACCTGGTCGCGGCGCTGTGGCGACGGCTGGAGGCCGCCGGCGGCGTGCTGCTGGTGGGCCAGGAGGTGGTCGCGGTGGAGCCCGACGGGGCCGGCTGGCGGCTGGCGGTGCGGCCCGCCCGCGGCGCGCCGTACGAGGTCGGGGCGGGGGAGGTGGTCAACGCCGCGGGGCTGGCGGCCGGGGCGCTGGCCCGCGCGTGCGGCGACGGCGGGTTCGCGGTGCACTGCTGCAAGGGCGACTACTTCTGGACCACGCGCCCGCTGGTCCACGGCCTGGTCTACCCGCTGCCCGAGGCGGGGCTGCGCGGGCTCGGGATCCACACCACCGTCGATCTGGCCGGCCGCGTGCGGTTCGGCCCCGACACGGAGTACGTCGCAGCGCCGCGCTACGACGTCGACCCGGCCAAGGCCGCCGCGTTCCACCGCGCCGCGCGCCGCTACCTGCCGGACCTGCGGGTCGAGGACCTGCAACCCGACAGCTCCGGGGTGCGGCCCAAGCTGGCGGCACCGGGCGAGGGCTTCCGCGACTTCCACGTCGCGCGCGGCGCCTCGGGGGTGCTACACCTGGCGGGGATCGAGTCGCCGGGCCTGACGTCGTGCCTGGCGCTCGGCCGCGAGGTGGCCGACCGCCTGACGGGCCGGCCGGCGGGGAGGTGACGATGATCGAACGCCAGCCGACCCCGGACCGGATCGTCGACGAGCACGGCCAGGTCCAGCTCGGCGTGTTCCGGGATCCGCTGCGGCACATCGACCTGGCGCGGGCGCGGGTGGTCAAGGCCGGGCTGCCGCTGCCCCGCGCCGCGGTGCGACTGCGGCTCAAGGAGTGGCAGCACTACTGCCTCGACCTCGACGACCTGTTCGTGACCTTCGCGATCGTCGACTCCAAGTTCCTGCGGGTCACGTGGTGCCACGTGGTCGACCGCCGCGGCGGCGTGTCGTTCGAGCACGGCCGCCAGGCGCCGACCCTCGACCTGCGGCTCGGCGAGGCGCTGTACGACGACCGCTGCCACGTCCGCGCGCGGGGCTACGCCATCGAGGTCGACAACGATCTGGACCACGGCGAGCACCGCATCCGGATCGAGATCGCCGCCGCCGGCGGGCGCCCCGAGGTCCGCGCCGAGCTGCGCTGCCTGCACGACCTGGCCGCGCTGCAGCCGCTGGTCGTCGTGCTGCCGGTCGGTCCCAACCGCGGGATGTACTCGCACAAGGTGCCGCTGCCGCTCGAGGGCACCGTCACCGTCGCCGGGAAGGAGCGGCGCGCCGATCCCGCCCGCCACCACGCGATCCTCGACATCCACAAGGCGCTGTACCCCCGCCACACGTGGTGGAACTGGGCCACCTGCGCCGGCCGCGACGCCGGGGGGCGGCTGATCGGGCTGAACCTGACGCACAACGTCAACCGCCGCGACGACGAGCTCAACGAGAACGGCGCGTGGGTCGACGGTGCGCTGCACCACCTGGGCCCGGCCCGCTTCGAGATGGACGCTTCCGACCTGCTCGCGCCGTGGCGGATCACCACCACCGACGGCGCCGTCGAGCTGACCTTCACCCCCGAGGGCGAGCGCGCCGACAGCATCCGCCTGGGCGTGATCCGCTCGGTGTTCCACCAGCCCCACGGCAGCTTCCGCGGGCGGGTCGAGCTGCCCGGCGGTCCGCTGCAGATCGACGACCTCCATGGCGTCTGCGAGGACCACGACGCGCTGTGGTAGGGGCCCCCCAGCGGACGCCGCGGGGGGCGGCGGTGCGCCGGGTGCTCCCGTGGATCGTCGCCGCGCTGGCCCTGGCCGGGCTGCAGCTCCAGGCGGGGCTGATCCGCCGCCACAAGAGCGTCACCTTCGACGAGACGTTCTACGCCAACGCCGCGCTGCACACCGCGGCGCTGGGGCGGCTGGACCCGCAGCTGGCGCGCCACGGGGTCGCCCCGCTGCCGGTGCTGGTGAGCCACCTCGGCCCGGCGCTGGCCGCCCCCCGCGTCGAGCCCGGCGACCCGTGGACCGCGAGGGCGGGCAACCGGGAGCGCGTCGGGCAGGCGCGGGTGATCCACGCGGCGCTGGTGGGCAGCGCGCTGCTGCTGGGCGTGGTCGCCTGGCTGTGGCGGCGGCGGGGGCCCTGGGTCGCGGCGTCGGGGGCGGTGCTGCTGGCGGCGTCGCCGACGGTGGTGGCCCACAGCGCGTACGCCACCACCGACGCGCTGGCGGCGGGAGCGATGCTGGCCGCGCTGGCGGCGATGGCGGCCCACGCCCGGCGCCCGAGTCGGGGGCGCGCGGCGGCCGTCGCGGTGGCGGTCGCCGTCGCCGTCTCGGTCAAGTACTCGGCCCTGTTCCTGGTTCCGCTGGCGGTGACCGCGGTGGGGTGGTCCGCGGCGCGGCGGGCGGGGGCCTGGTGGCGGCCGCAGGCCTGGTGGCGACCGGAGGTGGTGGGCCAGGCCGCGCTGGTGCTGGCGGCGATCCCCGTGCTGGTCTGGGCGCTGCACGGCTTCGCGCGGGTGGACGGCGAGCCGGCTCCGGTGGTGGGGATCCAGGACCAGGTTCGCCACCAGCGCGAGGGCCACTGGACCTTCTTCCTCGGCGAGCGCTCGAGGGCCGCCGGGCCGGCCTACTTCCCGGTGCTGTACGCCGCCAAGAGCACGCCGGCGGAGCTGGCGCTGGTGCTGGCCGCGCTGGTCACGCTGGTGCTGCGCTGGCGGGCCCCGGCGGCGTCCCGGGCGGGGGCGGTCGCCCCGTGGCTGTGGGCCGTCGCGGTGGTGGCCTTCGCCGCGCTGGCGCTGACCTCGCGGGTCAACATCGGCCACCGCTACCTGCTGCCGCTGTACCCGCTGCTGGTGCTGCTCGCGCTCGATCGACTGGCGCGGCTGCAGCCGGTGCTGCCGCGGGCGCTGCCGTGGCTGGCCGGGGGGCTGCTGGCCGCGCAGATCGCGTCGGCGGCGTGGATCGCGCCCCACCAGCTGGCGTACTTCAACGTCCCGTCGGGCGGTCCCGCGCGGGCCGACCGGATCGTGGTCGACTCCAGCCTCGACTGGGGCCAGGACCTGGTGGCGCTGGCGCGGGCGCTGGAGCCGTACCCGCCGGACCAGGTGGTGCTGTGGTACCACGGCACCGCCGACCCCGTGGCCTACGGGATCCACGCCCCCGGCCCGTCGGCGCTCCCGCCGGGGGCGATCCCCGACCGCGGCGTGCTGGCGATCTCGGCGACCTACCTGCGGGGCACGTACCTGACCCACGATCTCGCGGCCCCGCTGCGCGAGCTGGAGCCGCTGGGCCGGGCCGGGTACTCGATCTCCCTGTACGACCTGGGTGACCCGCGCGTCAGGGCGGTGGTGGATTCCGCGCGGACCCCGTGACGTAGTGCCGCCGCGGCCGGGGGCGATCACGCCTCCTCCCGAGCAGCTCGGCGGCCAGGTTGGCCAGCAGGATCATCGCCGCGCCGAACAGCAGCCAGCCGTCCACGGCGTCGAACCCGGCGGCGACGCTGATCAGCGCTGCGCAGACGGGCTCCCCGGTGTAGACCAACCCGGCACGGCTGGGGTCCAGCTCCTTCTGCCAGCGGTTGAGCAGGCTGACGGCCAGCACCGTCGCCAGCGTGGCGCACAGCAGCACCGGCACGACGAACCCCGGATCGGCGAGCACGCGGGCCAGGAAGCCCGGGGACAGCGTCGCCACCCCGCCGGGGGTCAGCAGCAGCGCCCCCGTCGTCTCCACCGCGGCGAACAGCAGCATCGCCAGGGTGATCCCCAGCGGGTCTGCGCGCCGCGTGGCGTGGTCGGTGAGCACGATGTGGCCGCCGAACGCCACCGCGCAGGCCACGGTGGCCCACGCTCCGAGCGACAGCCCGCCGCTCGGCGGGCCGGAGATGAAGCCCGCGCCGACCACCGCCAGCGGCAGCGCGACCAGTACCCCGACCGGCGGCCAGCGGCGCAGCGCGATCGCCGCGATGATCGGTGTCGCCACGACGTACATCGAGGTCAGGAACGCCGACTGGCTGGGGGGGACGTCCGGCTGGGTCAGGCCGAAGGTCTGTAGCAGGAAACCCAGCGTGAAGACGAGCGACAGCAGGAACCCCTGCTTCCAGGCCGCCCGATCCAGCCGCCGCACGCTGGATGGCACCAGCACCGGCATCAGCGCGGCGGCGAGCCCGAAGCGGACCGCGTTGAAGAACGCCGCGGCGGCCACCTCGCCCCCGGCCGGGAGCGCCTCGAGCAGCGCGCCCGTGCCGATCTTCATCAGCAGGAACGTCGAGCCCCAGATCACGCACACCGAGCCGAGCACCACCGTGGCGATGCGCTGGGCGCGGCGGGTGCCCTCCGGGGGCGAGCTCGGCGATGCGGCGTGCATGGCGCGGGGAATCTACGGCGACGGGGTCGGGATGAAAAGGGCGCCCCGTGGTACCGTGTCGCGAACCGGGGAGGTCCGGGGATGGCGATCCTGCACACCGCGCTGTTCGGCCTGGCGCTGGTCGGGCTGCCGGCGCTGATGATCTTCGCGGCGGCGCGCGTCCGGTTCCTGGGCTGGCTCGGGCCGGTGATGCTGTGCTACGGCGGCGGGATCGTGCTGGCCAACGTCCCCGGCGTGGCGCTGCCCGACCTGTCCCGCACGGCGATGGAGATCAGCGTCCCGCTGGCGATCCCGCTGCTGCTGTTCCCGACCCACTTCCCGTCCTGGATGCGGCTGGCCAAGCGCACCGTGATCGCGTTCGTGCTGGCCCTGGTCTCGGTGCTGATCGTGACCACCGCCTCGGCGTTCGTGTTCTCCGTCCCCGGCGAGGAGTCGTGGAAGGTCTCGGGGATGCTGGTCGGCGTCTACACCGGCGGCACGCCCAACATGTCGGCGATCGGCTGGGCGCTGGAGGTGCAGGAGGAGACGTTCCTGCTGCTCAACATCGTCGACATGCTGTGGGGCGCGCTGTACTTCCTGTTCCTGGTCACGGTCGCCCAGCGCGTGATGAGGCTGTTCCTGCCCCGGTTCCCGGAGCGCCGAGGGGAGGAGCAGGACGACGCCGAGGCCGTCGAGGTCGAGGACATGTCGCTGCTGCGCAGGCTCCGCGCGTGGCCCAGGATCGGCGCCGCGCTGGGGCTCTCGGTGCTGGTGCTGGGGCTCACCGCCGGGGCCTCGATGCTGATCCTCGGCCAGATCCACGAGGCGTTCGTGATCATCGGGATCTCGACGCTCGGGATCGGCCTGTCGTTCGTCGGCCCGGTGCGGCGGCTGCGCGGCTCGTACGAGCTCGGCCAGTACCTGGTGATGGTGTTCTGCGTGGCGATCGGCTCCACGGCGGAGCTGTCCCAGCTGCTCACCGCCGGGCTGCCGTACATGGTCTACGTCGGCGTCGTGATGTTCGGCGCGCTGGCGCTGCACATCGGGCTGTGCGCGCTGTTCCGGATCGACACCGACACGACGATCATCACCGGCACCGCCGCGATCTACGGCCCGGCGTTCATCGGCGCGGTGGCGGGGGCGCTGCGGAACCGCGAGGTGGTGGTGTCCGGGATCACCGCGGGCCTGGTGGGCATCGCGCTGGGCAACTACCTGGGGCTGGTGCTGGCCTACGGGCTGCGCTGGCTGATGGGGGGCTGAGGGCCGGCGCGGCGTTCAGAACCGGCCGTGGACCACGATCCCGCCGGGCTGGAACGCCACCCGCACGGGGCGCTCGCGGTCGTCGCGCTCGGCCATCGCGACGACCCCCATCAGGCCGGCGAGCAGCTCGGGCAGCGTGGTCAGCGCCGAGATCCCGCCGAACAGCAGGTGCACGACCCCCGACCAGGTGGCGGCGTCGCCCATCGGCGTGCCCTTGACGGCGGCGGCCTTCTTGGCGCCGAGGACCACGATCCCGCCGGTGATGCTCATGATCGCGCTGGCCATGTCCAGCGCGCCGATCCCGAGGGTCACGGCGGCCGCCCCGACGTCCTCGTCGCCGATGGCGAGCAACCCCGCCGCGCTCCAGGCCACCAGCTTGGCGGCGTGCACCGCGCCGCCGGCGATGTTGAGCTGCATCGCGGTGCGGGCCTTGCGCTCGAAGTCCTCGTCGCCGGTCCAGCCGCCGAGCTCGGTGTTCAGCTTGCCGGCGGCGACGAAGTGGAACACCGTCGGCGGGATCTGCAGCCCGGCGAGCACGAACCCGCCGGCCCCCAGCAGGTCGCGCCCGGTGCCGGCGGCGGCGGTCCGGGGGGCCGCGGCCAGGGCCAGCGCCGCGACCAGCAGCAGGGACAGGGCCATCCTTCGCACCATCGTGGTCCTCCTCGGCGGGCGGTCGATCGTCCCGACCCGAGACTACTACCGGCCTCCCTGGGGGCGCCAGGGGGCCTTGTCCCAGACCGGCAGCTCGGTGGCCTCGTGGGTGGCCCGGTCGAAGCGGTAGACGCGGTCCAGCGCGGGCTCGATCAGGTAGGCGACGTCGTCGCCCGAGCGCGCCAACCGGGAGGCGATCGCCAGGCCCGCGGCCTCGCCGCCGTCGCCGATCAGGAACGTCTCGAGCAGCTCCGAGGCGCGGACCAGCCGCACCGTCCCGCCGGCGGCGAACTCCACCGCGAGCCGCAGGTGGCCGCCGTCGCGCGTCGGGACGCTGACCTGGTGCCAGCCGGGGCGCAGCCGGGTGCGCTCGGGGAGCCGCACCCCGTCGATCCGGATCTGCTCGGCGTCGTCCTCGGCGGTGCCGGGCTCGAAGCGGGCGTCGTGGGAGCGGAGCGCCGCGCGGGCGGCGAACACGAACACCTGCTGCGCGTGCGGGGGGTACTCCGGGGGCCACTCCACCGCCGGATCGAAGGCGGTCGCCATCGTGAACGCGGCCTTGGCCCCGTCGCGGTCCTCGCGCTCGACGCGGGCCCAACCGCGCAGCAGCGCAGCGCGGGCGAGCTTCGCGGGGTCCAGCGGCGGCGTGGCGCAGGCCAGCTCGTCCAGCGCCCGGCCCAGCGCCTCGTCCACCTCGGCGAAGCGGCCCTCGGCGGCCATCGCCTCGGCCTCGATCAGCAGCGTCCCCACGTCGACGTCGAGGCTGGCCGAGGGGCAGTAGGTCACCGGGCCGCCCTCGGGCCAGTGCTCGGCCCCGCCGAACACCGCGTCGGCGAGGAACTCGACCCGGAACTGGTCGCTGCCCCCGAGCTCGAGCCGCTCGGCCAGCGCGGCGGCGGCCTTCGTCGCCACGGCCTCGCTGACGACCCCGTCGTACAGGATCAGCGTGCTGCCGCCAGCGGCATGCGCCGGGGCGGCCACGGCGAGCACGGCGAGGGCGAGTCCCAGCGCGGCGGCGGTCGGACGGATCACGGCTCCCCCTGGTTCGGTACGCGTTCTCAATCCTAGTGGTTGGAGACGACGCGTTGAAGGGACATCTTCATCGCCGGGAGCCCGATCCACGGCCGGGTCGGCAGCCGCACGAAGCGGACCGCCAGCGCCGCGGGGCTCCCGGACGGGGTGGGGGACAGCGTCAGCCGCTGGTAGCCCTTCTCCTCTCCACGCTCGTCCCCCGAGGTCCGCTCCACCGAGCCGGGGTAGACCACGGGCGCCGGCAGCGGTCGCCCGGCCAGGTCGGCGCGCAGCACCTGGGCGCGGTGGACGTGGCCGGAGAGCACGGCGTCGAACGCGCCGGGCAGATCGCGGGCGCGGACCACCTCGGGGCCGTGGGTGAACGTGAAGTCGGTGATCCCGACACGGGCCCCCTCGATCAGCTGGTGCAGGCACAGCAGCCGCAGGTCGGCGGGGACGCCGCGCCAGCCGGTCTGCGCCACCGCCGCACGAAAGCCGTCGCGGGCGCCGCGGAGGTAGGGGAAGCCGGACAGCGCGACCCGGACGCCGCGCAGCTGCAGACGGTGGGTCCGCGGGCGGTCGAACAGGTGGACCCCCGCGTGGAGCGCCAGCAGCGGGAACGGGATTCGCGAGCGCTCGTGGTTGCCCGGCACCAGGTACACCGGGACCCCGGCGTCGGCCACGCGGAACAGCGGCGCCATCGCCCGCTGCACCAGCTCGGGCCAGACCTTGCTGCGGAACAGCAGGTCTCCGCCGTGGACCACCAGGTCGACCTCGCCGCGCAGGGCGGGGGCCAGCGCCCGCTCGAAGTTGGCCAGGAACTCCGGCCCGCGGCGGGGGCGGTCGACGCGCGGGCGGCGGGGCCAGTCGTGGCCGATGTGGGTGTCGGCGACGAGCAGCACGCGGATCGGGGAGCAGCTCACCCGGAGAGTATACTGAACAAATGTACAGTCTACGAGCTGCGATGGTCCGGACCGGGCACTTCGGGACCCGGGACGTCATTGTCCCGTTCCCTTTCCCAGGCCGTGGCAGTTCGAATGGAGCAAGGCCGGAGCGACCGATGGAGACAGGGATGGACGATCACGGAACGAGGCCGAACCGCCCCCCCCGGAGGCGGCCCGCGGGCCGGTGCCCGGTGTGTGGCGGGACCCTCGAGACCAAGCGCCCGCGGGACGGTACGACGGTGGTGTGGTGTCGCGGCTACTGCTGGTGCCGCATCGAGCACCCGGACGGCTCCGTGAGTGAAGGCAACCTCGGGCTGGGCGACTCGCTCCGCTGGGCCGGCTGATCGGCCCGCCTAGGGGCTCGCGGGCGCGCTCCCGTTGAGCTCCGGGGCCGCCGCGGAGCCGCCCGCCCGTCTTCGCACCCCCACCACGTTCGGGATCGGCCACGCCGTCCCGTTGTCGTCCGACTCCAGGAAGCCGGTCTCGTAGCTGCCCAGCCACTCCCGCTCGACCCCGGCGTTGCGGACCGCGAGCTGGGCCTCCGGCCCGCCCTCGGCGTACTGCAGCCGGGCCAGGTCCAGTGGCAGCGCGCGCAGCAGCTCGATGAAGTCGTGGGTCGACCACGGCGAGCGGGCGTGGATCAGCAGCGGTCGGCCGTCCCCGTCGAGGCCGATGCAGGCGTGGCTCCAGATCCGCTCGCTGTCGTTCCACACGTTGCGTCCCCGGCAGGACAGCATCCGGATCGACTGCACGGCGCTGCCGTAGTGGTCCAGCTGCGCGTCCCAGTCGTCGCAGGCGCGGTCGAGGAGCGCCACCGGCGGCGTGCCGGCCGGGGCGTCGTCGGCGCGCTCGAAGGCCAGCACGGTCTGCCCCGAGCCCGTGTGACCGTTGTTGACGTGGCCCGAGGAGCGCATCAGCTCGGTGCTGGAGCGGTGGTCGGTCTGGAACATCGAGCTGTTGATCGCCGCGACCCAGCCCTCGTCTCGGGCCCACTCCAGGGCGGTGCGGTTGTCCTCGAGCCCCGCGGCGCTGCTCATCCCGAGCACCAGCTCGTGGGTCGCCGGGTCGACGCGCAGCACGGTCACCAGCCCGTCGCCCACGGCGGTGCCCGTGGGGGCCGCGAAGACCCCGAGCTCGAGCCCCTCGGCGAGCCGGGTCCAGCCGTGTTCGGGGGGCGTGGCCCGTGCCTCCGGAGCATCCGCTCCCGGGGCCGGCGCCGGCGCGATCAGCACCGCGATCAGGGTCGACAGCAGCGCGGCCGCGATCCACTCCTTTGCCACGTCCGTTCCCTCCGTGCTCTCCACCGATCGGGACACGGACGGCGCCCCGTCCCTTCCCCCGGGCGTGGACTGGCGCCGTGGCGCGCCGCGCGGTACAACCGCTGGGGAGGAGGACCCGCCGTGACCGTCGGAGACCAGACCCTCGCCCAGGACGTGACCACCGAGCGCCGGGGCCACGTGCTGCTGATCGGCCTCAACCGGCCGCGCAAGTACAACGCCTTCAGCGTGCGGATGCACCAGCTGCTGGCCGAGGCCTACCAGCAGTACGAGCACGACGCCGACGCCCGCTGCGCCGTGCTGTTCGCCCACGGCGAGAACTTCACCGCGGGACTCGATCTCGCCGAGGTCGGACCGGCCGTGGCGGGGGGCGCCGAGCTGTTCCCGCCGGGCAACGTCGATCCGCTCGACCTGTTCGCGCCGCTGCGCCGCAAGCCGGTGATCGGCGCGGTCCAGGGCTACTGCTACACCATCGGCGTCGAGCTGCTGCTGGCCTGCGACCTCGGCGTGGCGGCGCGGGACACGCGCTTCGCGCAGCTGGAGGTGAAGCGCGGGATCATGCCGTTCGGCGGGGCCACCAGCCGGCTGCCGCGGCGCGCCGGGTGGGGCAACGCGATGCGCTGGATGCTGACCGGCGGCGAGTTCGACGCCGAGGAGGCGCTGCGGCTGGGGCTGAGCCAGGAGGTCGTCGAGCCCGGGCAGCAGCTGGCCCGCGCGCTGGAGCTGGCCGAGGAGATCGCCGAGCAGGCCCCGCTGGCGGTCCAGGCGATCCGCGAGGCGTCCCGCGCCGCGCTGGAGCACCACATCGCCGAGGAAGCCGAAGACTTCGTCCGCCGGGCGCGGGCGCTGATGACCACCGAGGACGCGATGGAGGGTGCGATGTCCTTCGTCGAGCGGCGCAAGGCGCGGTTCCAGGGGAAGTAGCATGAAACCGAGGCGGAAGGTGAAGCGGACCCCCCGCGAGGACGAGCTCGTGGTGCAGATGTACCTGGTGGACAACGGCGAGGGCTGGAAGCTCTCGCTGCGCCGCTACTCCGTGCCGGGCAAGCTCAGGAGGGGCCAGCGGCCGGTGGCGATCCTGCCCGGCTACGGGATGAACAGCTTCATCTTCACGTGGCACCCCGAGGGCACCTCGATGGCCGAGACCTTCGCCCGCGAGGGCTTCGAGTTCTGGACCGTCGACCTGCGCGCCCAGGGCGACTCGCTGCCGGACGGGGGCAGCCCGAGCTACCGGATGGAGGACGTGGCGCTGACCGACCTGCGGGTGGTCGTCGAGCACATCCTGGCCCACACCGAGTCCGGGGCCGAGCGGGTGGACCTGGTGGGCTGCTCGCTGGGCGCGACCTACCTGTACATGCACGTCGCGATGATCCCCGACCACCGCGTCGGCGCGCTGGTCGGGATCGGCGGGCCGCTGCGCTGGATCGACGTCCACCCCGTGGTCCGGGTGGCGTTCTCCAGTCCCCGGCTCGCCGGGCTGGTGCCGTTCTGGGGTACCAACCTGCTGGCCGAGCTGGCGCTGCCGATCCTGGCGCACCACGCGCCGTGGGCCCTGTCGATCTACATGCGCGTCGAGAACGTCGACCTGGAGAAGGCCGCCGTTCTGGTGCGCACCGTCGAGGACCCGGTCCCGGCGGTCAACCGCCAGATCGCGGAGTGGCTCGAGACCGAGGACCTGATGGTCCGCGGGGTCGACGTCACCGAGGCGTTCCGGTCCTACGAGGGGCCGCTGATGTGCGTGTACAGCAACGCCGACGGGATCGTGCCCGAGGCGGCGGCGGTGTCGGCCGTGGAGGCGGCCTCCTCGACCGTGGTCGAGACGATCATGCTGGGCAACGACCACGTGCGGATGGCCCACGCCGACCCGTACGTCAGCCGCTACTCCCACGAGTGGCTGTTCCAGCCGATGATCCGCTGGCTCTCCGGGCCGGCGCGCGAGCTCTGAGCCGCCGCGGGCCCGGGAGCGCGATGGACCTCGTCCTCTCCAGCGGCTTCCTCGCGTTCGCCCGCCACGCCGGCTTCCTGCGGGCCGTGGAGCGGCTCGATCTTCCGGTCGAGGGGGTGTGCGGGACCTCGTCGGGGGCGCTGACCGGCGCCCTGTGGGCCGCGGGCCTGCCCGCCGAGCGGGTCCTCGCCGAGCTGACCGCCGAGCGGCCGGTCTCGGCGGTGCGGCTCCACGCCCGGGTGTGGCGCGGGGCGCTGTCCCTGCGGGAGCTGATCCGCCGGCTCCGCGAGTGGCTGCCCCCGACCTTCGAGGGGCTGCCGCGGCCGTTCGGGGTGGGGGTCGTCGGTCCCGGCCGCGCGCACCGCGTGATCCACGAGGGCCCGCTCCCCGAGGCCGTCGCCGCGTCGTGCGCGATCCCCTACCTGTTCTGCCCCGTGGAGCTGGACGGCGTGCCGTATGCCGACGGCGGCTTCGCCGAGCGCGCCCCGCTGGACGCCTGGCGGGCGCTGCGCGGCGACGTGGCGCTGGCGGTCCACATGGTGGAGAAGACCCACGGCGCCGAGAGCCCCGCCGAGATCGACGCGGGCGCGGTGGTGCGCTCCCCGCCCTCGGGGGCGAGCTTCTTCGATCTCGGGGACGTGGACGGGCAGTTCGAGGAGACCCGGCGCCGCGCCGAGCCGATCCTCGCGGCGCTGGGATAGAATGCCGGCCCAGATGGACAGCTCCGATCCGGCCCACGACGAGATCCGCCGCCTCGAGGAGGAGATCGACGAGCTGCGCAGCGCGGTGCTGCTGCTGCACCGCCTGGCCAACCTGGTGCGCGGGGCGCTGGAGCTGGAGCCGACCTGCTACGCGGTGCTGACCGGGGCCACCGCCGGGGTCGGGCTGGGGCTCAACCGCGCGATGATCTTCCTCGAGGACGAGCTGGACCGCAGCGTGCTGCGCGGGGCCTGCGCGGTGGGGCCCGCCGATGCGGAGGAGGCGGACCGGGTGTGGCGCTCGATCGAGGAGGACGCCCCGGATCTGGAGACGCTGTACCAGGCCGGGCTGCGCCAGCGGGAGCACCCCGGCGAGCTGGACCGCCGGGTGCGGGGGACGCGGGTCGACGCCCAGGGCAGCAGCCCGGTGGCGCTGGCGCTGCGGCGCGACGCGCCGGTGTCGGGCGAGGGCGGCGACGACCTCGGCGGGCTGCTCGACCTCGGGACCGGGGTGGCGGCCCCGCTGCGCGGCGAGCGGTCCGCGCGCGGCGTGCTGTACGCCGACAACCGCTTCACCGGCCGGCCGATCGACCCCCACGCGCGGCTGGTGTTCCACCTGATCGCGGACCACGCCGGGCGGGCGATCGAGAGCGCCCGCGAGTTCGAGCGGCTGGCCCGCGAGGCCAAGACCGACGCGCTGACCGGCCTGGGCCACCACGGCTCGCTCAAGGAGGACCTCCGCGCCGCCTGCGGCCGGGCGCTGGACGAGGGCGAGCCGCTGGGGCTGGTGATGATCGACCTGGACGACTTCAAGCGGGTCAACGATCGCCACGGCCATCCGGCCGGCGACGCGCTGCTGGCCGGCATCGCCGCGCGGCTGCGGGGCGTGCTGCGCGGCGGCGAGGAGCCCTACCGCTACGGGGGCGAGGAGTTCGCGGTGCTGCTGCGCGGCACCGGTGCGACCCAGGTGATGGTCGTCGGGGAGCGCCTGCGCCGGGCGATCGGCGCCCAGCCGTTCGAGATCGGGGTCGGGCGCCGGGTCCCGGTGACCTGCTCGGTGGGGGTCGCCAGCCTGCCCCAGGACGCGATCGACGCCGACGGGCTGATCGGGGCCGCCGACGGCGCGCTGCTCGTGGCCAAGCGGCGGGGCAAGAACCGCGTCGAGGTCCACCGGCGGCCGATCGGCGGGGGGACCTCAGCCGAGTAGACCCAGCTGCGTCGCCGCCGCCAGCGCCAGGAACGTGATCGTGGTGGCCACCAGCGTGTGGAACCAGGCTCGCTCTCGTTTCACCTTCGACACGACATCTCCCAACACCTTGGCGTACGCGCGCCGGGGCCCATCCATTTCATCCCGCCAGCCACTATAATCGCTCCGTGATGGATGCCGAGACCGCCGAGCGACGCCTGCTGGAGCTGTGGGGCGACATCGCGGACCTGGACGCCGCGACCAGCGCCCTGCACTGGGACCAGGAGACGATGATGCCCCCCGCGGGGGCAGAGGCCCGCGGACACCTGCTGTCCACGATGGCCGGGCTGCGCCACCGGCTGGTGACGGCCGACGAGCTGGGGCAGGCCCTCGCGGACGCCGCGGCCGTCGCCGCGGAGGGATCGTTGCTGGCGGCGCAGGTCCGGGAGGCCGGGCGAGAGTTCCGCCGCGCCCGGGCGGTCCCCGAGTCGCTCGCGCGCGCCCTCGCCGCGGCCCAGGCCGAGGCATCGGAGGCCTGGCGGCGGGCCCGCGAGGCCGCCGACTTCGCGCCGTTCGAGGGGCCGCTGACGACGCTGGTGGCGCTGCGCCGCGAGGAGGCCGCGGCGCTGTCCCCCGACGGCGATCGCTACGAGGCGCTGATGGAGCGCTACGAGCCGGGCTCGCGGGTGGCCGAGCTGGCTCCGCTGTTCGAGGCGCTGACCGCCCGCCTCGCGACCCTGGTCCGCGCCGTCCGCGAGGAGGGTCGCGAGGTGGACCTCTCGCCGGTCCGCGGCCACTTCCCGAGCCGCGGCCAGCTGGCGCTGGGCACGCGGATCGTCCGCCGGATGGGCTACGACCTCGACGCCGGCCGGATCGATCGCAGCACCCACCCGTTCTGCACCTCGGTGGGGTACGGGGACGTGCGGATCACCTGGCGCCACGCCGAGGACGACCTGCGCCCCGCGCTGATGGGCCTGATGCACGAGGCCGGCCACGCGCTGTACGAGCAGGGCCTCCCCGAGGCGTGGCGGCGGACCCCGCTGGGCAACGCCACCTCGCTGGGGGTCCACGAGTCCCAGTCGCGGATGTGGGAGAACCTGGTCGGGCGCAGCCGCCCGTTCTGGCGCTGGGCGCTGCCGCTGCTCCACGAGCACCTGCCGGGGACGGCCGGCGTCACCGTCGACGCCCTGTGGCGTGCACTGCACACCGTCGAGCCCAGCCCGATCCGGGTCGAGGCCGACGAGGCGACCTACAACCTGCACATCGCGGTGCGCTTCGAGCTGGAGCGGGCCCTGATCGGCGGCGACCTGGAGGTCTCGGAGCTGCCCGCCGCCTGGGACGACCGCTACGAGGCGCTGCTCGGGCTGCGGCCCCGCGACCCGGCCGAGGGCGTGCTGCAGGACATCCACTGGGGGATCGGCCACTTCGGCTACTTCCACACCTACACGCTGGGCAACCTGATCGCGGCGCAGCTGTTCGATGCCGCCCGGGGGGCGCTCGGCGACCTCGACGCCCAGCTCGCGCGCGGAGAGCTGGCCCCGCTGCGGGAGTGGCTGCGCGACGAGGTCCACTGCCACGGCTCGCGCTACCCCGGGCCCGAGCTGGTGGAGCGGATCACCGGCACGCCGCTGAGCCCCCGGCCGTTCCTGGAATACATCGAGGGGACCACGGCCGAGGTCTACGGGATCTCGAGCGCGGGGGGCGGCGGGTTGTAGCAGATAAATCTTTGTTTCTCGTTGGACGTTCTTCGTTGGGCGTTTCTCGTTGGGCGTTTCCCGTCCTTGTCCATCTCGTCTGTTTGGTTGTCCGGTTGCCTCGGCAACGACCCGACCCCATGCGACGGTACCCGCCCGACTTCCAGTTTTTGGCGCAATGAGCGCCAGAACCTGGAACTCGGACATCCGACTTCCAGAAAATGGCTCTGATCGCGACAAAAAGTGGAAGTCGGGCGGGAGTCGGCGCCGGATGAAGGCAGCGATGTCCAATCGAGGTCGAGCCAACCAGGAATCCGTGTCGGCGCAATGAGGCGGTGACTCGCCTGATGAAGCAGGATCGGGCCCCGTCCCACCGAAGGGGCCCGACCTGCTCACCGTGACAGCTTGCTCAGCATCGCCCCGATCCTGCGCAAGTTCGCCTGCTGCTCCACCGCCCCCGTCAGCGGCACCAGGTCCAGCTCCGCGCAGCACTCCCCCGCCGATCCCAGCGCGATCCGGTAGTGATTTCGCTCGGCCCCACCTCCACGGCTACTGCCCTCCGCAATGTTCAGCGCCACCGACTGGGATGTCGCGCGCCACGAACATACTCCCGCCTGAACGCCAGTCGCGCCACGAAC